>NZ_CAXTNP010000103.1:0-24934 GCF_964245575.1 uncultured Nostoc sp. | reverse complement strand
AATATAAGGATTGTATTAGAAAATTTTAAATGGTGTATTGACTTATAAAACAATTAACTATATTCTAAAATTATCAAGCAAAAACAAAAGTTATCTATAATCTGTGGAATCGGGTAAACCCATCTAAATTAATTTTGCTCACAACGAACGTGAATCAGCAACGAATAAATCAGTATTTGTAATTTAATTTATTTTCTAAGCTTTAAACCCCTCACTTAAATCTTTGTTAATATACAGGGTTTAGTGAGCTTAACTCAGAATCTTTAGAAAATAAGATAGTCTTATTGACATCATGCGATCGCCCTAAATTTCTGACGCAGATTAAAGATAATATCTACCTGACAAAAATAACTGTAATTGAATAGAGGCACATTGAATGAGTGTTTATTCCAACAGCTTGATAAGTCCGCATCATTTTTCAACGTTAGTTGAATTGCTGATTTATAGAGCAAAAAATCAGTCTGAACAGAAAGCTTATACTTTTTTACAAAGTGTAGAGACAGAAGCAGCCTCGTTGACTTATAGAGAGTTACATGTGCAAGCACAAGCGATCGCAGCTAGTCTTCAGGCTCTAAATCTTGGCGGTGAACGTGCTTTGCTTCTATATCAACCCGGTCTAGATTTTATTGCTGCTTTCTTTGGATGTTTATATGCAGGCGTTATTGCTGTTCCGGCATATCCACCCCGACGAAATCAAAAATTGTCCAGATTGCAGGCAATAGCCGCAGATGCCCAAGCCAAGATTGTACTGACTTCTAAATCTATTTTAGATAACCTCCAAACTGGCTTCACTCAAGAAGATTTAGAAATTTCTGGATTGCATTGGCTAGCTACCGATGAGTTGAATAACGATCTAGCACAAGCATGGCAGCCGCAAGAATTGATCGGTAATACCTTAGCTTTCCTCCAGTATACATCTGGCTCTACAGGGACACCAAAGGGTGTGATGATCACTCATGGGAATCTGTTGCATAACGAGCGGATGATTGAGAAAGCCTTCGGACATACAAACAAAACTATTGTTGTTGGTTGGTTGCCTGTTTTCCATGACATGGGACTCATTGGAAATGTCTTGCAACCCTTATATTTAGGGGTTCCTTGCATTCTTATGTCTCCAGTAGATTTTCTCCAAAAACCAATTCGTTGGTTGCAGGCAATATCTCACTACAAAGCTACAACTAGTGGCGGGCCAAACTTTGCTTATGATCTTTGCATTCGCAAGGTGACACCCGAACAGTTAGCGACTCTCGATCTCAGCAGTTGGGAGGTTGCCTTTACTGGTGCTGAACCTGTCCGTGCTGAGACTTTGGAGCAGTTTGCTTCTACTTTTGCACCTTGTGGCTTTCGCAAGGAAGCATTTTATCCTTGTTACGGTATGGCAGAAACCACTCTGATAGTAAGCGGAGGTGAGAAAACAGCTTTACCAATCACTTGCAACGTAGAAAAAGCAGCATTAGAGCAAAACCGAATTGTAAAGCAGCATGAGAGTCGGGGAGATATCCAGACAATAGTAGGTTGTGGGCAAAGTCCTTCTGATCAGAAAGTTGTTATTGTTGATCCCCAATCCTTAACGATGTGTGCGCCTGAGCAAGTGGGGGAAATCTGGGTAGCAGGCCGGAGTGTTGCTCAAGGTTATTGGAATCAACTTCAGGAGACAGAGAAAACTTTTCATGCGTATTTAGTAGATACTGGTGTTAGCGATAGTGCAACTTCAGTCCCATTTTTTCGCACTGGAGACTTAGGATTTTTGCAAGATGGGGAGTTATTTATTACAGGGAGACTCAAAGATGTAATTATCATTAGAGGGCAAAATCATTATCCACAAGATATTGAACTAACTGTTGAGAATAGTCATCCAGCCCTTAAACCTGGCTCAGGAGCAGCATTTTCCATCGATTTCAAGGGTTCCGAACGACTAGTTATTGTTCAGGAGGTAGAACGGAGTTACTTGCGGAAGTTAAACGTTCAAGAAATTGTCGGAAATGTTAGACAAGCAGTGATTGGACAGCATGGGCTGGATATATTTGCTACAGTACTCATCAAGACTGGAAGTATTCCCAAAACCTCTAGTGGCAAAATTCGCCGTCAAGCTTGTCGAACTGCATTTCTTTCCGGTAGCTTAGATGTGATGGAGGATTGGACTGAGAATCCTCAGGACAAAGCTAAGTTTAAGGATCTAGAAGCAGACGTTGATTCTGTTCTAAAGCAGTTAACACCTACTAAGCACCTATGAACAGCAATCGGATTATCTAAGAAAAGATTCAAACCGATCCAACTAAATAACAGATATCCAAGATAAGTTTTTGATTAAATCTGATCACAGAAGAGAGTGATCCCAAATAAATACCTGCAAACTCTCTATAGGTCTATCTATAGGCAGTTAAATGGACAACTATCATGCTTTGATGAGTTTTTGATTAAATCCGATCACAGAAGAGAGCGATCGCAAATAAATACCTGCAAACTCTCTACAGGTCTATCTATAGGCAGTTAGATTGACAACTATCATCGATTTCCAATAGCTGAGTTGCAGTAGTGGCAGATAGCTCCAGATGCTGGGATCATTTATCTTCTAAAGTTTTTTAGCTTGGTTTGAAATGTGAATATTTCTAAAAGAGGTATGGTTGCAGTGAAAAAATTGGGTAGTGCCAAAATTAAACGCATTTGATTGTTAAAACATCTACATAGGCAAGGACTTAAACCATGACAATGCAGAATATTGAAGTAAATACCACACCTACAGTTGCACTCAAGCAGATCCCAACAGCAACAGAGATTCAAGTATGGATAGTCTCTTATCTAGCTGACTTGCTGGAAGTTGATTCTGAGGAGATCGAAGTCACAATACCTTTTGACCGCTATGGTTTAGACTCTTCAGCAGCAGTTGGTTTGACAGGTGACCTAGAAGACTGGTTGGGATGTGAACTTGATCCAACCCTACTGTACGATTATCCGACTGTCGAGGCTCTAGTTCAGCATTTGAACTCAGAGTTAAAAGCTAAAAGTTAATCTCAATTCTCTTCATATTTCACGCCAGCATCAGTGAAAATTGTCACTACCATCTAACGATTATTTCAGGAGAAAATCATGGTAACTATAAACAAAACTCTGACTCCGTTAGAAGCGCAGGAGCCAAAGCACTTCCAACGCATTGAAAAAACTTACCAAAATAATCAAGACTCAGATTATACCGAGAAAATTAAAGAACTTGGTAATGAATTCAATTACGCCAAAAATAGCAATTATTATTGGAGTAAACCCGACCTTTCGCTTCTTTATGGAACTCCTCTTTACGATGCTGCTTCTGACACACAAAAACTAGCGCTTAACCATCTTTATTGGGTTGGCAATTATAACCATACTGCTGTTAGCGAAGCCAGTACAAGTATTTACAACATGGTTACGTCTGGTGTTTTTCGTGCCGTTGGTGGTTACGAAACACTATGTGATGAACTGGACTTTGAAACCGATCAAGAAAGCTACCACATTCGTACCTTTCAAAAGATAGGTTACAAATCGAAAATGGGTATTGTCGGCAAAACCATATTAGGTAATTCCCTTTATGGCAAAACAGAAAAAGACAATAATAGTTGGCTTAATCTTTTGATTCCTCAACCTGTGCGCGAGTATTTCACCTCTACTCAAGGAAGTTCTCCCTTTTCGACACAGCGAGACAATACCTTAACTGCGATCGCTAAGACAATGTTGAGCGATAAAAAACAGTATTATTCTCAGTATTTGAGAGATTTAGAGGAAAAAGGCGAGCCTATTCCTGCACCAGCAGATGGATTAGCAGGGCGAATCGCACCCCGCTACTGGTTAAGGTTTTTTACTGTTAACTGGGGTATGTCGCCGTTTATGGCATGTCAGTACTATTCTTTGCGCTACACTGCTAATGCGATTCTCAAAAATCAAGAATATCCTTATGTGAGGTATTACCGAGAGTTAGAGCAAAAAGGCGAGTATATTCCCACCCCAACAGCTGTTTCCTATTACCACTTATTGGACGAGGCTTTTCATACCACGATCTCTCAAACGATTGCCAGAGATATGTATAAGGATTTCCCAAAGCCAACTGCTTACGAGAAATTTATATCTGGTTCGATAGTCTATCAGATCCAACGCAACCTTTTGAGCGGACTTTCTGGAGTTTTACCCGGTCGTTGTGTTTACGATGACCCCATGTTAATGCTCTTTTTCTATAAGCTTTTGAAGTCTCCTCTATTCAACATGGAAACCAAAGAAGCACTCAATTGGATGGAAAAATGCTTCTGCCAAGAACATGAAGGCTTCCAAACCGCGCTAAAATATCATCATAGTCTTTTGGAATTGATGCAAAGATTATTTAGTCGCCTAGACTATCAGTGGTCTGTCAACCGTAACATGGGGATCATGGCTGCTGGAGCCTCAGTTGACAAAGCAATTCAAAACAATATTCCGGTCTTTAAAGAGTTCTCCAAATCGGTTTTGGCTCAAGAGAGTTAAAGCAATTCATCAGGGACTTCCAAATAAAAAATATCCAAACAACTCTCTTCTTTATTCCTGTGTGTTCTCTGTGTTCTCGGCGTCTCTGCGGTTTGTTTATTTGGGTAATTTATTTCTTGGAAATCCCTAATTCGCAATTCGTAATTGAATTCTTAACTACGAATTAGTAATTAGTTAAAAAGAGGCATAATATTTTGATGGAAGCCATAGCAATTGTTGGCATTGGTTGCCGTTTTCCCAAAGCTAAAAATCCTGAGTCCTTTTGGCATCTCTTGCGTAATGGAGTAGATGCGATCGCCCAAGTACCACCAGAACGATGGGATATAGACGCCTTTTATGAATCTAAGCCAGCTACACCAGGCAAAATGAACTCCCGTTCGGGCGGTTTTTTAGATCAGGTAGATTTGTTTGATCCCAGCTTTTTTGGAATTTCTGCCCGCGAGGCAGAACATATTGATCCCCAACAAAGATTGGTGTTAGAGGTAGCTTGGGAAGCTTTAGAAAATACTGGGGTTGTACCAAAAACTCTAACGGGTAGCCAAACGGGGGTATTCATTGGTATTACCAACGCTGACTACCACAAAATTATCTATAAAGACTCTTCTCAGATCGGTGCATTTAGTGCCACCGGTACCACTCCTTGCATTGCCGCCAATCGTCTATCTTACTTGCTGAATCTGCGCGGCCCCAGTATGGCCATAGATACGGCTTGTTCTTCGTCATTAGTAGCAATTCATTTAGCTTGTCAGAGTTTGCGAAACGGAGAGTCCAATCTCTGCCTCGCTGGAGGAGTTAACTTGATGTTAGCTCCAGAGCCTGCAATCTCTTGCTCTCAAGCTCAGATGATGGCTCCTGACGGTCGCTGTAAGACCTTTGACGCTAGTGCTGATGGTTATAGCAGAGGAGAAGGTTGCGGTATCATCGTACTTAAGCGTCTAGAAGATGCCCTCCATGATGGAGACAAGATTTTGGCGCTGATTAGAGGCTCGGCAGTCAACCAAGATGGTACAAGTAATGGACTGACAGCCCCGAATGGGCCTTCTCAGCAAGCGGTTATTCGCCAAGCCCTAGAACAGGCTGGAGTTGCGCCAGCCCAGATTAGCTATGTGGAAGCTCACGGCACTGGCACTTCTTTAGGAGACCCAATTGAGGTTAAATCCCTCAAAGCCGTGCTGATGGAAGGTCGTTCCCCAGACCAACCCTGTTGGATTGGCTCAGTCAAGACCAACATTGGTCATTTGGAAGGTGCTGCTGGCATGGCTGGCTTGATCAAGGTGGTCTTACAAATGCAACAACGGGAAATTGCCCCCCATCTGCACCTTAAGCAGCTTAATCCTTATATTTCTCTGGAAGGTACACCGTTTGCCATCCCTGTTGAGCTACAGCCTTGGTCTTACCCTGGAAGTCGCTTGGCAGGGGTTAGCGCTTTTAGCTTCGGTGGCACTAATTGCCACATAATTTTAGAAGAAGCGTCACTGCAAACCCCAGTCACGAGTGAAGCCGAACGCCCCCAGCACATTCTGACCCTATCGGCGAAAACTGCTCCGGCTCTAGCGGAACTAGCACAACAGTATCAAGATTTCTTTGCGTCTCACCCAGAAGTGTCGTTGGCGGATGTCTGCTTCAGTAGCAATACAGGGCGATCGCATTTTGAGCATCGCCTCGCTGTTATTAGTGAATCTGCTGTACAAATGTGTCAGCAATTGAGTGCTTTTAGCGCTGGAGAAGATACTTCCGGTCTTAAGAGTGGGCAAGTAACGAAAAAGAAGTTGCCGAAGCTAGCATTTTTATTCACCGGTCAAGGATCGCAGTATGTCGGTATGGGTCGCCAACTCTACGATACCCAACCGATTTTTCGGCAAGCTATTGACAAATGTGCCCAAATTCTGCATCCATACCTTAACCAGCCTTTACTTGAGATTCTCTATCCTGAAGCGGGCAAATCTTCATCTTTAGATGAAACTGCCTACACTCAACCAGCCTTGTTTGCTCTGGAATATGCTCTGTTTCGATTATGGGAATCCTGGGGGATCAAGCCAGATGCAGTCATGGGGCATAGCGTCGGTGAATATGCGGCTGCTTGTGTCGCAGGGATATTTAGTTTAGAAGATGGTCTGAAGCTGATTGCCGAACGCGCTCGTCTGATGCAGGCGTTGCCCCAAGATGGTGAGATGATGGTGGTATTTGCGTCGGAAGCTTTAGTAACCTCAATTATTCAACCTTATCCCCAAGTGACGATTGCTGCCATTAATGGCCCTAACATAATAGTAATTTCTGGCGATCGCCACGTTACAGAAGTAATCACCAGCATTTTGCGGACAGAAGGAATCACGACGAAAAAATTACAAGTTTCTCATGCTTTCCACTCTCCCTTAATGGAACCAATACTAAGTGAGTTTGAGCAAATAGCCAAAAATATTACCTACTCTTCACCTAAAATCAGCCTAATTTCCAATCTCACTGGTCAACCAATTACAGATGAAATCGCTACTCCTGAGTATTGGTGCAATCATGTGCGGCAGCCAGTACGATTTGTAGACAGTATGGAGGCGCTGTATCAGAGAGGCTACAAGATATTTGTAGAGATCGGCCCCAAGCCAATACTAATGGGAATGGGTCGTCACTGTTTACCAGAGGGAGAGGGAGTTTGGCTACCTAGCTTGCGTCCTCGTCGTGAAGATTGGCAACAACTTCTTGACAGTTTGGCGGTATTGTACGTCAGTGGCGCTTTCATAGACTGGAATGGCTTTGATAGAGACTATGCCCGTCGTCAAGTGGTGTTACCGAATTATCCATTTCAACGCCAGCGCTATTGGTTTGAAGCAGTTAATAATGGGCATTCAAAAATAGAGTCTTTATCCCCAGATCGTATCCAGACTCAAATCTTCAATCTCTTGCATCAAGGAGAGACTCAACAACTAGCCAAATACTTACAAACTGCAACAGAATTCTCTCAAGAAGAAATTAAAGTACTGCCTAAACTGTTAGAAATATTAGCCAAGCAACATCAACAACAACTAACAGCAGCATCCTACAAAGATTGGCTTTACGAAGTTAGTTGGCAGCCCAAGCCGCGTCAGTTGACCCAAATCAGCGCTCACGAATCTGGTAGCTGGATGATTTTGGCTGACAGCTGGGGTGTTGGAGAAGCCCTAGCCCATCTTTTACAAGAGCGGGGTGAAAGTTGTTTTCTGGTTTATCCTGGAGACAGCTATCAAGCTAAACAGCCTGGAACTTGGAGTGTTAATCCATCGAACCCAGCCGATTTTGAGCGGCTTTTCCAAGAGGTAATGGAAACTAACAAGTTACCTTTAAAAGGAGTTGTTCACCTCTGGAGCTTAGAAGCAGGATTGACTTCAGAATTAACTATCCCTTTGCTAGAAAAGATTCAGGTTCTTGGTTGTGCCAGTACCCTGCATTTAGTACAAGCTCTTGCTGATCGCTTCGCCTCGCCCCGTTTGTGGTTAGTAACCAGGGGAGCAGTACCAGCAGTCTCTTCATTGCAAGCTCCAGCCCAGGCTTCTTTGTGGGGATTGGGTAAAGTTATTGCTTTAGAGCATCCCAAGTTGTGGGGAGGACTACTAGATTTAGCTCCCGATGCTCCCACAGATGAAGCAGTAAATCTGTTAGCAGAGATTTGGGATTCTCAGGGGGAAGACCAAATCGCCTTTCGAGAAGGACAGCGTTATGTGGCTCGTCTGATCCGCAGCGAAATTCCAGAGGCTCGATCAATGTCTCTACACTCAGATAGTACATATCTGATTACTGGAGGGCTGGGGGCGTTAGGGCTAAAAGTAGCACAGTGGATGGTAGAGCAAGGGGCGCGGCATTTAATGCTGACTGGACGCAAAAAGGCATCTGCTGAAGTACTCCAAGCGATCGCTAAGATGGAAGACATGGGAGCTAAGGTAGCGCTCGCCCAAGCTAATGTAGCCCAATGCAGTGATATGGTCAGAGTATTCGAGGATATTAAGAACTCAATGCCGCCTCTGGGAGGAATTTTCCACGCTGTTGGTATGCTTCAGGATGGCATTCTCCTACAGCAGGACTGGAAGTCCTTCGAGCAAGTTATGGCAGCAAAGGTCAAAGGAACTTGGATTCTGCACACATTGAGTCAGCAGTTACAATTGGATTTCTTTGTAACATTTTCCTCTGCTGCCGCATTATTAGGTTCGCCAGGTCAAGGAAATTATGCAGCCGCTAATGCTTTCATGGATGCCTTAGCCGATTATCGTCGGGCGTCGGGACTGCCAGGATTGAGCATCAACTGGGGACTCTGGAAAGATGCTGGCATGGCTACAACTCTGGGAAACCACCACCAAGCAAGATTAGCTGCCCAAGGAATTGAGTCAATACCACTAGAGCAGGGATTGCAGATATTAGGAAATTTGCTAGGAAAGGATACAGCCCAAGTAGGAGTATTGCCAGTTAACTGGTCTAAGTTCTGCCAACAAATTCCTCAAGGTGTGGTTTTGCCATTTCTGGAATCTTTCATTGCAATAGATAACAAACCATCGTTGCAGCGAACAAAATTTTTACAACAGTTAGAGATAGCCCCTGTAAATGAGCGACAAACTCTTTTAATTGCTCACATCCAAACTGAACTTGTTAAGCTTCTGGGGATTGATTCATCGGAATTAGAGCCGCAGCAAGGTTTTCTTGATCTAGGCATAGATTCTCTGATGGCGGTGGAGTTGAAGAACCGTTTGGAAAGTACTCTGAGTTGTTCTCTACCTGCAACTTTAATTTTTGACTATCCCACAATAGAAGCGCTTGTCGATTATCTACTTAAAGAAGCGATCGCGGCATTTTCTGATGAATCTGCTGTGCAGTTAGAAGAAACCAACTATGAGGAGCAAGTTGTAGCTGAGTCATATTTTGACGATTTATCAGACAGCGAAGCTGAAGCACTGTTACTTGGTAAATTAGAGAGCATGAGGTATTGAACAGATGAATTCAGAACAAGAAAAGACTGTATCACCCATCAAGCGGGCACTTCGGGCTATTGAAGACCTACAAGCTAAAGTTGACCTGCTGGAGTACGCCAAACGAGAACCAATTGCCATCATTGGCATGGGTTGCCGATTTCCAGGTGCTGACAATCCAGAGGCATTCTGGCAACTGTTACGCAACGGAGTTGATGCCATTACTGAAGTTCCTGCTGACCGTTGGGATATTGAAAAATTCTATGACCCAGATCCTGATGCTCCTGGCAAAGTGTGTACCAGCAAAGGCGGCTTTTTGACTCAGGTAGATGGTTTTAACCCAGAATTCTTTGGGATTTCAGCTAGAGAAGCAGCAAGTATAGATCCTCAACAACGACTCTTACTAGAGGTTGGTTGGGAGGCTTTAGAAAATGCAACTCTTGCACCAGAGCATTTGTATAACAGTTCTACAGGAGTGTTTATCGGCATTTACCTCAATGATTACAGCAAGGTAATGTCGTCAATAGGAGACTCAACCCAAATCGACGCTTTTAGCGCGATCGGCAACTCCTTGAGCGTAGCGGCTGGGCGCTTGTCGTATATTTTAGGGCTAAAAGGCCCGAGTATGGCGATCGATACTTCTTGTTCTTCTTCATTAGTTTCAGTGCATTTAGCTTGTCAAAGTTTGCGGCTGGGAGAGTGCAATTTAGCCCTAGCTGGCGGAGTTGGCTTGAATCTCGTACCAGACACCAGCATTGCTCTCTCCAAGTCGCACATGCTAAATCCTAACGGTCGCTGTCAAACCTTTGATGCTGCTGCTAATGGCTTTGTAAAAGGAGAAGGGTGTGGTGTCGTTGTTCTAAAGCGCCTCAAAGATGCCTTGGCTGACGGGGACAATATCTTAGCCTTGATTCGGGGTTCTGCGGTAAACCACAATGGTCGCAGTAGTAGCTTAATTGCTCCTAATGGGATGTCTCAGCAAGCTACGATTCGCCAAGCTTTAGAAAATAGTGGCCTAGACTCAGCCCAGATTGACTATGTAGAGGTTCAGGGTACAGGGACATCAGTTGGAGAACCGATTGAAGTAGCAGCTTTGGGGGCAGTGTTTGGTAAGAATCGTCCTCAAGATAAACCTTTGGTTATTGGTTCAGTAAAAACCAACATTGGTCACTTAGAACCCGCTTCTGGGATCGCCAGTTTAATTAAGGTGGTGCTGGCTCTGCAACATGGAGAAATTCCACCCCACCTGCATTTTCAGCAGCCTAATCCTTATATTAAATGGGATGAATTCAGCCTAAAAGTTCCGACTGAGCTAATGCCCTGGACTGTAGGAGCAAAGCGCAGACTGGCGGGAGTGAATACCTTTGGCTTTAGCGGCACTAACGCTCACGTAATTCTGGAAGAGGCTCCAATTTCAGAAGTAGCGCCAAGCTCAATAGAACGCCCCCTACACCTACTGGCACTATCAGCGAAGACAGACGAAGCTCTAATCGAGTTAGCCGAACGGTATGAGAAGCACTTGGCTGCTAACCCAGACTTAGCTTTAGGAGATATCTGCTTTAGTGCCAATAGCGGGCGATCGCACTTTCAGCATCGCTTAAGTGTGGTAGCATCTTCATCTACCGAACTTTATGAAAAGCTAGCCGCCTTCAGGGGTGGGCAAGAAGTAGCAGGGTTATTTAAAGGAAAGGTCGCAGGTTCTCCTAAAATAGCCTTCATTTTCACAAGCTTTAGCTCCCAGTATCTAGAAATGGGGCGTAAACTCTACGAAACTCAACCTACCTTCCGTGCTACCCTCGACCATTGCGATCAAATCCTGCGTCCTTACTTAGAGCAACCATTACTAGAGATACTTTTCTCTCAATCTCCCCCTGCCCCCCCTGCCCTCTTCTCCCTAGAATATGCCCTTTTCCAATTATGGAAATCCTGGGGTATAGAACCCACCGCAGTTATGGGTCATGATATTGGGGAATACGTTGCTGCCTGTGTAGCTGGAGTTTTCAGCTTGGAAAATGGCTTAAAGTTGGTTGCCAAATCCCAAGTAGACGAGTTTGAGCAAATCGCTAGGGAAGTAACCTATTCCCAACCACGAATTCCCGTAATTTCTCATATAACTGGTGAAATAGCTACCCCTCAGTACTGGTGTCAGCAACTACGACAACCCGTAAATGCTGCCAGCGTGAATATTATAGCTCAACAGGGGTATGAAATATTTGTAGAAATAGGTAGCGATCGCTTATCTGAAACTGAAAAACTTTCGCTTCTTAGTCTGCATCCAGAAAAAGAAGATTGGCAACAGCTACTAGAAAGTTTGGGAGCTTTATATGTACATGGGGCAAAAGTAGACTGGTTAGCTTTTGATCTAGATTACTCGCGTCAACGTCTGCAATTACCAACCTATCCCTGGCAGCGAAAGCGTCACTGGTTTGGAGCTAATCGGAATGGGCACGATAAAGTTGAGAGCTTTTCCCCAAATAAATCTCTCAATAACGCAGATTTCAAACAATTAGTCAAGCAGTTAGAAATGACCGCAGAACTCTCACAAGCAGAATTGAATTTGCTGCCTAGACTATTTCAGCTATTAGAGAAGCAACACCAGCAGACCGAAACTGAAGAGGAGACCAACATAACATTGCAGCAGCTAAGTCTCAAGTCTCTGACAGCAGAAGATATTCAAGCTTGGTTAGTTAACCAAATTGCCCAAGAACTGGGAGTCAAACCCGATGAAATCAATATCCGGCTACCTTTTGATAGTTACGGTTTAGATTCCGTGCTAGCGATCGCCATTTCTAGTGCTGGAAAACAATTCCTCGGACTTGATATGTCTCCACTTCTATTGGTGCATTATCCCACTATAGAGTCTCTTTCACAGCACTTAGCCAAAGAAGTAGAAGCTTCTGAATCAGAAACCTTTGAAATTTAACACCAAAGCTGTTTAAGAAAAAATTACATAACAACAAAGATGGTGAATCTATGAACGTATCAGAATTTTTGGAAAATCTTAATCATCAAGGCGTTCAGTTGTGGACAGATAATGATAAACTCAAGATTAATTCTCCTAAAGGATTATTAACACCAGAAATCCGCACACAACTAGCTGAACGTAAAACAGAAATTCTCGCCTTTCTGCAAAAAAGCAGTGATACTGTTAGTGATAATACAACTAAAACTCAAGACCTGAGTTTGCAAACAATTGGCCGTTTGATTGGTGGTTATTGTCGGAAAATTACAGGTTTTATCCCTCCTGTCATCGATCCAAAAATTATGGCAAATCGGCTAAAAGTTACTTTTAGACCTTTGCCTAATGGTTACAAAGAAGAAACAGTTTTACAGTTTAGGAAAGAGTTAGAACATAAATTAGAAGAAAACGGAGTTCAGATTTTATCTTGGGAAGAAGCAACTAAAGAGTTTAACTACGAAATTACTATTCCTTTAGTTAATTGGAAAAGAAATATCACCACAAGGGTGGTTAAATCAGGTGTTAATGCTGTTGTAGATGTTGAAAAACATCCTTCTTTATTTGGTAAAGCGAAGATATTTGTAGCAGAATTGCTGTATCGATTATATTCTCGTTTTGTTTTCAACAATAGCCCGATATCTGCTTCTAAAATTATGCAATTTATCAGTTGGGCTGAAGAGAGTGTCCAACCACTTGAAGACCCAACAAATACGCAAGCGATCGTTTTAACAAAACTCAATCCAAAGCTAATTGATCCAAAAACACCTTATCAACAAAAAATTCCAATTGGTGTAAATACCTTAATTAAGAACTTTTCGGAAATTGTTATTGGGGTTGACAACACCAATATCTCTATCTTAAACATGAATCTTTCCGACTCGGTATTTTCTACAAAGTTACTTGACGAGTTTGTTTCTAAGTCTTTAATCCCTAAAATATTTGTCCCAATTCAACCATTACCTTTAAGTCGATTTGAAATTGGTGAATATGACTCAAAAACATCTGTCTATGCAGGTCAATTAGTCAAATTAGGTAATGAGTTAGCATCAACAGACTTACTACCTTCTGGTTTTAAAATTAACGATGTGATGAAAAGAAAGTCCCACCGAGATATTGTGGACTGGATGATAAATGGTAGAACAGGAGTTTCTTACGGTTTTGTTGCTTACGCCGAAGCGCCACAATATATAGGAGCTGTAGAAATATCCGAGAGGGAGTGGGACAGTTTATCAACGATCGCAGGATTCAGCCGTGATGAACTGCGTCAAAATGAAATCGGTAGAAGGTATATCAAAACCAAGATTGCCCAAAAAGACCTATTTAAACAGATACCAGACATCTGGCTTGCCAGTGCTCGTTCCGGCTCAAATAAAACAAACCTGAATTTAGAAACAGACGTATTTAGGGTTGGATTACAAGACAGGTTATTACTCCAGTTGCCAAAAGGTCTTAATTCTGTAGTCGGTGATATCAAACCCTCTTATGATATCTATGTCATGGTGGCGATCGCACTGGCTGCTGCTTTATACGCACCAAAGTTAATTGAAAATGGGATGCCAATGGTTCATTTCCACGGATATCCTTCAAAAGAGTGGTTGCAACCCCATGAATACTGCACTGGAGTTCAAAATCCCTCCGTTCCTTGTGGAACTTATGAATCAGGAGTTTTTAATTTTTTAGGTATATACAATCTAGTGAATAAATATGGCAGCAATATTGCCTTAGCCAGTTTGATAGAACCAGATCATGGCACAAATATCATCGCCTCTGACTGGAAATATTTACTTGCCAGAATCAAAACTGGAGTTGAACAGGAGCAAATTGAACTGGGTGGTAAGCATTTCCCTTCTCTTAAGGAAAGTGTTGCTATTTCCTAAACTAGGTTGGTACTGATGAAAAAGGATGTTAAGCAAACATGACAATTATTGCAGGTCAGACAGTACTTCTGACAGGAGCCTCACGCGGGATAGGAGTGTTTATTGCTCGTGCTTTGGCAAAAGAAAAGGCAACTATAGTTGGTGTCTCGCGATCGCAAGAGGCACTAGATCAAGTATCTGCCGAAGTCAAAGCTTTAGGAGGTCGCTGGTTAGGTATTAGATATGACCTCAGTAAGCTAGAGGATCTGCCAAACCTCGTTCAACAGATTAATCAGGTTGCAGGGCCAATTGACATTTTGATTAACAACGCAGGTATAGAAATATATAGGCAATTTCAAGATTATTCTACTGCGGAGTTGCAGTCAATATTAACAATTAACTTGCTATCGGGGATGGAATTAAGTCGTTTGGTACTACCAATGATGTTAGCCCATAGCAGAGGTCACATTGTTAATATTGCTTCTCTGGCTGGTAAAAAGGGTAACCCTTACAACAGTGTTTACTCTGCCAGCAAAGCTGGTTTGCTAATGTGGACTGATGCACTCAGGCAAGAACTAGTTAGTACTGGCGTAAAGATTTCTGCAATCTGTCCAGGATATGTTTCTGGTGAGGGAATGATTGCCGATACTGGCGTACCGATACCAAAGTTAGCAGGCGCATCTACACCAAATGATGTAGCAAAAGCCGTCATCCGAGCTATTAAGCAGAATCAGGCAGAAGTAATTGTCAATCAAGATCCGATAACAGCAACTATATCAAAACTGCTGATGGGGCTGTGGCAAATTTTCCCCCAGTTTGGAGACACAGTTTACCAGTGGATGAGAGTAGGTAAGCTCAATCAACTCCGCATCGAGAATCAAAAGCCTGTTGCGTCGAAATTCAGTGGAAGTAAATCAATGCTAACAGTAACATCAGACAAAACCATTGAAAGATAATGTTGTCAAATTTAGATATGAAATTTAAAAAAGATTGTCACTAATCCGAAGCAAACCAAATGGTAAAACCATGAAAAAAGTATATTTGATGATTTATGATTTAGGTGCAGGTCATCGCAGCACAGCTAATGCTTTGCAAAAAGTGATTGAAAAGCGGCAATTGCCTTGGGAAATTCATATAGTCGATGCTTTCAAAGAAATCATTGGCACGACTGCTCCACATTATGTTTACAATCAACTGATACTTAAAAAAGAGTGGGCAAAAATTATTAATGACCCTTTCTTAGTTCCCTCATTCAAATTACAAATACGCCTTTCTCATTTTGCTTGGTTAGGACGTTTTAAAAAATACTGGCAGCAGCATCAACCTGATATGGTGGTTTCATTACTGCCTTATATCAACGGGCTGATTAATCAAAGCTTGCAAGCAGTATCGCCCAGTGTGCCTTTTACAACCGTAATGACCGATCATGCCGATTCTCCACCCCACTTCTGGATTGATCCACAAGCACAATTCTTAATTTGTCCTACTCAACGAGCAGTTGAACAAGCAAAAAACTTGGGTTATACGCAAGAGCGAATCTTCAGCACTTCCGGAGTGGTAATTCATCCTCGATTTTCTGAACCCGTAAATAGCGATCGCCGAATTGAAAGAGAACGCTTAGGTCTAGATCCAGATTTACCTACAGGTTTAATCACTTTTGGTAGTCAAGGATCAAAAGCAATGCTAGAAATTGCCGATTCTCTAGAGAAATCATCACTAAATCTACAACTCATTTTTATCTGCGGACGCAATGAAGAAATAGCAAATACTTTGCGCCGTCAACAGAGTCGCTTACCAAGGTTCATTGAAACTTTTACTAATGAAATCCCCTACTACATGCATCTGTCAGATTTCTTTATTGGGAAATCTGGCTCTGTAGGTGTCAGCGAGGCTATAGCAATGAAATTGCCAGTAATTACAGATTGCAACGCCTTAAGTATGTTTCAAGAACGACCCTCGGCTGAGTGGATTGAAAAAAATGAGATTGGTATTGTAGTCCGCGATTTTCGGGATATTAACCAAACTGTAGCAAAGCTAATCCAACCGGAAACTCTAGCTCAGTACCGTGACAACGCTGCTGCGATCGACAATCAAGGAGTATTTGAAGTTGTTGATATTTTGGAACAAATGCTTGAAAGTTCTTTCTCAGTTGCGCCTTCTCTAACGGTTGAGATAAATAAGCAGTTATCCTCGACAGTTTGATGAATATAGCAATCCGAAAAAAATAACCTGAGTGAAATAATATGCTATTTGATTGGCTGATCGTAGGAGCCGGATACTCGGCCTGTGTAATGGCTGAACGGCTAGCAACTCAACTTGGACAGAGAGTACTGATTGTAGAGCAGCGAGACCACATTGGGGGTAATGCCTACGATTATTACAATGAGCATGGCATTCTCGTTCATAAATATGGGCCTCACATCTTTCATACTAAGTCTAAGAAAGTATGGGATTATCTGTCTCAATTTACAGAATGGAGGCATTACTATCATCATGTGTTAGGAGTTTTGGAGGGTAAGAAAGTCCCTATCCCTTTTAATCTCAATTCTCTCTATGCACTTTTTCCTGAGAAATATGCAGAGAAGCTGGAGAATTTGCTTTTAGAAAACTTCGGTTTTGGAGTGAAAGTACCCATTTTAAAACTGCGAGAGAGTGCTAGTGGCGATCTCAGCTTTTTAGCTGATTATATTTATGAAAATGTTTTTTTGCATTACACAATCAAGCAGTGGGGGATGAAACCAGAGGATTTAGATCGGGGGGTAACAGGACGTGTTCCAGTTTATATAAGCCGGGATGACCGTTACTTTCAAGACCCCTATCAAGCTATGCCTAAGCTAGGCTATACAGAAATGTTCCGGCGAATGCTAGCTCATCCCAACATTAAGATACTGCTCAACGCAGATTACCGCGAGATTATCAAAGATGTTAAGTTTCATCGGCTACTTTGCACTGGCCCGATTGACACTTTTTTTGATTATATGTATGGTGAATTGCCCTATCGTAGTCTGCGCTTTCAATTCGACACTTTGGATCAAGAGCAGTATCAAGAGGTGGGTACAGTTAATTATCCCAACGATTACGACATCACTCGCATCACTGAGCAGAAGTATTTGTCAGGACAAACTTCTCCTAAAACTACCTTGGTGATGGAATATCCCCAGGCTTATGTACCAGGGAGAAATGACCCGTATTATCCTATTCTCAATGAACAGAGCCGCGATCGCCTAAGCTTATACCTTAAAGAGGTAGAGAAACTCAACGGTACAGTAGTATTTGCAGGGCGACTTGGAGATTACAAGTATTATGACATGGATCATGCAGTGCTTCGGGCATTGGGTTTGTTTGAGAAAGAAATAGCGAATTCTATGTAGAAAGTCCCTTAAGTATGTGATCGCACTTGTGATGGATAAAAAACATAGAACTCTTTCCCTAAAGTTCTGACTAAAAAATTGTTAATATTTTCTCACAGAAAGATTATGCTTCAACAAAAACTCGTTAGTACAACCAAACAACGCCTTGAATGTTCGATTTGCAATTATCGCGTCGATCCAAATGATAAATCTGCATTTTCTACGTTCCCATGCAGTATCAGAGCCTTTATAGGCGAAAAGTTTCAGGTTTGGCGATGTCCCGATTGCAAGACGATACATTGTTTAGATGTCGTAAATCTTGACCACTACTACGCACAATACCCGACTGCTAAGGCAATACTCACATGGTCATATCGATTTCTCTATGGAAATCTGTGCCGCCAGTTGACAAAGCATGGGTTTTCCAAGACTGACTCGTTGCTCGATTATGGCTGTGGTGCTAACGGTCTGTTTGTACAATATCTGCAAGAACGTGGTTTTGCCAATTCCTATGGATATGACCCTTATGGGCCAGAGGACGGCTTTGGCGATCCAAAAACCCTCCAGCGTAGACCTTTTGATTACATCTCGCTTCAAGATGTCATCGAACATGTTGAAGATCCTAATGATCTATTAACTAAATTAAATAATATGCTGTCTCCTGGTGGTTACATTTTAATCAGTACACCTAACGCCGCTAATATCGACCTCAAGCGACCCGACTTACCCGATCACTTTAACTGTATGCATATCCCCTACCACCTTCATGTATACACGCGTGAAACCCTCGAATCCTTAGGGAGATATCAGGGATGGGAGCCTGTAGATTTCTTTGACCGGAAATATGACGATACACCCTGGTTCGGCTTCAACAATCGAGTTTATAACGTTTACATGAGCCTCTTTGATAACTCACCAGACGTTTTTGTTGAGCCGTTGAAACTAGGAAAAGCGTTGTCCTCTTATAAATTCCTCTTCTACGCTATTTTCGGTTATTGGCTCAGTTTCCATTCTGGGATGAGCATCATGTTTCGCAAAAGCATTTAATCCAACGATCGCCTTCCTTATGAAGTCGCTCTTTGAACTCAGTTGAATAGAAATTCGCACAGCAGCATAACAAAAAAAGTTTTGTTTTTAAGAAATATTTTGTATTTATGGAAACAATGCAATCACCCTCATATCCAAAAAAAAAGTTTTTGATCAATGTTGTCACCGGAAATAGTGGTGGAGGGCATATCGCTACTTCTAATGCGATATCTTCAATCATTGAGCAACAACTCCCCTGTCAAACTAGTGTTACTGATGTGGACGTATTAGCGCAGCGTTTAGCAGAAGGAAAACAGACATTAGATATATATAGGTTATTCGGAACTAGTGGAGATCAAGTTCTCAACCAAATCATGCAAAGCGGCTGGACATGGATTCATCATCTGATGATGCCCTTTAATAAATTACTGATCAAACTAAATCACGATGCTGGTGTGAGGATATTTGAAGAACACTGGCGCGAACAACAGCCAGATATGGTAGTTTCTGTAGTGCCGTTGTTTAATAAAATGATATGGGAAAGTTTACAGAGAGTAAAACCAGATATACCTTTGTTGACAATTATCACAGATTTTGCTGATTTTCCGTCCGCTTATTGGATAGAACCGGAAACAGGAAGTTATATAGTCTGTGGCACTGAAAAAGCAGTAAAGCAAGCTCGTTCTTTGGGAGTCAAGGAGGAGCTAATCGTCAAAACTTCCGGACTAGTAATTAACCCTCGCTTTTATGAACCGATTGTGAGCGATCGCGCCCAGGAAAGGCAACGGTTGGGTTTAGATCCAGACTGTCTGACTGGACTTGTGTTATTCGGGGGTAATGGCTCCAAAGTCATGTTAGAAATTGCCAAGCGTCTGGAGCGTTTTCAACAAAAGCTACAACTCATCTTTATCTGCGGACGCAATGAAGAACTAGCTTTAGCTTTACGTAAGAGCCAAGGTCTTCAAAAAAGGTTTGTCACCACCTTTACCAAAGATATTCCTCACTATATGCATCTTTGTGATTTTCTAATTGGTAAACCAGGCCCTGGTAGCATCAGCGAAGCGTTAGTAATGAAGCTACCAGTGATTGTAGAACGGAGTGCTGCGACAGTGCCACAGGAACAATATAACACTGAGTGGATTCAACAGCAGCAAGTAGGTCTGGTTATCCGCAGTTTTCGGGATATTGATCGAGCCGTTGAGCAGTTTCTTCAGCCAGAAAATTTTGCCCGCTACCGTGAAAATGTCGCTGCTGTGAACAATAGAGCCGTGTTTGAAATTCCCGATATCTTACAGAAGATTCTCGCTACTAATAAAACAACAGTGGCAGAACCACTCCAGCAGAGGTAGTGAAAGCGATGAATCAAGATCGTATTAAAGCAGTTACGCTGGCGGCAATGTGTTTCGCTCTGTTCATGGCCAATCTTGATGACACTGTGATGAATGTGGCGCTTCCCCAGATTCAGATAAGTCTAAACTCTGGCGTGTCGGGATTACAGTGGATTCTCAACGCTTACACTTTGTCTGCGGCTAGTATAATGCTGCCAAGCGGAACATTAGGAGACATTTATGGACGTAAGCGAGTTTTCCTTACAGGGCTAGTCATCTTCACGATCGCTTCTTTAATTTGCGGTCTGGCTCCAAGTTTGAGTATCTTGATTACTGGGCGAACTCTTCAAGGGTTTGGAGCTGCTGCCTTAGTGACTGGTTCTCTCTCGATCATTGCTGATACGTTTCCTGAACCGAAGGAAAAAGCTAAAGCTCTTGGTATTTGGGCTGCGGTATCAGGACTTGCCCTAGTTGCTGGCCCAGTACTAGGCGGACTGCTAGTGGATACTCTAGGATGGCAGAGCGTCTTCTTTCTCAACTTACCACTGGGGGCGATCGCTTTTCAGGTGACTTCGCGTGTTGTTAAGGAAAGTAAAGATCCCAACAAACAACGTCTTGATCTGCCTGGTTTACTGCTCAGTGTAATCTTTCTGGCTTCACTTACCTATGCACTTACCCAAGGGAATGCTGGGCTGTGGCGATCGCCGTTGATTGTCTTGCTGCTGATAGTTGCTGGACTTAGCTTTCTGGCATTTTTATTTGTTGAGTCCCGCAGTAGCCACCCAATGCTACCATTAACCTTGTTTCACAATTCAACGTTTGCTGTAGTCAATGTCGTTGAAATTTTAGTATTCTTCACTGTTGTCAGCTTGCTTTTTATCTTCAGCCTGTTCTTCCAGCAAGTACAAGGATACTCGGCGGGGGCGGCGGGCTTGCGCTTCCTGCCGATGAATGGAGCTTTTGTAATTGCATCTATATGTTCTGGGTGGTTTGCTGCTCGCTTAGGGTGGCGCTTTACGATCGCGACAGGACTGATTCTAGCAAGCATAGCTACGTTTTCATTGATCCGAATCAATGCCGATACAGAGTATGGAACTATTTTATGGAGCCTGATTCTTTCAGGGTTCGGTAGCGGTTTGACACTCGCGCCTTTAGCAGCAGTAGGTCTGAGTTCTGTACCCTCGACGAAAGTGGGAATTGCCTCAGCAGTAATCAACACTAGTAATCGTCTTGGGAATATCTTAGGAGTTGCTATCCAAGGAACAATTCTCACGCAACAGCTAGCTTCAGATTTGGCGCGATCGCTCTTTGCTTGGGGTCTACCCTCAAACCTCCAAGATCGCCTCATGCTTGATGTTTTGCGTGGTGGATTTCAAGTCCCCAGTCACCTGCCAGCCAACATTTCTACCCAAGCTATGCATCAGGCGATTAGCAATGCATTTGTGTCGGGTCTACATGCAACTGTGCTTCTAGCTAGTATTGCCCTTGTCGGTGGAGCATTTTTGATTTTGGTGTTTGTTCAGCCAACTTTTAACCAAATCACTAACAATTCTCCTGTTTATATTAAACACAAAAAGCAGGGTAAACGTATCTAAATTAGACTTTACAAAAAAGATGTTTTATGTAACAACGCTAAAAATTCTCCTTTTTATATTAAATAGAAGAAGCAAGGTAAGCGGATCTAAATTAGACTTTACAAAATAGATGTTTTATGTAACGACGCTAAAAATTAGGATTTATTGTTTGATTAATTTTCCAACGGTGAAAGCGATGTCTAGGACGCTCTTGCAAAAATAAATCCTTTACTATTTGGCCTAACTATTGGATAGTATTCTTTGGAGATATCCAAATATAACCACCAAAGCATCAACATCAGTTAACGGAAATTAGTCACAACTCCGAAACTGAGTCTCGAAAAAATCTAAATTGTTTCTGAAATAAGGGATTTAAACAAAATGGCTGATGAAAAATTAGCAATCTCATTATTGACACCTGCCAGCGATATAGTTCTCGGAGGGGGTACAAATGATTCTGAAGCCCTTTTCGGTCGTGCCGGAAACGATACCATTTATCCTGACAATCCGATTGCAAGCGCCACTCAAGCAACAAATGTAGATTATTTGTTCGGCGATCTATTTGACAACTCTCCTGAAGAGTATGAGATTATTCTGAATATTCAGAATGCTCAACAAGGTGGTGATCCCTTTCTTATCCTAGATAGAAATATCCCATCTGTAGGGGCAGACAGATTTGTTCTTGGTGATACAACTCAGCCCTACTATACTACCTCTAACCCAGCTACCCTACTAACTACAGACTTCCTTGGTTTGAACGAATATGCTGTCATTTATGATTTCGGCCCAGCTAATGATGTCATCCAGCTAAATGGTAAACCAAAAGACTATCGAATCGTAAAAATTAATGGATTACAGGTTCCAGGAGTTGCACGACCTATTTCTGGAGAAGCTATCTTTTCACTGCAACAGGGAGCACCTGACCTTGTAACTTTTGTGGTTGAAAAGCCTGATGTCAATTTAGATTTGAAGTCAAATAATTTCCGGTTTGTCGGTGACAAACCACCAAAAAAACCAACAGAAAACAAGAAGATTCAGCAATTAGGGACTACCGGAAACGATCTCAGTCTTGCTACGGGAACAGATTCTGTTGGCAATGTTTATATATCAGGAACTACCACTGGGTCATTGTTTGGAACCAATCAAGGTTTTACAGATGCTTGGCTAGCGAAATATGACAGCAATGGCAACCAGGTTTGGGGTAGGCAGTTTGGCACCTCTAGTGATGAGTCGAACTTTGCGATGGTTACAGACAAAGATGGTAACTCTTACATGGCAGGTGGCACGTCGGGTAACTTGTTTGGAACCAAGCAAACAGAAACTGATGTTTGGGTGGCTAAATATGATACCAATGGCAATCAGGTGTGGGGTAAGCAGTTTACTGCTGGTGGTTTTAGTAGTGGAGCCTTTGCACTTGATCTAGATCCAGCAGGGAATGTCTACTTATCAGGAATAGAAATTAACAACAATCAAAGAACAGACATTTTCAATTTTGCCGTTCAGGATAATTCCTGGGTGTCTAAGTTTGACACCAATGGCAACCAGCAGTGGCTTACCCTGATCAAGGATCCTTCAGCAACCTTCCCTTTTGACATAACTCCATTTTTTGACGAATGTTACGACCTTGCCGTTGATAAGGATGGCAACAGCTATGCTGTAGGCTGGACTCAGGGCTTAGTTAGAGAGTCAGACCCATCGCGACAACTTTTGAAGTATGATGCCTGGGTGTCAAAGGTGAACACCGCAGGGCAGGTACAGTGGGTTCAACAGCTTGGAAGTACAAATCAGGGACTTGATTTTGCTTGGGGTGTTGACACTGACAGCAAAGGCAATGTTTACGTTACAGGATGGACTACAGGGGATATTGGCACAAAGGTAGGAAAAAAGGGAATCGGGGGTCGCGATATTTGGATTAGCAAACTTACCCCAGATGGATCTCAAGTGTGGGCCAAACAGTTTGGTTCTCCAGATGATGATGGTATGTACCTATCGGACATGCAGATCGATGACAAAGACAACATCTTTATCATTGGAGAATCTAACGGGAAGTTAGGAAAAGGCCAAAAAGATGAATCTTATAATGCCTGGGTGGCGAGGTTCGATACTGATGGCAACAACAAGTGGATTCAACAATTTGGAAGCAAAAAGAATCTTGACTACCCCATAGGTGTTACTACTGACGCAAAGGGTAATCTTTTCGTTACTGGAGCTACTGATGGGTTATTAGGGAACAGTGGTGGCGTTAATACCTCAGCTCTGGACGGTTGGTTGGCTCAACTTGACGTCAACAAAGGAAAACTGCAAAAATTTATCGGCAGTTCAAATGATGTCATTAGTATTGCCGATCCTGAATCAATTCCCACCATTGATATCACTAATGATTTAGTAACTAAGGAAAGGCTGCCTCAAGGCGATAACCTAATTAACCCTGCTGAGGGGATCAATCTTAACTTGACTCAAGGGATTAGCACTAACTCTGCTCAGGCAATCAGTAGTAGTAGCAGTGCATTCAACTATGGACAGATTGTTTCTAGTCTTGGCAGCATATTTGACCCTCAGTCTCAAAATTCTTTTCCTTCAGCTTTGGCTCAGGCAGTTAATAATGGCAGTATAGTGATTTGAAATGATTAGGATTAGGGCGTGTTTTCAAACTATAACCACAAAATAATGGAGGCGAACATGATTTTCGTGGTTTGTGCCATCATTGCTCTCGTTAATTTCAACACTACACTGGTTTAATTTCCGTTGAATTTCAAGGAAAAGGCAGGGGGAAGGAAGCTAAAAGCTTGGGGAAGCCCTTGCCCTGACTGCTTAAAAGCCTCAAGGCTCTTAAGCCATCCTGCGAGGCTCTGCCTCTGGTCATATATTCCCAATCTTGAGGCTGGGAACGAAGCGACACAAGCCTTTAGGCTTTACAAGCGTGCCATTCGCTACAAGCTTTAGTCTACTGAAGTAGACTAAAGATTTTCTGGTATATTTTAGTCATCAAGAGATGACTTTTGCTATGTCCCGTAAGAAACTTGAGTTCCTTATGGGACATAGCTTTTACATTAATTTGACACCAATAAGCATTGCTGTACCCCTACAGCATGGTCTATTTACGATCGCAGGATAATTAAGAAAAATCTGAAACAATCTATTTACGTTAAGTAGCTAGGCGGAATTAAATATAAAACGCTCAAGGGCATATTCACCCTTGAGGCTTCTAGCTGAGATGCCATCAATAATTGCGATCGCTAAATCATAGTTATTATCAAACATTTGCCCAGCAATTTGATGAGTTTTCAGTTGATGTCACTTAGACTCAATTAAATTCATCTCGGAACAATAGGGAGGCAAGAAAAACAAGTATAGTCCTTGTTGTTGCCTGGGAAAGTTAAGTTCGAGGGTTATTCGTTTTGGCGATCGCTTACGATTAAGTGGCGGTGGCG
>NZ_CAXTNP010000102.1:3900-24934 GCF_964245575.1 uncultured Nostoc sp. | reverse complement strand
AGATATGAGACATGAAATGATATTATTAATTAAAATGTCTAATTAGAGGAGTATATAATGATATGATTGGGATTGCGATCGCAGGCACTGGATTTGGTCAAAAAGTCCACATCCCTGGATTCCAAGCACATCCTCAAACTGAGGTAGTTGCTGTTTATCATCGAGATATAAATAAAGCTAAAGCCATAGCAGAATCTCATAATATTCCCCACGCCTCCGACTCACTTACAGATATTGTGGCATTACCAGAAGTGCAAGCAGTTAGCATCTCTACGCCGCCATTTTTGCACTATGAAATGGCAAAAACTGTATTGCAAGCTGGGAAACATTTATTATTGGAAAAACCGACAACTTTAAATGCAGTTGAGGCTAAAGAACTTTATCAGTTAGCTAAAGCAAAAGGTGTTATTGCGACTGTAGATTTTGAATTTCGCTTTGTACCAGGATGGCAGTTGTTTGCTGAATTATTGTCAGAAGATTATGTGGGTAAGTTGCGCCTAATTAAAATTGATTGGTTGGGTTCTTCTCGTGCTGATACTTCACGCCCTTGGAATTGGTATTCTGACAAGAAGAAAGGAGGCGGTGCATTGGGATCTTTGGGTTCCCACACCTTCGATTACATTCACTGGTTATTCGGCCCTGTGCGTAGATTAAACGCCCATTTAACTACTGCTATTCCTACACGAGTTGACCCTGTTAGTGGGGAATCTAAGCCAGTGGATACAGATGACAACTGTATATTAACACTGGAATTAGCAGATGGTATACCTTGCCAACTTTCTATCAGTGCGGTAGTTCATGCACCAAGAACTCATTGGGTAGAAGTATATGGCGATCGCGGTACATTAATTGTGGGTAGTGAAAATCAAAAAGATTATATACATGGTTTTCGTGTTTGGGGTTCCCGCCCAGGTAAACCCCTAACGGAAATAGAAATACCGAATCGGTTAATATTTCCGAAAAATTATGCTGATGGGCGCATTTCAGCATTTATCCGCGTAGTAGACCAATGGGTGCAAGGAATTGACCGCAATCAGGAAATTATACCATCGCTGCGAGAAGGAATTTATTCTCAGTTGTTGATGGATTTATCTCATGAATCTCATACAAAAGCAAGTTGGGTAGATGTACCGAGCTTGGAAGGATTTATTAGCAACTAGAGAGAAAATGAGCAAAACTCCCCGCATTTCTATCCCGCCGGAAGTAAAGAAATATATTTTTCAACGTGACAAATACCAATGCCAAAGCTGCGGTAAAACTACTGGAGAAACTAACCTCAGCATTGACCATATTATTCCCCTCGCCCGTGGCGGTCAAAATGATATCAGCAATTTACAAACCCTGTGTCTTAACTGCAACCAGCAGAAAACAGGCAACATTGATCCCCGCTTCCGGCGATATTTTCAGCTTTAGGTTAGGATCGGATGAGCTATTAGTTTCTGATTATCTATGCCTCAAAATCACAATAGCAATTCCCTAAGATTTCTCAATATTAGAACTACGATTCTCTACCTCTTTGCTGTCATAGCTATTTTAGTAGTAGCCTTTCCCTGGCTATATGAGATTAAAACGAAAGCTGGGATCGATATATCACCTGGACGCCATGCAGGAACCTTTTTTGAGAAACATACCCACGGACTCTTCAAGTGTGAGTGGCTTTATCCCTACCATTGCGTAGACGCAAAGCGGCTTGTCATTAGACATCGCTCTCAGATTAAGTAAAGGATATTAAAAAAAAAGGGGAAAATTTTCCCCTTCTCTGTGTGTGATATTTTTACCCCAACTGAATTACAGCAATTTTCATAAATAGACCACACGGTAGGGTAGCACAGCTGTGCTACCCTACTACATCTATCCCAACTGACTTGAGATCATGCTGACATCAACGGCTAACTTTTTGCCCAACTTGAGCAACTGAAGACACTGATTATCTGCTTCATTACCAAAGCTAGTGATACACACCGGCGCTATCTGACTGTGCAGACAACTAAAGTATAGTTCCTGCGATCGCTGTAGGGAAACATCAATATTTAGTTGATCCCCGACATCAATCAATCGTTCCAACAGTTGGATATCTGCATTAAAACTACCATTGGCATCGTGCAACAATTGCCAGAGCGATCGCGCAATTAACTGTTCTAACATCTGCTTACCGTCGGGAATATTCAGCCGACAACGCAGATGTTTTGCTTCAGTAGCGATCGCCTCCAATTCTAAGATGTGACTCCAACTCTTTTGGGGATCAGCGATATCTTGCTCAAGCGATCGTAATGTCATCAAACAGCGATGCCCTAAAGCAATATCTGCTGCAACCTGCAATTCTTGCGGTACTGCAATTTCATCTCGATGAAACGCCATCAGCACACCATAATTATCACGGTAGGCTTGGGTATACAATTGTCCTAAACGTGTCAGTGTTTCCTGACTAAGTAGCCCCATAATTCGGTGGCGTTCTTCAGCAAATAGATTTTGCAAGCTGAAAGCTTCTTCTCCAAATAGCTGTGTCATCACCAAAATAGTATGAGCCGCACTAGCTTGTTGCAGTGCCCCAAACAGCTTTTCTTTTAATTGGCTGTAGTTACGCCGCCCGGTAAATTGTTGAATGCAGCAGTGGAAATCCCAGCCTCCCAAATGCAGAACTGCAAATACCAAATGCTCACTTTCCCAAGTAATCTCTGATACCAGCTTTAAATTTCCGACAGCCAGAGTTAGCGATCCCATGCGTTGCAATTGGTAATCTAACTCATTGGCAGCATAGCAATAAACCTTTTTGTGGTAACGCTGAGACTGTTTGTCCACAGCATCTTTTCTCGGCAGAGAATTGCGCGTCTCTACTAGTTTCTGATTACGAAACAGGGAAGTAATGGCGTAATGGGCTGTAACTTGTTTAAAGCCAAGTTGAGCAGTTAGCACTAGTTGGCGATAAATTTCCGCACCGTGTTTGAACTGATCCACATTACTGGGGGCTAAACCCAGACGTTTGACAAAGCCTTTTTCCAACTGCACACCAGCCACTTCCCCTGCCAATTCCAAAGCACGAGCGGCGTAGCGCAGAATTTGTGTCCCCTCTGGACGGGAAATTTCTTCAAAAAACCAACCGCAACTAGTGAACATCAACAAAGCGTGACGCTGCATTTCTAACAAGCGCAAAGCGTCTACTTGTTCGGCTGCCGTTAGTTTGTGGGTTTGATGACGGGCGAGGAAACGGTTGACATTGGTAGCAGAGCGATCGCGCAATACTTGGATATATTCATCTCGTGCTAGCCAGGGATCACGAAATAACTGTCTACCATGTTCTGCATACACCTCAGTTAGCTGATCCCGCAGCCAATTTAGGGAATCCCGCAAGGGACGACGCCATTTCTGATGCCAAACTGAGCCTTCTCCACCGCAACCACAGTCATCCTCCCATCTGCCGACACCGTGGGCGCAACTCCAGGCTGTGACTGACTTCAATTCCACTTCCCAACTCGGAGAATTTAAGCTGAGGTAGTGAGCGAAGTTCGTCACCGTCCAACCCTGTTGAGGAAACTCTTTAGTAAAGGCGTAGGCTAAAGTTTTCTCAGTTCCCTTTTTGTGGTGTCCGAAGGTTTCCCCATCTGTCGCTACAGAAATCAACTGTGCCAGACGATGATCCCCACGCACCGCCGAACCGATACGTCCGGCAAAGTGACTGGAATTATAAACTACATCACTAAAACCCATGTCCCGCGATATCGGGCCATCGTAGAAGAAGATATCAATGTAGGGGGGGGAGACGCGATTAATCGCGTCTGTACTAGGGAGTGGGGAGTGGTTACTATCCCTACTCCCTTCTTTGATCGCACTCAGAGGTGAAGATGAAGGTAAGAGTGTGGGCTTCAAATAACAACGGTAGGGACGGGTAGAATCAATCTGACTACCGCCGACTTCGATCCATTCAGGATGGGGATGATCTGGAGTGGGGAGGGGACGACAACGCAGTGCTTGAGACGGTGCAAGGACAATGAAGCGGATACCCTCAGCAACAAGAGCTTCTAGGGTGGCGTAGTCTACAGCAGTTTCTGCTAGCCACATCCCTTCGGGATCGCGTCCAAAGCGGGAGCGGAAGTCTTCTTTACCCCAGCGAATTTGGGTATATTTGTCGCGTTCGTTCGCCAGAGGCATGATGATGTGATTGTATACTTGCGCGATCGCATTACCGTGACCATGCAAGCGATCGCTACTCTTGGCATCCGCCTCTAAAATTCGCTGATAAACCTCCACATCGTAGCGTTCTAGCCACGACATCAGCGTTGCCCCAATATTAAAACTAAAATACTCATAATTGTTGACGATCCCCACCACTTCGCCTTGGTCATTTAAGACTCTGGCAAAGGCATTCGGGCGATAGCATTCCCAATGAATCCGCTCATTCCAGTCATGGAAAGGTGCAGCGCTCGGTTGGCGTTCAATTGCGTCCAGATAAGGGTTTTCCCTTGGTGGCTGGTAAAAATGACCATGCACCGTCACATAAACACCATTAGCCTTTCTCAGGGGATCGATTTCTTTGGTGTTATTGGGATCTGAATGTAATGTTAACGTTGAGCCAGAGCTAGCTGGCATTTCAGCAGCAGAAGTCATGTATATTTATCCAAAACAAAAAACTTGCAGTTGCACCGAAAAGATTGTGCGTAAACCTTTATCCAATAGTTTGAACACAAAATCCGGTATAAACGACAACTATGGAATTCAACCAAATTTTGACAAAGCTGTTTTATTGTAGTGGCAAATCTGCGTTATCGCACAGCCCTTTCCCTGAAGGCTTAAAGTAATTAGCCATTGAACAAGGCCTGAGTTAGGGGTTTTGTCTTATTGGGCGCCAATCAAAATTTAATTGTCTTTTAATATATTAAACCCCATTTTTAGTGTAATATTTTGGCTCAAATTCATAGTTTTGCAACAAAAGATTACAATAACTCATTATATCGCAATCTAATTTCACATACACAGTAGTGAACTGAAAACAGTAAAATTTCTGAATTGCTCTACAGACGGTTGAGAGTATTATGTCGGAGTGTTGAGTGAAAAAGATTGTTGATTCAATACTCCAAATTTAAAATTTAGGATTGCTCGCTGTGAATGATACCCTCAACCCAAAACAACAAATGTCAACCAAAAACATTATTCTTTTCGCTTTACTACTGTTTATCCCGGTTTCTGTAGCAGCCCACTTTCTGGAATGGGGAGAATTAATAGTTTTCATTACAGCTGGATTAGCAATTTTGCCCTTAGCAGCTTGGATGGGTACAGCCACAGAAGAAATTGCTGTCGTAGTTGGGCCATCGCTAGGGGGCTTGTTAAACGCCACCTTTGGCAATGCTACAGAATTAATCATCGCCTTAGTGGCACTGAATGCTGGGTTAATAGATATAGTCAAAGCTAGTATCACGGGATCGATTATTAGCAACTTACTGCTGGTAATGGGTTTTTCCATGCTTTTGGGAGGACTGCGCTACAAAGAACAGACATTTCAGCCAATTGTGGCGCGGGTAAATGCTGCTTCGATGAATTTAGCGGTGATTGCGATTTTGATGCCAACGGCAATGAACTATACCTCTCAAGGAATTAACCAACAAACACTGCAAAATCTTTCTATTGCTGTTGCCGTAGTATTAATCTTGGTTTATGCCCTAACGCTACTATTTTCGATGAAAACTCACTCTTATCTTTATGATGTGGGTGTAGCGGAGGCAGAATCCGAAGTTGAGGAAATATCTCATGCTAAACCAAATATGGCTTTATGGGTTGGCGTGCTGCTAGTATGTACCTTGCTAGTGGCAATTGAATCAGAAATGTTGGTCGATTCTCTGGAAGTGGCTACATCTCAGCTAGGTTTGACGGCGCTGTTTACAGGGGTAATTTTGGTTCCCATCGTCGGTAATGCGGCTGAACACGCCACAGCAGTCACCGTGGCGATGAAAGATAAGATGGATCTTTCCCTGTCGGTAGCTGTGGGATCGAGTATGCAGATTGCTTTATTTGTCGCGCCCGTGTTGGTAATAGCAGGGCGGGTATTGGGTCAACCAATGGATTTAGATTTCAAACCCTTTGAATTAGTCGCTGTAGTTGTGTCAGTGTTGATTGCAAACAGTATTAGTTCCGATGGTAGGTCTAATTGGCTGGAAGGCACTTTATTATTAGCTGCTTATACAGTGTTGGGATTCGCCTTCTACTTTCATCCAGTTATGGAAGGTATGGGGTAATTAGCAGTGCTATGGGTGATGACTTGTCTAATTAGCTTTCACTAGCTTAATACTGGATAATTAGCAAATCTAAACCCGCTTTTGCCTGGGACAGGAGAAAATAAAGAGATATAAGAGCGATCGCCTATATGAGCTACTGCCTTAATCCCCATTGTCCCAAGCCGGAAAATCCTGATGATGTCAAGTTTTGCCGGACTTGCGGTACCAAGTTACTCCTCAAAGAACGTTACCGTGCTATCAAACCAATCGGACAAGGTGGTTTTGGCAAAACCTTCTTAGCTGTGGATGAGGATAAACCCTCAAAACCACGCTGTGTAATTAAGCAATTTTATCCTCAATCCCAAGGCACTAACACTCTGGCCAAAGCCGTAGAGTTATTTAACCAAGAAGCGGTGCAGTTAGATGAATTGGGCAAACATCCCCAAATTCCCGAACTACTGGCATATTTTACCCAAGAAGCTCGGCAGTATCTTGTACAAGAATTTATTGACGGGCAAAACTTAGCCCAGGAATTGGCACATAGAGGTGCTTTTAGTGAAACGCAAATCTGGCAACTATTAAACGATTTATTGTCAGTTTTGCAATTTTGTCATACTAGACACGTAATTCACCGCGATATCAAGCCAGAAAATATTATTCGTGAGAGCAATGCTCAAGGCAAACTAGTATTAGTAGATTTTGGTGCTGCTAAATCTGCTACTGGCGCTGCCTTAAATAAAACTGGTACTAGTATTGGCAGTCCAGAATATGTTGCGCCTGAACAAATGAGAGGTAGGGCTGTTTTTGCCAGCGATATTTATAGTTTGGGTGCTACTTGTATTAATTTATTAACTGGGCGATCGCCCTTCGATTCTTACGATACCAACAACGATACATGGGTTTGGCAGCAATACTTACAAACTCCCGTCACTAATCAGTTGAGTCGTATTCTCAACAATATGCTAGAAAGTATTCCAATTCGGCGTTATCAAACAGTAGAGGAAGTTCTCAAAGACTTAAATCAACGGTCGCAAGTAGCAGTCACACCAGCGATCGCACAAAAACCTATCCCTCAATCACCACTCAATTCTGCATCCACTTTTGTATCGAAATCTCCTAGTCAACTTGAGAAAGAGTTAGAAGAAATGAAAACCCAATTTTTGGGTAACAGCAAACCTCAACCAAATAAAATACAATCACCAAACCCCACATCTCAGCCTCCTAGTAAAAGCAAAATAGATGAAGAATTAGAAGAATTAAAAGCTAAATATCTTGGTAATAATAACTCTTAATATTAAGGTAGTGGGAAGGACAGCACGCGGCTGACTTCGTTTGTGCAATCTTTATATCGGAATAGCTCGTCTTCACCAGCTTGATCGTTTGGGATCGAAGCGATCCGCCAGAAATCGATCAAGCCACCTGTTTGAAGTCGAACGGTGTGGCGGACTGGCGCTCCTGGCCAACGGCTACGCCGAGCCGATCGCGCCGGTGGTGAGCAGCAGCATCCAACAGACGAGGTTTCGTGAGTTTGGGTAATTGCATTGCGTTCTCTCAAGTGCTAGTGGGTATCTGTGCAACCCCGGTGGCGATCAAATGCGGCTTTTGCGATCCGACAGATCGATCGCGACCTTGCCGAAGAGTTCCTGCGACGACAGAGCTTGATAAGCGTCCTTGGCGTTCTCGAAGCGGAACCTGCGATCAATAGGCGGTCGAACCTGGTGCGTGTCGATCGCCTGCACCAAAGCTTCATACATTTTTGCATTGCCGACAGAGATGCCGCGGACGGTGGCACCCTTACCCATCAGCGCTCCATATTCCAGTGGCCCATCGTCGAACGTCATTAATCCGATCAGGGCTACTTCGCCGCCATAGCTGAGGGCTGCCAGCGACTGGTTCAGCGTCCCTGTGCCGGCGGTGTTGACTACCTTGTTAACGCCGCCTGTCCGCTCGAACACCGCTTTTCCCCAATTTGGAGTGTCACGGTAGTTGACGCCATCGCTGGCACCAAGGGCGACCAATCGCTTCAGCTTGGCATCCTGGCTCGACGTGGCGATCACCTGAGCGCCTGCCGCACGTGCTAGGAGCATGGCAAAGAGTGATACACCACCGCTACCCAAAACCAGAACTTTGCTATCCGATCCAATCGGATGGTCGCCATAAAGGGCGTTCCAAGCTGTAAGCGCGGCACAGGGCAGGGTTGCCGCTTCGGCGTAGTCCAAGCTGGCTGGCGCACGCACGACGCGATCAACGGGCAGAACGACATATTCAGCCAACATCCCATTTTCATCAAGCGAACCTAGACCGAAACCTAACTCCGCTTTGGGCGTCCCTCCGAGCCATGCAAAGTACAACCCCGTGACCCGATCGCCGACAGCCCATGTATCGACGCCAGAACCGATCGCATCAATTTCACCCGCTCCGTCCGAAACTGGCACGAGATCCCTGTCAGGCAGCCTACCGTTTAGCCCCTTCAGCACAAGCTGGTCACGATAATTGAGTGACACTGCATGAATGCGGATTCGCACTTCCCCCGGGCCAGGCTCCGGCATTGGTGTATCCTCAAGAACCAGTCCCTCAAGATCGGTAGTTCCAGCCTTCAAAATCCAACGTCGCATGTTAATCTCCTGTTTAAGTAGTTTTTCTCGGCGCGAACTTGGTCGATTCACCTCTGAATGCTGGAGTTCTTTGATATGGCTTCAGACTTCGCCGCTTGGAAAGATCAGGCAGTGACCTTGGCTGGTGCTTCGAGCGTGGACATATCGATCACCAGACGATAGCGCACCTCTCCCCGCTCAAGCCGTTCAAAACCGTCGTCGATATCCGCAGCCGAGATAATTTCGACATCGGCTGATATATTATGCTGGCTACAGAAATCTAGCATCTCCTGCGTTTCACGCGTACCCCCCACCCCTGAACTCGCCAGCCGCCGCCGTCCCATCGTCAGCAAGACGGGACTGAAATCCATATCTGCGGAAATGCCAAGACAGCAGAGCGTGCCATCAAGCTTGAGCGATCGCAGATACGAGTTGAGCGGATGGCGGGATGAAACCGTATCAAGGATGAAATCGAAGCGGAATGCTTGATCTGCCATTTGTGCCTCGTCGGTTGACACGATCGCCTCGTCAGCTCCCAATGCCTTCGCATCGGCAAGCTTTCCCGCAGACGTGCTGAATAGGACGACATGAGCGCCCAACGCGTGAGCAAATTTCACTGCCATGTGACCGAGACCGCCCAGCCCCACAATACCAACCGTCTTGCCAGGTCCCACGTCCCAGTGGCGAAGCGGCGACCAGGTTGTCACCCCCGCGCAGAGCAGGGGTGCTACGCTTGCCGGATCGAGACCTGATGGGATGTGATAGGCAAAATGGGTATCGACAACATATTCGTTCGAGTAGCCCCCGCGTGTGATGCTGCCGTCGTGCCTGTCGATGCCATCGTAGGTGTTCGTCACACCTTCGCGGCAATATTGCTCTAAATGGCTTTTGCACGGTGGACATTGGCGGCAGGAATCGACGATCGTGCCCACCACCACAGCGTCGCCGATTTGGAATTTCGTTACATCTGCACCGATTGCTGTTACCTCGCCAACCATCTCGTGACCCGGAACTAAAGGAAAGCGGCTCTTCCCCCGAATTGCGTGCAGATCGCTGTGGCAGACGCCGCAGAACTGGATCTTCACGGCAATATCGTTGGGTCGTAACTCCCTTCGATCAAAAGCCCAGGAAACCAGGCGATCGCCTTGACCTAAAGCAGCAAGTCCATAACAGCACCGCAGCGATTGATTTTGTTCGAGAGAGGTATTGCTTGGCATTTGCTTTTCTTCCTCTTTGTAAGCCAGGGGCGATTTAATCTATGTGCAGTAAATATAGATCGGATACAATCCTTTGACTAGATGGCATAATCGGAATAAACTTATGAAATACATGCAGTAATGAAGCGTGACGAACTGAACGACTTAGCCGCATTCGTGGTGGTCGCTGATGAGATGAGCTTTACGCGCGCCGCGTCGAAGCTGGGTATGTCCCCATCTGCCTTGAGCCACGCAATGAAGGCGCTCGAAGACCGTCTTGGCTTGCGATTACTGGCAAGAACTACCCGGAGAGTCTCGACGACCGAGGCTGGCGAACGACTGTTAAAAATCTTACGACCTGCCTTCGAGGATATCAGCGCCGAGCTGACAGCCCTAAGTGAGTTGCGTGACAAGCCTGCTGGAACCGTACGCATTACCACGTTTAAGCACGCGGCCACCTCTGTGCTATCGCCCGTGCTGCCCGGTTTTCTCGATGCATATCCGGATATCCGCGTCGAGATTACGATAGACGACGGTCTAACCGACATTGTTGCGAACCGTTATGATGCCGGTATCCGGTTTGGTGAGAAGGTCGCCAAAGATATGATTGCCGTGCGGGTCGGCCCGGATATCCGAGCGGCAGTCGTCGGGTCGCCAATCTATTTCGCTAACCATCCCGTACCGAACACACCGCAAGACCTCGCCGGACATCGCTGCATCAACTATCGATTCGTGACAGCTGGAGGTCTTTATTCTTGGGAGTTTGAGGAAGATGGGCAGCCGTTTCAAGTTAGGGTCGATGGGCCTCTCGTCTTCAATGACGGCGATCTGATTCTAGCTGCTGCGTTGGCAGGACAGGGGATTGGGTATCTCTATGAGGATCAAATTGCCGATCATGTTGCCGAGGGTCGGCTGATCCAGGTCTTGGCAGAGTGGTGCCCGACCTCTCCCGGCTACTACCTTTATCATCCAAACCGCCGCCAAACGCCGCCGGCATTGGCCGCGTTGATTGATGCTCTGCGGGTCAAATGGGCTTATGGGCAAACTGCACAAACAAGAATGTAGATCCGGTTTGGGTCGAATTGAAATTACAACTTTTCGGCTACTAATACCAAGTTGCCAAAGATAAGCTGTTCCACATTTAACTTGCAATAACAGTGTTACCCTTATTTTTTATTTTCGCTGCCATTTAATAATTAATTCTTCTTAATTTAAGAGTCTGTCTAATAAATTTCTCAGTTACTTTAGTAATTTAAATAATTTGTGAGCGATAAATTATGTCTTTAGAATGCCAGACTAATTCTACTAAATTGATATTTGGACTACAGGTCATTCATCAAAAGTAACATCAATATTTTCTGTGTTAACTCACAGTGATCGCTTTCTTTTAAGGCTTTTTGTAAATTGTCTTTTTGGGATTGAGTTAGAAAACCTTTAGCAGGCATAACAGCACGCTTTTACTCGAATTTATTTAATTCAGCATTTATGTAACGCTGCGTTCTTTTATGTCTTTACAACAATGGTAGCGTTGGGTTAATTCTGCGTAAGTAGGTGGGTTGAATTAAATATAAGATAGAAAAAAGACTTATAGACTCAGGATGTTGCTCAATGGCTGCTCCATTACGGGTAGTATTAACTGATTTTATAAAATGAAAAATATGCAAGTTAAATGTGCATTAGCTTAACAGTGAATAATTAACAATTAATAGTAATAACTGACAAAAAAAAGTGGCTCTTACAGAGCCACTTTCAAATTTACAATCTAAAACTCTCTAATTTGTAGGTGTAGTTGGTTCTGTAGCTTGCAGCTCTCTTGGTGTGGAAGTTTGCACTGATGCTTCAGAAATCGGTGTCCATTCGGTGTGGAAGGCTCCGGGCTTATCAAGTCGCTCGTAGGTGTGCGCCCCGAAGTAGTCGCGTTGAGCTTGAGTGAGGTTTTGAGGCAAGCGATCGCGTCGATAGCTGTCAAAATAATCTAATGACGCACTGAATGCTGGCACTGGAATTCCCAGTTTTGCTGCTGTTGCCAACACTTCGCGCCAAGCTGTTTGTCTGTCGAGAATCGTCTGCTTGAATTCTGGGGCTAATAGTAGGTTAGGTGGCGCTGGATTTTCGTTAAATGCCTTCTTAATCTTATTCAAAAATCCAGCACGAATAATACAGCCACCCTTCCAAATCCGCGCCATTTCACCTAAATTCAAGTTAAAATTATAGGTTTTTGAAGCTGTAGCTAGCAGTGCCATGCCCTGAGCGTAAGAACAGATTTTCGAGCAATACAGGGCATCTCGCACCATATTGATAAAGGCTTTGGTATCTCCCTCATACTTGCCAGAAGGGCCTGTAAGTATCTTGGATGCTTCTACCCGCTCTTTTTTGAAGGAAGACATGATCCGGGCGTTCACAGCTGCAATGATTGTTGGTACAGCAACTCCCAAATCCATTGCGGTTTGCACTGTCCAGCGTCCGGTTCCCTTTTGCCCTGCGGCATCAACAATCAAATCGACTAAGGGTAGATTTGTTTCTGGGTCAATGTAGGGGAAAATCTTTGCCGTAATTTCAATCAAAAACGAATTGAGTTCGTCGGTGGTGTTCCACTCGGTAAAAACTTCGTGTAGCTGATTATGGTCTAGTCCAGCAACATTTTTCAGCAAGTCGTAGGCTTCAGCAATCAGCTGCATATCGCCGTACTCAATGCCGTTGTGTACCATTTTGACGTAGTGACCAGCACCACCAGGGCCGCAATAGGTTACGCAAGGGCCATCGTCAACTTGGGCAGCAATTTTATTAAAAATTGGTGATAGATACTCGTAGGAGCTTTCTGTACCTCCAGGCATCAGTGAGGGGCCATTTAGCGCACCTTCTTCACCACCGCTAACACCCATCCCGATAAACCGAAATCCAGCAGGTTCTAATTCCTTGGTACGGCGATCGGTATCTTCAAACCAAGAGTTGCCACCATCGATAATGATATCACCTTCATCTAGCAAAGGTCGGAGTTGAGAAATCACTGCATCTACTGGCTTACCAGCTTGCACCATTATCAGAATTTTACGGGGACGTTCCAATGCGGCGACAAATTCTTCTAGAGTAAAAGCGGCTTTGACGTTCCGTCCTGGCGCACGTTGCGCCATAAAGGCATCCGTTTTTTCTCGGGAGCGGTTGTAAACTGCAATTGGGAAGCCATTACGCTCCACGTTTAGAGCGATATTCTCACCCATAACGGCTAATCCAATCACACCAAAGCTTTGTAGTGTCATAAATTCCAGATGTTTGGCTAACTCTTGCAGATCCTTTTACCTTAAGGGTAATCCGAGATTTTCCCTTCTCTCCTAAAGAAGACCTTAAGAGTTGATATAACTGACAAAAATCTACAACTAACACGGATAATTAATTTTAAATTGTATCTAAATCAACAATTGACTTGCAAAATTGTTAGTTAAGGGATTGGGGACTGGGGATTGGGGACTAGGGACTAGGAATAAATTTAATAACAAGTTGCCAAAGTTAGTATTGTTTAGTATCTAAGCTCTGCTGGACTAGCTTTTAACCAAATAATACTATCTATGACAACTTGGTATAATTCATTAAATTAGTTTTTCTTCCTAATACCTAATATCCAGTCCCCAGTCCCCAGTCCCCAGTCCCTAGTCAAAGGAGTAACCAAATAATGCTGGCATTTGTCCTAGCTTTGGTGGTCGGTTTTGGTAGTTTAGCCATTTACATAGCAGCTTTCTTTTTTCCAGAAATCCACCGCAAGAATGATTTTATCTGGAGTGGTGTAGGACTGTTCTACGCCTTAGTCTTATGGGTGTTTGCACCACGCATTACTGGGGGTTTGTTGCTCGGTCATGTGGCTAGTGTGGCTCTTTTGGTCTGGTTTGGCTGGCAAACTCTATCATTACGTCGGCAATTGACGCCGCAGGTACAACAAACTCAAGTACCCAGTCCTGAGACGGTGAAAACTGGCATTCAGGAACAGGTAAATAAGTTCTCCCTTCAGGAACGGCTGGGCCAGTTGCAAAAAGGTCTTGGTAGCACCTTCAGTGGTGTGAAAGATAAAGTGCAACAAACTGGGAGTAAAAAAACACCCACAACCCCCAAACCTGAAGACATTACCTCTGTACTAGCAGAGAAACCTGTTATTGAGATTATCGATAAAACTACTGCCATACCAGAACAACCAGTAGAGGAGACAGTTACTACCGACACCGAAGCAAAAACCGAGACTGTACCGGAAGCGATTCCACCACATCCCCCATCTCCTGAATTGGTGGAAGCAGTACAAGCAGATTTTGAAATTGAGGAGAAGCAACCGATTCCCGTAGAAGACATTGCGCCGGATGCGGTACTCGCTCCCCCGGCAGAAGCACCACCTGAAGAAATACCGCCTAATCAAGCTAGTTGAATGCAGTGAAACCCAGCGTTAACCTAATATAATGTTGGGTTTCACTATTTCCATCATGCTATTTTAGGGCTAATTTCAAACACTAATTCAGAACGATAGAAGCACACATCAAACGCTAAAAAGAAATTCATGTGTCCTAAAATCAATGGGGCGTTTCTATTTCTTGTCCAAGCAAAAGCTAGCTCTACTCTCGGAAATTGCTCAACATTTGCCATCAACACCAATGCTCTCGCCTCAAACCTAGCCAAATTACCACCCAATGGAACTGAGAGCCTTTGACGTTCCCAAACTGCTCCCAGCCTTAATCCGATTTCGTAGGGCAATACGTTGACACTAGAACCAGTATCTAGTAAGCCTGATACGCTTACACAACGATTCTGATAAGTTAGAATTAGCGGTAGATAAGGCAGCCTACTTAATGCACCGAGTTCTGGATTTACCTCAGTAAATGCAAATCTAACTTTATCAACCATGTGTTGCCGCTTTTTCTTCTGCTAGTGCCTTCGCTAAAACAGCAGCAGCTTCAAAAGAATCATATAAGCCAAGACTTGCTACTTTGTCCTGAGCATCCAATGGAACTAAACTTGATTCCTTTACTAATTCGGCTGCCAGGAAATGCATTAGTAAGAGTTTATCAGTGTGGGATAATTCTTTAAGCAGCGGTATGAGTTCGGTAAGAAGCATAAGTTAAGGCTTTAATGAATTTAGGTTACATAAATTTTAGAGCATAGTTTTAGGAGAGAAGCCGCAAGCTACAATTTTTAGTGCCTTGTTCTTAGTCATAGCAAGGCTTAGAGAAAGAATGTCTGAAAAATTTTTTATATACACCAAACGCTTAGATATACCGCCAGATCCCCCTTAAAAAGGGAGATTTTGAAACTCTTATTACCCATTTTTTAGGGGGAGGTTGGCAAATATTTGATACTTCTGAGACATCCTGTAAAATACTATCGTCTTATATTCTCTCTACAGGTTTTCTCTATATGGGCTTTACGTGTCAGTAATTGCAGATTATCTATGGTAGTTAAACCACCTTGAGACATAGGTTTAATGTGATCAATTTGAAAATCTCTCCGCATCTGAGTTTTAACTTTACTCATTGCACAAGTTATAAACCCTTTTGCATCTGTGTGCTTGGCGAATACAGCATTTTTAATTTTTCTGTATTCAAGAATATCTCGCTCTTTGATTTCATATAGAGTTAACTTCTCTATTGGTACATTGTCAAAGATTACAGTTGGTCTTAATACTACAACATTAGGGTATACACCTTCAATTTTAAGAATTTCAATGTCCAACTGTCTCCTGAAATATAGGTTGTTGTTACTAAATAAAACTTGCCAAAAAGACGTTTCATCATTCCAGAGAGAATTGATATAGTCAGACTTTGCTTGACCACCTAATGAATTGTCGTAGATATGTCTTGCTACAATAGATAAATCGCATTTTCTTCTTTCGCTGAAGGCTAGAAAATCTGGTTTTTGTTCCTTGTGAGCATAGAAACGCAAGATATTTTTTACATCTTCATCTCTATAGCCCAGTAAAGTTTGATAGTCAGGAAAATAAATTTCCTTTGCAATTTTCAAAAGAAGATCAAGTTCTACTTGGGTCAAGATTTCCCTGTCTTGTAAATCAATACTTTGAAATATAACTTTCAAATCTTGTACAAAGTTGTCGTATGCCTCTTCTGTGTCATCATATAACAACACATCATAGTTGGTAGGCTTAGGCTCAGATCCTTCAGACGGTTCAAGAATGGAAAAACGATAAATTCCAAGAGGAATCCTTTTCAAAAATACTAATTTTTCTAACCCAGTAGTATTAATGGATTCATCCATGATGCGAGTAAACTCTTCAATCATCTCAATAGATATTAGCCGAGCAGTTCTATTACCTGATGGAATATCTTTCTCAATAAATTCTGCATCATCTTCAAAATGAAGCTTTTCTGGGTTCACCCAGTTAATTTTGTCTTCCCAGTCATCAATAAAGCTGACTACATAGGCTTTTTCTGTGCCGCCTGCTTTTTGCCCACGTAAAGCCCTCCCTATCATTTGTGTCATTAATATTGTGGACGCGGTAGGTCTTGTGAGAAAAACAGTTTGTACGTTAGGTAAATCTGTCCCCTCAGTTAATATTTCTACATTGATCAATACCTCAAGCTCTCCATTTCTAAATTTTTGTATTTTTTCTTTATTGTCTTTTGCAGCAACTGTAATACCTGTAGTTAAATCTTGAACTGAAGATACAACATAATCAGAATTAATTCCTTTATCTGTAAACAGTTTGTTCAGGGCAATTGCATGTATGACATCGATTGCAAATATCAGAAGAGGTTTATACTTTTTCTGATTATTGATATAATGACTAACAATTATCTTGTTACGCTCATAAGATTTAGCAATATCCTCAGCAATATTTTTTGGCAGCTTATCAAAGTCTTCAATATTTTTTATTTCCCTGGCTGTTAATTTTTTATTTATCTCTATCTTAGTTTTGAGATTTTCAAAAATAGGTTCGGCAAGTATTCCTCTATTAATTAAGTTTCTTAGATGTTCTGAAAAGATAATATCTTTGGGAAAAACTAATTTTAGCAAACTCTTTTCACTCTCATCTGTTCGGAAGGGAGTAGCTGTTAGCCCTAGCATTTGAAAGCCGTTATCATGACCTCGCTTCTTTAGATCATCTTTGACAGCATTAATTAATTTACGATAGGTCTTAGCTGTTGCATGATGTGCTTCATCCACTACCAAAAGAACTTCTTGTAAGTGACCGAGCCAGTTTGTCAACAAGTAATCAAGCCCACTGTTTAGACTATCTTTACTGGCAATAATGATGTCATCACTGGGTTCAATGTGTACAGGTCGTCCATGTTTAGGATGACCTGAGATAATGCGGTATCTAAATCCTGATACATTACTCAATAATGATGAATAGGCACTAAGTCGAAGTGTCTCAAATGCTTGGTCAAGTAGTTCATGACGATGAGCAATCCATAGAACTTTTTTCTTGTTGTTAATGAAGTTACGTAGTAGCCAGTGAATTGCTGTCAAAGTTTTCCCGCCGCCTGTGGGTAGAACTAGCAAGCCTTCAAAGCCATCTTTATTGGTTTCATTCAGTGCTTTAATTGCTTCATTCTGGTGAAAGTATAGCTCTTTGGGAGTCTCACCCCTTTGAACTTCGATCCGACCTGCGTATTCAACTTGAACGGTTGGCATAATAAGTAAAATCCTAGAAAGACTGTGCTTTAAGGGAGTGGCTGGAACTAGGTCTACCTCAACGGATTGCAGCAATCCATTACCCTAATTGTCAGTATTCCCAAACCGAGAGCGCTGTCTAACTAATTACCAGGATATTTATATAGAAAATGAATGTATTAATAAATACTTATTACAGGCAATCGCCCTTTTGAAAGTACGATTAGAGTTATTTTGGGCTTTGTCCTACAAGATTCCCGGCTTCTTTGGAGAAGTTAGGAATCTGAGCCTTTCAGGACAACAGGCGATATCTGACGACAAGCCGTACAGCGGCTACGCACTACCATTAGTAAAAACCTTAATTTCTAGTCCAGTAACATCATCTGGAACAGAAAAGTTATTCAATTCTGGCGCGGAGTGCGGGAGATGGAAAGAAAGTTGCAAATCCAGCTTGTCGCTCATTTAAAGGTTCTAGAGCATCGTTCCAAAGAGTTTCATAATAAAAGAAGGTTACGCCTAAACCGCGTTCTTGGGCAGCCCGCACCTGAGACTTAATTTGTTGCATAGGAACTGGATTATTTCGTAACCCTGTCATAATACCAATTCCAGTTGGAATTATTTGTTGCGCTTCTTGAATTTCTGGACGGGAAATATTAGCTACAAAACTTTGCAGATTCGGACGATAAATTTGCACAATTAACTCGTCCACAATATTTTGCCGCATCCAACTTAGCCAATCTTGCAGGTGAAACTTGTAAGCCAAATTATAGTAATTAGGAGAAACAGAGAAAATCGCTTGAGGTTTTCTCTGCTTTACAACTTGGTTAAGTTGTACCATGAACGCCGTAATTTTATCTGCCCGCCACTTTACCCATGCCGCATCTTGGGAATTATTTGGTGGAGGATTATTGGTTTCTTTGGTGTACAAAGCAACTGTATATTGGTCGTAGCCAAACTCGTGAGGCAAACTCATGTGATCGTCAAACTGAATACCATCGGCATCATATTGCGTGACAGTTTCTAGCACTAAGTTGGTGATGAACTGTTGCACTTGCGGAAAGAACGGATTAAGCCACATAACCTCACCCGCCGCACTAATCGAAGTTTGGCTACCATCTCGCTTTTGTGTGAACCAATCAGGATAATTCATTGCCAATTCCGACGTTGGAGGAGCCATGAAACCAAATTCAAACCAGGGAATTACTAGCAATCCTTTGTGATGGGCTTGGGTAATCAGGTCTGCCAGAATATCATGCCCATCTGAACCTTTGTTGACAAAAGGTTGAATACCTGCACGTTGTGCTAGGGCACTGGGATACATCACATAGCCAGAATTCCACACCACAGGATAGATTGTGTTGAGGTTCATCTGTTGTAGTTCACTCACCGCATCCTGCACTTTGGCGCGACTCTTAAGAGTGTCAAAATCATTGGTGGTCATCCAAACCCCGCGAATTTCCTGACGCGGTAGCTGTGCGATGGCGCTGAAGCGCCCACCTTCGGTGATCGCAGGCATGAAGTTGCCTACCAGTAATACAGTAACAAAGGATATTAAAATGAGAATCGCAAAAAGATACTTGAGCAATGTCTGACGACAAGCTGCTGTGCATCTACGCCGCCAACTTTGAACAAGAAAAGGTAATTTCATAGATTTGAATGATGCATTAGCCACCTACACACCCTATTGCTCGCTTTGATGATTGAATTTACTAACCATTTATATAATCTACAAGTATTTATGCTTACTAGGATTGATGAGTTGGTAGTTGTTCGTTCCCTGCTTATAGAACTTTTGCACCAGAAAAACTAAAGCAGACCTAGCAAAGTTATAAGATGCTTGACGCAATTAGTAGTGATTAGTGCCCAATGTCTATTGGGCATTGGTTATACTTCATCTTCCTGAACTCCCACACTGCGCGAAGCTAAAGCTACATCTCCCCCAGTCTTTTTCTTGTCTACGAGACGCTACGCGTAGCTTGCTTCCCTGTAAGGGTACAATTTTGAATTTTGAATGAGTGAATTTTGAATTGATTTCTCCCACGCCCTACCTGTGTCACAATAAAGAACTGTAATAAGAAAAATATTGTTAAGGTAATTTAGTGAGTCCAACTGCTCAATCCACGGCAAGTGCGCGTCGCGTGGTATTTCCTTTTACGGCAATTGTGGGCCAGGAAGAAATGAAACTGGCGCTCCTATTGAACGTGATTGACCCCAAAATTGGTGGTGTAATGATCATGGGCGATCGCGGCACCGGTAAATCCACAACTATCCGGGCGCTGGCGGATCTGCTGCCAGAAATTTCTGTGGTTGCCAATGACCCCTTCAGTAGTGATCCTAGCGACCCCGACTTGATGAGTGATGAAGTCCGCCAACTGTTAGAACAAGGGGCCCAAATTCCTGTAGCTCACAAAAAAGTCCAAATGGTAGACCTGCCGCTAGGAGCTACAGAAGACCGAGTTTGTGGCACAATCGACATTGAGAAAGCTTTATCTGAAGGTGTCAAAGCTTTTGAACCGGGACTGCTGGCAAAGGCTAACCGAGGCATTCTCTATGTGGATGAAGTCAACTTACTAGATGACCACCTTGTAGACGTGCTACTCGATTCCGCCGCGAGTGGATGGAACACTGTAGAACGAGAAGGTATTTCTATCCGTCACCCAGCGCGTTTTGTTCTTGTGGGTTCTGGAAACCCGGAAGAAGGCGAACTACGCCCGCAACTGCTCGATCGCTTTGGAATGCACGCAGAAATCCACACTGTAAAAGAACCAGCCTTGCGGGTGCAAATCGTGGAACAACGGGCGGATTTTGACCAAAATCCGCCAGTATTTCTCGAAAATTACCAACCCCAGCAAGAAGCACTGCAAGAGCAAATTGTCAATGCTCAACAGCTTTTGCCAGAAGTAAAAATTGACTATGAACTACGGGTAAAAATTTCTGAAGTCTGCTCTGAACTGGATGTAGATGGTTTGCGGGGTGACATTGTTAGTAACCGCGCCGCCAAAGCTTTAACAGCTTATGAAGGACGCACTGAAGTTACAGTTGATGATATCCACCGCGTAATTACGCTATGCTTGCGTCACAGGCTGCGGAAAGACCCCTTAGAATCGATTGATTCTGGCTACAAAGTCGCCAAAGTTTTTAGCCGCGTCTTTGGCGTCGAACTACCAGAAAGTGATACTGCACAAAAAAACGGCACAGGTCAAAAGTTAGGGGCTAGGAGTTAAAAGTTAGGAGTTAGGCATCATGTAAAAATAAGTTGTACAAAATTTATTTGGAATAGCTTGCTCAATCTAGCTTTCACACAAAAATTGTTCAGGTTATTTTTACACAAATCCTTAGGAGTTTTGAATGGAAAGCTGCTTCATAACTCACAACTTTTATTCCTCACTGAAGACTAAGTACATAACTCACTACTCCTAACTCCTAACTCCTAACTTTT
>NZ_CAXTNP010000102.1:0-3800 GCF_964245575.1 uncultured Nostoc sp. | reverse complement strand
ACTCCTAACTCCTAACTCCTAACTTTTCATTTACCAATTCTGCATTTCCACCAATTCCATACACAACTCATTAATTTGCTCAAAATCAGGTTTGTGAGGTAGGGCAGATTGTTCGTAAACAATTTCCATTTCAGCGACCAAATCTTCTGCCTTTTTCATCACCTCCTCATAAGAATACTCACCCTTTAAAATAGCTTTTAAATCCTCAAAATCACCAGCTATTCTCCTATCTACAATCACTTCACCTCGCCGCAATATTTCTACTCCACTGCGTAACAATCGAATGCAGTGCATCCCATGTTTGAGGTCAAAACCCGATTTTCTTTCCATTTCTGCCCTAGCCGGATTTCTATTTTCCTGCCAAGATAAGTAAGCTTTCCATTCTCTTAAAGCTATTTGATAACTTTGGCTTTTCTGAAGCAGGCGGATAAAATCTTTACGGCTATTGCTTAACTTTTGGGTATATTCCAAAGTTTCATCTGGTAAAGTGTATTGTTTCAACACGCCTTTAAAATCAATATCTGCCGTCAGCAATTGGTATAATTGTTCTGCTTCTTCCAAAAACTCAATCCGTCCTCTGATTAAGTTATAAAGATATTCCAGAAAAGCATTTAACTCATCTTTGCTAAGGGGCGCTTCGTCTTCTATGGCGAAATCAGATGGTATTGGCTTTTTTTGCGGTGGCTTTAACAACCACTTGCGATGAGTTTCCATTTTTTTGATTTGAGCAAAAGCATAACCAGTGTAAGTATGTTTTACTTTCTTGCTCAAAAATAGCTGTTTATGATTAATTAAATGCTGTCCGACTGAGTTTATAAAAGGATAGTTATTTAACCAGAGCAATTCTAAAACATTGGGATTCGCGCCCGCTAATAACTGAAGGATTTTTCTTAATTCATATATAACTGTGTCTTTGTTGCCATCAATGAATGGAAATATACCTGGTTCATCCCAACCAGCATCTTTTTGTTCTATGTGATCAAATCCCAAGTAGTACCTTTTGGGTGCGATAAATACTCCCCGATAATCAAAGTCTGAATCAGGACGATTTAAACCATAGCCGTGGCTACCCGCCAAACCAATTAAAATAGTTCTTTGCTCAACTTCTATTCTTTCCATATCACCTGATTAAAATATAGCCATCCTAACTCATGATTTAAGCAGGTGGAAAGTGGGTAATGGAGATGCAGAGGAGCAGAATAAAAATCCCCATACCCAATGACCAATGACTAATACCAATAGTTGTTTAGTTTCACAAAAATGCCCCTAAAGAAGGATACAAGAATATCCCCTTGAGGAGCAAAACTTATCAATTCAGTTTTTCCGATAATTTCGGTTTCTTAGAACAGGAATTATCTAGGATTAATGTGCCGTCTATTTCCCCATCCTGGATTAACAATGGCGGCTAAATCTTCTTCAGACAATTTGCTGATTTCACTGTCCAGTTCTTCGACGCTGAAATCATAGCCACGCTCTTGAGCAATCTTGACGAAGGCTTCTGGATTAGCTGTTGCTTTGAGTCTTTGCTGTAATGCTTGATCTTGTTTTACGGCTTCAAAAAGTCGGGTAGCATTTTGCTGTGTCATGACAGTGTATCTCCTGTTTTAAATATCAGGTTTGAATGTAGTAATTTGACTCCTGTGGAATCACTAAATTTGGTGAAGAACCTTTACGATTAAGAGTGTAAATTTAATTTTAAAACAAAGAATAAAATTGTGTAGATTCTGATAAGAAAATATAAGTTTTAGTCTAAATATTTTTGCTAGTTTGTAAAAGTAAGCCCTAAGATGGAAGCAGTTTTTTACTAAATAACATTGAGTTTGAATTGTAAATGCATTTTAGATTCTTTGGGTGGGTTGATTCAGCGATGACGACTTTTGGCAAATAAAAGCTTGACTTAGCACCTGTTGATAAAATAGCATGTTAGATTGTCTGTCTAATTCCTGCTCGGATCAGGTAGACATATTACAAAAGCTGGCTGCATCGTCTCTACGGGAGATAAAAACCAGCTACCTGTACGGCAACCTCAAGGACAATTCCATGACCTACGCGATTATTGAAACTGGCGGCAAACAAATACGAGTAGAGCCAGGGCGGTTTTACGATATTGAACTGCTTGCGACCGAACCAGATGAAAAAGTTACAATAGACTCCGTATTACTCGTGCAGCACGATGGTGAAGTCACCATTGGACAGCCACTAGTGACAGGTGCGACTGTAGAAGGCACTGTAATGCGACATTACAGAGGTCGTAAAGTCCTGGTATACAAGATGAAGCCTAAAAAGAAAACCCGCAAAAAGCGGGGGCATCGTCAGGAAATTACCAGACTTATGATTGACTCCATCACCCTTAATGGTGCAGTATTTGCTTTCCAAGGAGAAACGGAGAAGGAAACCCCCGTTCTAGATGAGACTCCTGCCGAAGAAGTTGAAACTGCTGCTGAATAATAATAAGAAGATACACAAGAGGAAATCATGGCTCATAAGAAAGGAACAGGTAGTACACGCAACGGTCGCGATTCTAATGCCCAACGTCTGGGTGTCAAGCGTTATGGCGGTCAAGTTGTACGTGCAGGAAACATTCTCGTGCGTCAGCGCGGCACAAAATTTCACCCTGGTAACAATGTCGGTATTGGTAGCGATGACACTCTGTTTGCCTTAATCGACGGTGTTGTAACGTTTGAGAGAAAGGGTAAAACCCGTAAAAAAGTTAGTGTTTATTTACCTATAACTGCTGCTGAGGCAGCTCCTGCTGAGGCAGTAGCAAGTTAAAGTGTTTAGGGTGGGTAACAGTGCCCACTCTAATCGCTAGTTAGCGATCGCATGTCCCAGCCGTTGCTTAAAAGTCGCTTTGTTCCTGTGTTGCCCATAGATCAGTATCAGGAGCATTAAAGCGCAAATATTCTTCACTAAACAAAATATTACACAAGAAAATTGGGTTATGTAGTTTGCCGCCGTAGACATCGCATATCAAATCTTAAGCACCAATTTTTTTGGAACATCCAAACTTCAGGATAGCCAGCCAGAGATACGTTTGTTCTGAAACTCTTTGGATTAAACATCTTCAGAAATTAAATGTGCGTTATCCAGAAACCTTGCACAGATGTAGCACTGCTAAGTACAGCTTTGCGTATAAATCGTAGCGTTTTTAATGCAAGGGGACGCATTGGCATTGTTAGCCGATGCATTAGCATTGTTAGCCGATGCATTGGCATTGTTAGCCGATGCATTGGCATTGTCAGCCGATGCATTGGCATTGCAGGGTATTGCCAAATTTAATTCGCTACGAATTAATGAAATGCTGTACTTAGTCTCTACATTCTTCAGTATGACATTTTGCTGAAATAATATCTAAATTAGATTCTGGCTTTGAGCCACCATGAATACCTGAGAAAATGCTGAGAATTAACTAAATTTTCTCAAGGGATAAATTTATTAAAATTATGGCTTAGTTTCAATAAGCTCTCAGCCGTTATAGAGATACTTTAGATGTTCGGGATAAATCAAACACCAGTAGCAAAAGTCTGATAGAGTCCTCTATAACAAGGCATATTCTTTACCCCAATAGCCTTTATAAATCTGCTTGTAGTTTAGTTTTCTCTGAGCAATCAATACAAAAATAACTATCCAAAGGATGAAAGAAGACTATGAACTGGAAAACACTTTCTTTAATAGCTGGTTTGATTTTAACTACCAGTCTCACTGCTTGCTCTAGCACTCCTGCAAGCAACAATCAAATTGCTCCTGAAGCGTCTCCTGCTATGAGCAAAGATAAAGCTGGCGATGCAATGGGCAAAGAT
>NZ_CAXTNP010000101.1:19168-25231 GCF_964245575.1 uncultured Nostoc sp. | reverse complement strand
AGTACCACCGCCAAGGACATCGTCGCCAGTACCACCGTTAATGACATCGTTACCATTACCGCCAATCAGGCTATCGTTGCCATTATCACCGCTTAGGTTATCGCTGCCATCACCGCCGACAAGGGTATCGTTGCCATCACCAGCAACGAGGCGATCGTTGCCACCACCACCGGTAAGGATATCGTTGCCAGTACCGCCACCGAGGATATCATTACCACCACCAGCGGTAATGACATCGTTGCCAGCACCACCGAGAAGGGTATCGTTGCCACCACCACCGTTAATGACATCGTTACCACCACCGCCATCAATGCGATTGTTGCCACTACCACCGACTAGGACATCAGTGCCACTACCACCGACTTGGTTTCCACTACCTTTGATCTGGACAGAATTGGTAGCACCGTTAATAATTGAAGTAATGTCGATACCAGAGATGTTGGGAAAGGTTGCCATAAATTAGCTTCTCCTGAGTTTAGAGGGTAAAAATTACCTCGTCACTTCACCATCAGAAAACGGTGTTGCCGATTAAGAGTATGAATTTCCTTTACCCCAAAGGCGCAAAGGAAAGAGTTTCAAACATTAAATTTTTGGATTTAACACTTTTATTCAGCAATGCCGAGAAAACAAGGTGGAGAAATAACGAGTGGGAAGAAATAACTGAACCACATCATCTGATTGGAACAGGTTTTTAACTGTTAAGTCCAAAGATTTTAGAAGCACTGCATATATAAATGGTTTTGACATCAAAATTGTGCCAAGGGTCATTTCTATATCCTTGTGCTTTATGTATACATTGGTTACAAGTACTAGGCTGCTAGGGAACAAGCAGATTTTCTAGTACAGAATCGCATAGCTTTTACGATTTTTTACTGTATTCACAATCACAAGATTATAATATTACCCTCAAGGGTACTTTTTTCTATCTATAAGAAATAATAATTAATCCTCTTTTATTCCTCTCGCTAAAAAAAAAATCTGAAACCTTTGCTTAGATAGGGTTTTGTAATATATGTAGGAAGAATAAGGTCATGATAGTACTCTGGGGATAGTTTGTTTTATTTATAAAAAAAAAAGTGGCATTAATTACCACTTTTTTTTATAAATTTCTGATGAATTTTAACGAGGTAGAGGTAACCCTGTAACGGCCACTGCTCCCGCGATCGCACTGGCTACAAGGGAAGTCAATGCTGTCCCAAATAACCACCAAGCAGCATTTGCAACAGTTTTTTTGGTTTCTTGGCCTTGCTTTTTAGCTTGTTCTTGGATCGCTTTCAGGCGTTTTTTTGTTTCTTTTTGGATGCGTTCAGCTCGTTGTAGTACGCCATCCCGCGCCGCTTCTATTTGGTCGATTATCCTGTTAGCATCCTCTTGGGAAATATCCTCACGAGAACTTAATACAGCAATTAAAGTGTCACGATCAAATTCACTGAGGCGATCGCGCAATGCTTCAAATCCAGCTTGCGGATCGTCGAACACTTTCGCAAAGTCTTGCTTAATTCCTTCATAGTTGAGTTCGGAACGATCAAGCGAGTTGAGATAGTTGCGAACTTTGGCAAAAACTCCATCAAGCACTGATTGTACCTTTTGCTGTATCTGCTGGAATTGTTCGACAATGGAATTGCGAACAGAATCAATTTGATCGACAATTTGGTTAGCTTCCTCTTCAGAAATATCTTCCCGTTGAGATAACAGCGCCACAATTGTCGAATGATCAAATTTCGAGGCGCGATCGCTTAAACTTCCAATTCCAGCGCGGGGAGAAGACAGCAGCAATTGCAAATCGCGTTTAATTGCTTCTGGGTTGAGTTCTTCTTTGTTAGTGTTACGCAGATATTCTTCGAGATTGGCTTCAAAATCTAAAGCTTGTTGAGCAGTACGCTTGGCTAAACGTCGTGGCGCTCTCACAATATTACCAATTGCATCTTGTGCCTGATCAATGATTTGATTAACTTGCTCTTGGCTCAAGTCTCCCCGTTGACTCACAAGTTTAACCAAGGTTTCTCGATCAACATTAGATAGGCGATCGCGCAGTGCTAAAGCTCCTGCTTTGGGATCATTGAGTAATTTTTCCAAATCGCTCTTAATACCTTCGGGATCAAGTTCTTCCAAGTTGGTATTGCGGAGATATTCGGCGATCGCTTTTGTCGTTTTTTCGTACTGTTCTTTCGCCTGTTGCGGTACTTGCAAAATACTATCTCGGACTGCTTCAATCTGATCGAGAGTTTGGTTTATTTGTTCTTCGCTCAAATCCTGACGCTGACTGAGCAATTGTACCAGTGTATCCCGGTCAAATTGCGATAGGCGCGATCGCAAAAGGCTAATTCCAGCTTGCGGATCGTCTAGTAAAATTTGAAACTCACGTTTGATACTTTCGGGATTGAGTTCGTCTTTGTTAGTATTCCGCAGATAGTCTTCAACTCTTTGGCGCAATTCATCAGCTTTCGCTTTTGCTTGTTCTTGCACTTCTCTAGCACGATTCAAGATATTATCGCGGGTGCTTTCGATTTTACTAACAATATTATTAGCTTCCTCTTCGCTGATATCTTGACGTTGCTGGAGCAATTGTACAAAAGTATCGCGGTCAAATTCTCCGAAGCGGCTACTTAAATCTTCAAACCCAGCTTCTGGATCTTCCACCAACTTGGAAAAGTCCCGTTCAATACCTTCAGGGTTGAGTTCTTCTTTCCCCGTCGAACGCAAATAATCTTCGATGCGGCTACGGAAATCTTGCCCTTTTTCTCGCCCTTGCGCCTGTTTTACAGTTTCTAAAACTTCCAGGCGATCGCTTTCCATTTGTTCGGAAATTTCTTTCACCCTGGCTTCACTGATATCACCCCGTTGGTTTAGCAAGTTGGTAAAATATTCTTGATTGAGTTCTTCCAACTCCCGTCTCACAGTTGTCGGATCTGCATTCACGTCATAGATGACTTCTTTAAATTCATCTACCAAGGTAATGCGGTTAAAATGCCAAGGAAAGGAATTCAATATGTAGTCTTCTACATCTGCCTTAATTGTGTTTTCGGGTGATATCGGCAATTTTGCCGCTACTTGTTCAGTTGCTTGCTGTGTAAGCTTTTGGAGTTGTTCTGTAATTTGAGCAACATCGACATCTTGAACTTTCTCTTTCAGCTTTTGCAACTGAGCTGTAATTTTATTTACATCTATATTGGAGAGGTTTACCCGATCCAGCACTGCTGGTGCAGCAGCGCTCAAGCCATATCGAATAGCTTGCTTGATCACACCATTCCTTATACCAGTACCACCTCCGATTGTAACCAGTTGTTGAAGCCGTTCACCTAATTGATCTGAATTCAGTTCTTCGGGAGTAGCAGAATTAAGCAAATTAATTACTTGCTCTGTTGGATTTTTGCGATTCAGAGCTTGTTGCCAAGCACCTTCAAATTCGTCAGCAATCCGATTTATATCTTCCTTAGAAAAGTCTGTTCGACTGCTGATTAAATCAACAAATGTTTGGCGGTTGATATTTTGCAATAAATCACTATTAGCTACAGATTGCAAATCTGTATCTTTAACAAGCTGGTCAAATTGACTACGAATTTCTTTGATATCCAGCTTTGGCGATTGCAGAGAACCTAAGGAACTTTGGAGCGTATTTTTAATACCTTCAGCATCAAAACCTGAAGTTAATTCCCGCCTGACTGCGGCTGTAATATCTTCAGCAGTAGAGACTAACTGTTGTTTCGCAGTATTAGCACTGATGCCAGCAGTTGCTGTACCCATCAGAGTTTGAAAACCAGAAGTTACAGTACTAGCGATAGAACCAATAAAAGAACCTACTGCTGATGAACCCAACCAAATTACCAGTGAAAAATAGGTAGACCAGATAACTACACCGATAATTGCTCCTAGAGATTCACTTTCGATTAAGCTAAGTTTTACCGCTAGAAAACAAGCAATAAATAATGCAATACTAACAGTTATCAAGGCCCAAGCACCAATTTTGGTCTGAACTGCACGAATTTTATTACCTAAACTTTCTGATTCATCATCAGAATCTGAGTCAATTTCCCAAGATGAAATTCCTACAGCGACTGAAAAGTTTGTAAATAACAATTGAAAGGCAAATGCCATTAATACCCCAGCCAACAATGCTACCAAGAATTTAGGCCCAGAAAAAAGAACTGATGCTTCTTCTGGAGTTAATGCTTCCTGAGCTAAAGTTATCGGCGCTAATCCAAAAGGCAGCCAGTTCCATCCCCAAATACTTAAAACACTTTGAAACATAGGATTTTCTCACTTCCGCTCAATTAAATAACCATTGATAAAATGGCTTAATCATCAATTTAGTTGCTAGTTATATAAGCTTACACTTTCTTAGGTAATAACTTTGTTTGCCAAAAGTCGTATTTTACAAAAAATAAATATTTTTATTACTTTTTAAATAAATAAAATAATGTATGTAAAATTGAGTCCTCTTGTTAGAATCGAATAAAATTAAAATAAAATCTTCTTAACAAAAGTCAATTTTCTAAAAATGCATCTACAGATACGGCAGGTTAAAAACGGATGAGGTAGAGTGCTAAAGGGTAAGGAACAATGTTTATTGGTGTGAACCTTAAGTATAAGCCAGCATTGGCAAGCATTTTTTAATTAGCCTCACTTTTTATCGAAAATTAGGTTAGTGCAAAACCTCGGAATTAAGCAGATTTACCCTGAAGTTGGAACTGATATATAGTTGTGTGTTCCCACTAAAGATTACATCTAATAGATAGATAATTTTTTCGCAAAAAGAAATTTAGTTAATATCTAACCTTTTTGTAATTGTAATAAGTAATTTATTTGATATTTTAAAGTTTTTTATTAACTTACTTTAAGCGAAACAACCTATGTCTAATGATAGAGATAAAACTTATTCCAGAGGATTGATGAAAAATAAAAAAACCTATGTATAATAATGGTGATTACAAGCTATAAATTAGTAAATAATTGATTTTTGTTGAGGAGAAGAAATAATGGTTGTAGGTGTACATAAACGTGGTGTAGGTGTATTTTCTAATCGCCGAGATGTTGAACATGCCCTACATGAATTGAAAAACACTGGCTTTGACATGGACAGAGTTTCTGTCATTACGCAGGATGGTGACAAAGATGATATTGCTGGCGCTGATGTGCGCGATCGCGTCGGTGACAAATCTGATGAAGGTGCTAAAGTTGGCGCAGTTACAGGTACTGCTTTGGGCGGATTGACTGGCTTATTAGTCGGTCTTGGGACTTTAGCAATTCCTGGAATCGGCCCAATTATGCTGGCTGGAGCCGCAGCAACCACTCTAGCTACCACCCTTACTGGAGCTGGTATTGGTGCAGTAGCTGGTAGTTTGCTTGGTGCATTGGTTGGTTTAGGAATTCCCGAAGAACGAGCCAGAGTTTATGACGAACGTGTAAAGCGAGGACACTATTTAGTCATCCTAGATGGCACAGATGCAGAAATTCTTAGAGCAGAAGCAATTCTACGTCAGCAGGGTGTGGAAGAGTTTGGCATTTACGATAATCCAGATGCTAGAAATGCAACCACTGGTTCTGTCACTCCAACTCCTACTGCCACTGATTATGGCACTCCAATTCCTACTGCCACTGATTATGGCACTCCAACTCCTACTAGGGCTTATAGTGGTGTTGCTAAACGCGCAATTGGGGTATTTTCTCATCGTCGAGATGCAGAAGCAGCACTTACAGAATTACGAGATGCGGGTTTTCCTTTAAGTACAATCTCCATCATTGCCAAGGATACAAACAGTCAAGGGATCGCTGGTGTAGATGTAGATAGAAACGTCGGTACAGGTAATAAAGCAGACGATGGTGTAAAAACTGGAGCAGCTACAGGCGGTGTTCTAGGCGGCTTGACTGGCTTATTAGTTGGTCTTGGGACTTTAGCGATTCCTGGAATTGGGCCCGTGATTGCAGGTGGCGCAGTAGCAACAGCTTTGGCGACAACAGCGGCTGGTGGTGCGATTGGTGCAGCAGCTGGGGGTATTGTTGGCGGACTTGTTGGTTTAGGAATTCCCGAAGACAGGGCGCGAGTTTATAGCGATCGCTTCCAAA
>NZ_CAXTNP010000101.1:0-19068 GCF_964245575.1 uncultured Nostoc sp. | reverse complement strand
GTTGGTTTAGGAATTCCCGAAGACAGGGCGCGAGTTTATAGCGATCGCTTCCAAAAAGGTGACTACTTAGTAATTATCGATGGTACAGAAGGTGAAATCCGCCAAGCTGAAGCGATTCTCAAACGTCGAGGTATTGAAGAATTTGCTATCTATGATGGCACTGATCTCGGCGATGTTCGCCCAGGTTCTGACAGAGTAACGTATCAGGACACACCAGTTGTTAATAGCGATCGCACCAACTACTCAACGGGGTCTGATAGAGACGATCCTGCTGTAGTAATTGTTGACCGTCGTGATGAAACACTCTAAGCTAAGGTAGTTCTCACTCACACTAATTTCACAAAATTGCAGGAGCAATAAGTTGAAAACTTTGCTCCTGACTAAAGAAACTTGCTCCTTACTTGTGCCGTGAATATCAACAAATTTCACTTTCCGATTCCGAATTCAACATATGCAAAAGCTAACTCCTTTTTTAATTAGTGGCCTTTTAGTTTTTGGTGTTGCTGCTTGTGATAATGCTTCTAAAACAAGTGAATCTGCACCCAATAATCCTAATGAAGCTCCCCAAAGCCCGAGCGCAAAAGCAACACAAGCTGCTCAACAAGACGCACAAAGTGATGTCCGCAGAAGACAACTAAATGAGGATATTCGTGCCCGCGAACAGCGCAATAATGCCAGTGGTGGCGATACACAAAGAGCTTCAGGTGACCTAAAAAGTGAAGTTCGCTCTAAGTTAGAGGCAAATATACCCAAAAGTCAACTAACAGTTGATGCCGCAGACAATGGGACTGTCACTGTTGCAGGAACTGTGAACAATCAGCAGGAGTTGGCTAAAATTGAACCCTTAGCTAAACAAATCAAAGGTGTCAAAACTGTAGTTGTTAAAGCAACTGTTGCCGCACCCAAAAAATAAGGCAGCTAACAACAAATTCAACTGAGTAGGTAGGCAAAAATTAATTTAGATGCTCTTGCTCAGTCTTAGTGGTCAGTTATACTTATTACTTACCACTAAGAATTGACAACTGATGACTTTAATAATTATATTTTATTGATGCTCAGTTCAGTTATACAAACTTTTGTACTTACCGAAAATAAAAACTATGGAAACCGAACAACAGCAACGTGAATCCATTAATGCTTCCTTATCACAAGGTACACTAGCACTTGAAGGTACTGATACTGCAAACTTACCAAAGTTGCCACCAGCACGTGAACCTGAATCTCAATGGCAGCAAATTAGCAAACAAGCTTCTCAATTTTTGGAGCAATTGCCCGAATACATAGGTAGCTTTTTTAAGAACTATAAGCAACCTTTAACAACAGTTGGTTTTATTTTGGCGGCGATTGTTACAGCCAAGATAGTACTAGCAGTACTAGATGCAATCAATGATATTCCATTACTATCACCGACTTTTGAGTTAATTGGAATTTGTTATGCGATTTGGTTCATTTCCCGTTATCTACTGAAGGCTTCAACCCGGCAAGAATTAGCCGATGAAGTTCAATTATTGAAGAACCAATTTGTGGGCGAATAAATTTTCCAACTATTACACTAGCCTCAGCCCAGTAGTTGGTATCGTTAGCTAATTAAAGATATACAATCCAAAGGTTGACATTCCCGACTTATCTAAAAAGTCGGGAATTTTGTAATTATCCTATTTTGGATGAAAAAGGCAGTCGGGGCACAATAATGTTCATTGGTGTCAGTTCAACTTCAGCCAAAACCCTTGTTTTACCCAATGAACGTAAATTATAAGTATTTAACCGGACTTAATATTAGTCTTTTGGATACACCAAAAGATAGAGAATATAATATGATATTTAATTTTAAATCACTTCTAAAGATAGTAGATCGAAGATGAAAAACATCCTAGTCTAGTTTTTGAAGTTATTTAATACATTCTTTAACGAGGACATAATTTATGGCTAATGAAGGAGTTAACAAAGGTATAGATTCATCTGATCGAGCAGAAGTAAATACATACGATCGCGGTATTATCCCAGCTGAAACTGCTGCTCGAATGGAAAGAGAAGGAGATAAATACAAAACACTCCCCACAGAAGAAAGGGAGGCAGATGCACCTACCGATGATCAAACCGATTCAGAAAGTATACGTACTACTGACGGCTATACCATAGATAAAGAAGGTTTGTCTAACAACTATGCAATTGAACCGGAAATGTACTACGAAGAACCGGGTGATGCACGCAAACAAGCAGCAGAAGAAAAGGCAGCACGTATTGAAGAACTTGCAGAAATTAATCAAGACGACGAGGAAGGCAAGTTGACCGAAAAGGGTGACAAACGCGGTAGAGGTCCAGGAATAATTTAATTAACAACTATCCTTTTACTGGGTGCAATTACACGTAAAAAGGCGAAATAGGTGGTTTGTAGAGACGCAATCATTGCGTCTCTACTTATATGGGTGGCATTTCCCACTTCCAAGACAGCATCTTTGATAGCATCATCCACAATAGCTCCCCTGAGATTAGCAGCTTGGAATGTTAGTATTTTCCAAGATAGTATCTCTAAGATCGGCTTCAGTAAGGTCGGCATCAAGCAAACCAGATTGATACAAACTAACCCCTCGCAAATTTGCTCTTCGGAGCTTGATTCCTCCGACCAAATTCGATTGGCTCAGATCGGTATTAGTCAAGTTAATCTCACTCAGGTTGATACCACTCAAGTTAACCCAAATCAAATTAACACCTCTAAAATGCCGCTCACGAGCAGCATAGCGCTGGAGCAATTCTTCAACATCCATAACTCAAGTACTAAATACAATTCATTTTGGAAAGTATTGATGTGGCCATGGGGTAGATGAATCGTTAAATAATCAGCGGCTCAAGTTCACGATTATGCCATTGCCGCTGATGCCATTCGGCAACCAAGGGACGGACAATGAACTTGGGATGGCCTTCGCCTTTAACGTCAATGCGTAAACCTGAGTAAGGTCGTCGCTTCTGAAAACCTTGACCGTTGCGACCAATGAAGAGATGCGATCGCGCCACTAATCTATTTTCATTCCCAAAAGTCTCCATCAAATCTGCTCCCTCAATCCTCTGGCGTCGCAAACTAAACCCGCTACCGCCACAAACAATCCAGTGGATATGAGAATCAGCGTGTCCTGTATCCATTGTCTCTAAATGTTCCAAGCAGTGAGCGTGACCGTTTAATACCAAATCTACCAAAGGACGCCCCTGAGTTAAGGAACCTATTTTTTTAGCTACCGCATCCAGCACAGCACGGAGGCGATCGCGAACGATCAGAGTTTGTGCTTGTTGCCACTTTGTCGCTTCAGTTACATAGGGAGGATGATGGAAATAAATTACCCTTCCCCGAACTTCAGAATTATTCCAAGATTCAATTAATCTTTGCTTAAGCCAGTCTAGTTGTTCAGTGTCAGTCAGCGTTGTTTTATCAGCAGCTAATTGTTTGTCGATATCAACAATAATTTCTTCAATTTGTGACAGCTTGGCGTGGTAGTCGTCTAATTGGTCGGCTTCAATGGGGTTTTCTGGACGAAGCTTGGCTGAGATTTCAATGATTTGTAGCTTTTCTTGCTCTAAATCCTCACGACGTTTTTCTAAGAGTCTGCGATCGGCATCGCCTTGTTTTGTTTTAGGCAACGGCGGTGGATCGTTAAATGTATTTGAATCCAAGGCAAAGAAATCAATACCGCCATAGCGAAAAGTGTAGTAGCGATTGGGAAGCCGAGTGAAGTGCCCAGGTTTATAGCTAAGACAATAACCTGTATCTGTCTTGGCTGTGTAGTACTGATCTAAATGACGATTTAACTCTGCTGGAAGCTGAAATGTCTGAAGATAGTCCAGAAATGCCCGTGCGTAGGCTTCACCCGTTCCTGAGCCATGCAAGCCTACATCTAGGTCTAACCGCGATCGCAACAGATGACGAATCGGTAATGTTGTCAGAGATGCCAAGCTCAATAAAATCGGCAAGTTATAGTAATCGTGATTTCCCAGTACAGGTAAAATGGGCAGCTTAAAAATCATCTGGTCATAACCAATCCGTTGGGGATGCTCTCCCCCCAACAGAAACTCTCGGTAAGGCTCGATGAAGTTCTGGTGGTAGTATTCACTCGACCCCACTAAATAGATCACATCCCCGGTATGCAGCATAAAACTAGATTCGCTGTGATGGGGCAACATCAGTTCAGCCACCTTTCGCTGGGGATTGTGTCCCCGGTGCTTGCCGGAACCACTATCACCTACAACTAAAAATGAGAAATCAGAATTGTCTGTTTGACCATCCTCTAACACCAGGCGAGTTTGGTCGATGTTCCGTTCCATAATTAACGGATCTTGCCACCGTACCCGTTGGTTCATTTTACGAATTTTGTTAGCGATCGCTGGATCAGATACAAGTTTCAATGCAACCTACTCCTGAGTTTTCAATTAGGAATCGGGCAAGAGTCATTTCTAACTTGTTATTCTCCCCTGCCTCCCCTGCCCTCACTCCTCTATTGTGTCTTTCATCTCAATAGTCAGATTAGGGAGTCCTTCTAATTTTTCGGTAGGCTCAACTTCTTCTACTAATGGCACAAAAATGTTCAAACCTGCTGGTACGCACTTAATTTCTACTGGTGTTGTGCCCACTATTTCTCCATCTAAAACAACTTTTTGTGGTGGGTTAGTTGTAATTTTAAATTGTTTGGCTCGTAGGAAGCCAATATCACTCCGATCTACGGCGTTACCTGTAGAAGCCGTTTGGAATAGATGAAATGTAGCTGCGATCGCTCCTGCTTTGTTAACTGGAGCTACAATCGTTAAATCTAGTAACCCATCATCATAAATCAGACCTGCTGGGCCCTGAGCTAAGACTGAAGTAGCAGGCGCGGCATTTGCTACTGTAACTGCACAAGCACTAGTTTTAATTATTTTGTCTTCTGTTTCAATTTCAACATCAAAGTTTTTTAAGCTTCTCAGTTGCTGAATTCCTGCCAAAACGTAAGCCATCATCCCAAAGCGATTCTTGGCGTCTCGGTCTGCCAATTCTACAGTTTCAGCTTCAAAGCCAATACCTGCCAAGAGTACCATTGGCTGATCGTTGCAATAAGCTACGTCTACATGGCGGGTTCCTCCTTGCAAAATTGTTTCACACGCACCTGCGATCGTGTCAGGAATTCCTAAAGCTGTGGCAAAAGCGTTTGCTGTGCCTCGAGAAATAATCCCAAATGGAATATCAGTACCCACGAGAGCCGCCGCTGCTGCTGAGAGAGTACCATCTCCCCCCGAAGCAATTATCGCATCTACCCCTCGCTCTACCGCTGCATGGGCCAGTTCGTCAGCGTCGATTTCTTTAGTTGTAAGATAAATATCTAGGTCAATATCTGACTCTAATATTGTCCGAATTTCTGCCAGTTCTAAATCTGGGTCACCCTGACCCGCAACTGGATTGAAGATGAGACAAGCGGAACGATTCATAAAATATAAAAGCTAAACTTTAGATTACTAAAATACCAAATTATTTTTAGCATTGTTGGGAAATTTCGGCTTCCTTCTCGCGGCTGGTTTACCTTTTGTAAGAAGTTTAGAAGTTTTCTGCGTCGCCAGATACCAATTATCATGTGTATTTTGGTATCCTTTATCCATACTTAATCAACAAAAATTTTTCCATGCGTCAATTATTACTAGTTTTGGCAAGTATGCTAACTCTTGGCAGTTTAAATACTCCTACTATCACAATAGCAGGCACAACGCCTGATTTAACCAAGATGCGCTTAGTTCAAAAGCTTAACTGCAATAATCCTCAAACTCAAATAGCAATTAATGAATGCACGAAGTTATCTTATCAGAATGCTGATAAAAAATTAAATCAGCTTTATCAACAATTGCTACCTACATTAGAAACGTCTAGGAAACAGAAATTGACTGCTGCACAGCTAGCATGGGTCAAGTTTCGAGATACCAATTGTGAGTTTGAGAGAAGCAGATATGAGGGAGGAAGTACTGCCCCTAGCATTTATTTTGGTTGTTTAGAAAATACTACGAAATTGCGTACCCAAGAATTACAAGAATATCTAAAATCCGACCCTTAAGTAGTCTAAGTACATGATTTCACAAATTGGTAGCCCAAAAAAACTGTTTTGTATTAAACCTCTGCGATTTTATACACCAACCTTTGCGCTTCTGTGCGTTGAAAAAATTAATGTTTTTAAACGCAGAGTGACGCAGTGTCAACGCAAAGGAACGCAGAGTTTTGCTAATAGCTGAAGTCTTCTCAAGAGGGTTAAATACAATATTCTATTGGAGTTGTTTAAGAAGGTAAGTTTAAAGACAGTTTTGAGTAAAAGCGTAGCATTTTTAATGTAAGGGGACGCATTGGCGTTGTCAACGGGCGCATTGGCATTGTTAGCGGACGCATTGGCATTGTCAACGGACGCATTGGCATTGTTAGGGGGCGCATTGGCATTGTCAGGGGGCGCATTGGCATTGGAGGGTATTGCCAAATTTAATTTGCTACGAATTAATCAAATGCTGTACCAAGTAGTATTCCCGGATTCCTGAAACCAGCTTTTGGTAAAGAATTGTAATCCAAAATCCAAAATCTAAAACCCAAAATTGGTATGAGTCCCTGACTACGGTAGTCTAGATAAAAGTGAATTAACAGCTTACTGATATATTGTTATATGATTTCAGTTGTTTCTAGTCCCCCACGCACTATTCGGATTGGTTCACGCAAAAGCCAACTTGCTCTGGTTCAGACCTACTGGGTACAAGAGCAACTCCAGAAAAGCTTTCCTGATATCACTTTTGAAGTCCACACCATGTCTACCCAAGGCGATAAAATCTTGGATGTAGCATTAGCTAAGATTGGCGATAAAGGACTTTTTACTAAAGAACTTGAACTCGGAATGCTCAATCAAGAGATTGACTTTGCCGTTCATTCCCTCAAGGATCTGCCGACTCACTTACCAGAAGGGTTAACACTGGCAGCAATTACTGAACGGGAAAACCCAGCAGATGCATTAGTGGTGCATGAAAAGCACAAAGATAAACAAATCGATACTTTACCCGAAGGTGCGGTAATCGGCACATCTTCTCTACGGCGACTAGCACAGTTACGCCACCATTTCCCCCACTTTACATTTAAAGATGTGCGCGGAAACTTGATTACACGGTTGGCAAAACTAGATGCAGGCGAATACGATGCCCTAATTTTGGCAACAGCAGGGTTAGAGAGATTGGGAATGGGCGATCGCGTTCATCAAATTCTCCCCGCAAATATCTCTCTCCACGCTGTTGGACAGGGAGCCTTGGGTATTGAATGCCGTGCTGATGATAGTGAATTGCTATCTCTACTCAAAGTGATCGAACATCCCGAAACACGCGATCGCTGTCTCGCCGAACGCTCTTTTTTACGCTCTTTAGAGGGCGGCTGTCAAGTACCTATTGGTGTAAATACAGAAATATCTGGTGATAATTTGACCTTAACAGGGATAGTCGCCAGTGTAGATGGTCAAAAGCTGGTAAAAGATACCGTCACTGGGATTGCCAACAACGCCGAAGCGCTAGGCATAGAACTAGCAGAACTATTGCGGCAACAGGGAGCGCAAGAAATTTTATCAGAAATTTTTGCGGTGATTCAGCGCGGTTCCTAAGCAATTGGGCAAGCCGATGTGATTAGATAAGAATTGATCGCCGTTGCACTCTCATACGTGCCAGACGCGACATATCGCGTTGCTCGGGATCATAAAGTTAATTTGACAATATAGACTCAGGGAAGCAAAAATTACCATGCGGATTCTATTTGTTGCAGCAGAGGCAGCACCCATTGCAAAAGTAGGAGGAATGGGTGATGTTGTCGGGGCATTACCCAAAGTCCTGAGAGAAATGGGGCATGATGTGCGGATATTCTTGCCTTACTACGGCTTCCTGCCAGACAAAATGGAAATTCCCTATGAACCCATCTGGTGGGGAGATGCGATGTTCCAGCACTTTGCAGTATACGAAAGTGTTCTGCCTGGTACTGATGTTCCCTTGTACTTATTTGGACATCCCGCCTTCATGCCCCGCCGTATTTATTCTGGAGAAGATGAAGATTGGCGGTTCACTTTGTTTGCTAATGGTGCAGCTGAGTTTGCCTGGAATTACTGGAAGCCAGAAATTATCCATTGTCACGATTGGCATACAGGGATGATTCCCGTGTGGATGCACCAAGATCCTGATATCAGCACAGTGTTTACCATTCATAATCTGGCTTATCAAGGGCCGTGGCGTTGGTATTTAGAGAAAATTACTTGGTGTCCCTGGTATATGCAAGGACACAATGTAATGGCAGCGGCGGTGCAATTTGCCAACAAGGTAAATACAGTTTCGCCCACCTATGCCGAACAAATCAAGACACCTACTTACGGTGAAACATTAGAAGGTTTGCTATCCTTTATTAGCGGTAAATTATCTGGGATTATCAACGGTATTGATACTGAAGTTTATAATCCAGAAAATGACAAATATATTACACAAACCTTCACTGCTGATAGTTTAGATAAACGCAAGGCCAACAAAATTGCTTTGCAAGAAGAACTAGGGTTAGAAGTCAACTCCAAAGCCTTTTTTATTGGGATTGTGACGCGATTAGTGGAACAAAAAGGTATTGATTTGATATTACAAATCCTTGATCGCTTCTTATCTTATACAGATGCACAGTTTGTGCTGTTGGGGACAGGCGATCGCTACTATGAAACTCAGATGTGGCAATTAGCATCCCGCTTTCCCGGACGCATGGCAACTTATCTACTGTATAACGATGCCCTGTCTCGCCGCATCTACGCTGGTACTGATGCTTTCTTAATGCCTAGTCGTTTTGAACCATGCGGTATTAGCCAAATGATGTCTTTGCGCTACGGTTCTGTACCCATTGTCCGCCGCACAGGTGGATTAGTTGACACCGTAAGCCATCATGACCCCGAAAATGCAGCAGGCACAGGTTATTGCTTTGACCGTTATGAACCACTAGACCTTTTTACCTGTATGATCCGGGCTTGGGAAGGCTTCCGTTTCAAACCGCAATGGCAAGAACTCCAAAAACGGGGCATGAGTCAAAATTTTAGTTGGTATCAATCTGCTAAAGAGTACGTGAAATTGTACAGGTCAATTTACGGTTTGCCAGAAGAAGAGGAGACACCACAACCAGAGTTAGTGTTAAACGAGGCGATCGCTAATAGCAAATCATAAACATCTGTAGGGTGTACAGATGTATTACACGTGCCAACTCTAATTTTTGGGACTCATGATAGCATTGTTCAGATTAGCTTGATATCTGAAGATGCTAATCATGAGTTTTTTTGTTTCTGAAACAATTTTTTTTTAAGTATTTAATATTCATTTTTTACTGTCACCAGATAAAAATCTGAAACCTTTGTTGTGGTTAGTTATTTTAAATATAGGGATAGCTTGAATCGAACCAAGTTCAACCCAAGCTACAAATATTTTATTTTTTCAGATTAATCAAAGAGCGCTGTTTAATTACGCTTACCTACTTAATTGTATTGTCTGTGAGATTCCTGAGCTTTTCTTAAGGAATTTCATCTTTCCTATTTGAGTTTGATGAAGATTGTATAAACTTAAAAAAAAAGTTTTTGTAAAGTTGGAAGTATTCATATATAAATAATCGTATATTATTTGTTGTATTCAGCTACCAATTATCCTCTTTATATTCTCCCTTGTTTTAAAGCTTTTACTATGAAAATATTGATTGCTGTATATAACACAGTTAATAACTCTATAAATTGAATTAGCCTTTGCTTTTTTTGATGTGCATGTCTATCTGTATACTTTGTGAGTAGCAAACTTTACTATTGGAAGTGAGACATAAGAAATTTGAACATTTTGATTGATTATGCTCTATTATAACAATTTATTTTTTGTTGTATAACCAAAATGCTAGTAGAAAAAAATCAAACGCAGCCTATTTATAGTATTCCTTCAATCAGGAATTATCGATGGTCTACTCATCTTGATTTATTAAGAGGTTTAGCTTCTTTATTAGTTTTTATTGGTCACATGAGAATTCTATTATTTATAGAATATTCAGAAATTATTAATCCTAGTTTTTTGACAAAAAGGTTAAATTCATTCACAGTATTGGGTCATCAATCTGTAATGATTTTTTTTGTGTTGAGTGGATTTTTTATTTCAACTAGTGTAATCAGGAGAATTAAACAAAAGCAATGGTCTTGGGTTAATTATTTAGTAGATCGTTTAACACGCTTATATATAGTATTAATTCCTGCTTTATTGCTGTCTTCTTTTTGGGATTCTCTCGGTATAAAAATATTTGGTACTGGACAAGACAGCTTTTATGGAGAAAGGTTTCACAACGGTCATTTAGCAACTTACAAAATTTTGGAAAATTTCACATTTCAAAATGCTTTGGGAACTCTAGCTTTTTTGCAAACAATTTTTGTAGATTTATTTGGTTCAAATAAGGCAGTTTGGAGTTTAGCTTATGAATTTTGGTACTATATACTTTTTCCTTCAATCATCCTATTTTTTTGTGTTAAATCCTTAAAAGTTCGTGTTTTATACGCTTTATTGGCTTCAAGCATATTATTATTGGTTGGTTCGGAAATTAGAATTTATTTTCTGGTTTGGCTGATGGGAGCATTAGTTAGTATATCTCATCCTTCTAAATATCTTAATAACAAGAATGTCTTAAATTCACTCATTATTTTTTCTATACTAATTCTGTGCATTGCATTAATGAGTGAACGTTTTATTGGTCGAGAGCTAGCAGATTTTTTAATAGGAATTTCTACTACTGTCATGATATATCTTCTAGTTAATAGTCGTAGTAAAATAAGACAAGAAGGAGCATACGAAAAATTTTCTAAAGGTTTACCAGGATGTTCATACACTCTTTATCTTGTCCACATGCCGATACTATGCTTTATCAGAGCATGTGTAATTGGCGATCGCCCTTGGGAGCCAGATATTTTGCATATATTATTGGCACTTATTATAGTTGTATTTGTATTTTTATATGCGGTTGTCATCGCACATTTTACTGAAGCAAAAACAGACAATTTGAGAAATCTAATCATGTCTTGGATAAAAAACAGAGCTTTAAATCAAGCTTAACTGCTATGCCGAGCAAATCAAGACGCCTTCTTACTGTGAAATGTTAGAAGGTTTGCTGTCCTTTATTAGCGGTAAATTATCTGGGATTATCAACGGCATTGATACTGAAGTTTATAACCCAGAAGATGATAAATACATTGCCCACACCTTCACTGCTGATACTTTAGAGAAACGCAAAGCCAACAAAATTGCTTTGCAAAAAGAGGTAGGATTAGAAGTCAACTCCAAAGCCTTTTTGATTGGGATTGTGACCTGATTAGTGGAAGAAAAACGCATTGACTAGTTTGTGCTGTTAGGGACAGGCGATCGGGAGCATCCCATTTTTGTATCCGTCATTGAGAGGAGAACGACGAAGCAATCCCAGCCTTTGCGATTGCTTCTTCGTTCCTCCTCTCTACGAGACGCACTCGCGTTCGCAATGACATATTAAATTTTATTATTCAAAAAAATGTAAATAAAGCATGAGAAGGTAAAGAAATAATCAACGCGATCGTTTTCATTGGAGCCGTCATGACAGAAGAAAAAAACCAACTTTTACAAGAGCGACGTGAAATACTTGATTGGTTCCATCTAATGGAAAACCTTTATAAAGTTGGCGGTTCGATGCAAAGAATAAACAAAGCCAAAGAGCTTCTCTGGAAAGGAAAAGTTGATGACGCGATTGCAACCTTTGCTGAGTGTAAACTTAAAACTTGCTCTTAATTTCTGTGTTTACCTTGAGAAACATCGACACCGCATCGTCAATTACCAGTATTACCAAGCCAAGCAAATTTGTTCTATTGGTTCCGGTGCAATTGAATCTACCGTTAAGCAAATTGACCGTCGAACTAAAATCTCTGGCGCACAATGGAAAGTAGAGAATAGACATCTCCAAAAATTAAATATGCGTTCCCCAGAACCTTGTAGAGATGTAGCACTGCTACGTCTCTACATTCTTTTTCACTCATATCTCTAATATTCCTCAAGTCATCGCTCATCGTTGGGCCTACGTTAATGGATTAAGCTAAAACACATCTAATTTGCATATCAAAATTTTATCAATCTCTTGTGGGGTGGACATCTTGACCGCCCTATTATATGCAACTTAAATGCCGATTAGCTTAATCCTTGTTCACTAAATAAAAAATGGGATGCTCCCCTATGAAACTCAGATATAGCAATTAGCATCCTGCTTTCCGGAACGCATAGCAATTTACTGTATAGGACTGATATTTGATTGCGTGAAAAAAACTCAGTACACTTTTCATTCCTTCTTTCCAGTAAAGAGCGATGCACTGAGCGCTGTCGTTGTGTCCCAAGTATTGAGTTTCTACGAGTAATTCAGGAATCAAATCGGATTGCTATATAACGATGCCCTGTCTCGCCGCATTTATGTTGCTAAACTGTTACGCAGCAACTAATGTATATGCTACTATACCTGAGTTAGGTCTTAAAACCAAAGTGAATCTAGTCAGCAAAGATAATCTAGGTTAAATTATCGCGGACTACTTCCAATTTCTAAATAAGCACAAGTTGGTGGAAGTAGCACGAAGCCTACATACCTTTGTTATCGAAGAATATTATCTCTTCCTATTCCTGCTACTTCTAAAGTTGTTGCTTGATTAGGAAAATGAACAGTCACACTACTCTTGGCATTTAGTGATTTAAATCATTTATTTAGTTTTTACAATTAACGCTGCAATTACTATGAACCCAAAATTAAATTTGCTACAAGTATATTGCGGTATAGCTTCTCTAATGGTAGTTCTAACCCACGGGAATAAAATAGTTGCTGGTGAACTACAGCAAAATGATTTATATTTATTGCAAATATTTCATTTCGGTTGGATAGGCGTTGATTTCTTTTTTGTACTTAGTGGATTTATTATATTTTATATTCATCAATCTGATATAGGTAAACCGGATAAGTTTACGCCTTTCCTTTTTAAAAGATTTATCCGTGTATATCCATTATATTGGAGCATTTTAGGCCTAAAAATTTTAGTTTCTCTATTTAGTACTGCTAAAGATAGCATTTATCAGCGAAGTGCAGACGAAATTATCAAGGCTGTTTTGTTGCTACCCCAAGATCGGTCTATTCTAGAGAGTAGTTTTATTGGTGTCAATTGGACGCTCTGTTATGAAGTGTTTTTCTACTGTATATTTGGTTTCCTAATATTGAAAAATACAAAAATTTATCAGACGATAATTTTTGCTTGAATAATTGGTATAATTCTTAATCTTTTCAAGATTTTACCAATCGGCAAAAGTTTTCTGCCGAACTTTATATTTTCTCCACATAATCTAGAGTTTGTACTGGGTTGTTTAGCTGCTTATACGATATATAAATATCAATTCAAGTTTGGAACATTATTAATTTACGCTTCAATATTTCTGTTGATGGTATCAGTTATAAATACCAAATATGGTGAATTTGATGTTTCAGGCATCTCTTCATTAGTAGCTTATGGAATTCCGTTTACCCTCCTGATTATCGGATCTGTTCATTTAGAAGTATCAAAAAAAATAAATGTATCACCAATTCTAATTTGTTTAGGCAATGCGTCTTATTCTATATATTTAACACAGGGGTTTTTCTTAAGTAATATAAGCAAAGTTATCAATAAAATTATAGACAAATTCAATATTTTACATTTGGTTCAAAATCACAGGATCATATATTACGACGTTATTGCAATTCTAATTATTATAATAGCAGTAGCTATGGGATGCGTAATCCATTCTTATATTTAAAAACCATTAATTGTAAATCTTAGGAAAAAAGTATTTGCTCAAATGACTTGACACTGCTAACTAAGCAGGGATATTTCATTCTAAGTTTAAGGCAGTTTTTATTTATTTTTTGGGAAAACCTATAATTTAATAACGAACTTAACCATCAAAAATGTCCATTTGGTAATAATTAACCCGTAAGCGTATTGAAGAAGAATTCAGCTATTCTGAATTCAGGAGCGGAGCTGGAGACGCTCCGCCTCCGGTCAGAATCAATTCATTTGAGGATTCAGACCTCAAATGAATTGAAGACCACCAAATTTTCAATTTGGTGGGGATGCAAAAACGCCGATTATTCAGACGCGACGCTCGAATACTCGCTCATAGCGTTGCTATGCCGAAGGCTTTACGCTGTGCTATCGCGGACTTGCTCATAGCGTTGCTATGCGGTTGGCAAAGCCTCTCGAACGCGAGTGCGTCTCCCCGAATCCCAAAGGGAGAGGCTAGCGCCTGCCGTAGGATGCCCGTTCGCGTAGCGTCTCCTTTAGGAGAAGGGCTGTAGGGAGAAGAGAAGGCTTTACGCTACGAAGCACCGCTTTTTCGATCAGAATACCTTTCCTGTATTCTGACTCCTGAATTCTGTTTGATAAAGTGACATTTTAGAATGAAATAGCCTTGGGATTAGAGATCGATGAAGAATGTGAATTTTCTATGTTTGGTAATCAGTCAATCAATTCTTCCATTACTTGAGTCATAGTTTTGTCAGCGTGAACTGTATATAATTGCAATTCTATTAAAACGACGTTATGACATGCTTAATCTTAACAAATTCGGTGGGTTTAAGTCCCGCGGTTCAATAAAAAAAGCAAGTATGTTAGGCGGGGTCTAAATCCCCGTTACAAAACTGTACTTCCGACTTCCGACTTATTTAATTGCTTATTTTTTATAATGGTTACACAGGGGAGGTGTGGAGTATGTCACAATGTTTATATACCAAAAACTATAAAAATAAAAAACCGTAAAATATTATCCGCAGGAGTAATAAGTAGGAGTCAGAAGATTGATAGACGCAATGGACTTTTTTCAGTTAAGTGCTGGTAAGTGGCGATCGCAACGTGCAACTCATCACCTGGCCTTCAAGCGCTCAGAAACAGGAGAATCGGATATACAGGTAGAAACTCTGGATGCCAATCATCCAGAAATCATTGAACTGTGCCAGTATCATCAGATTGACCCCAGTCTTTCAGTAGGTGGATCGCGGGTACGTTGGCTGGGCACAATGGCTTGGGATAGAGAAAACGAGGAGAACCATCAAGGGAAAACCATATTTGCGATCGTACCTGATGGCGATAACCCCAGGGCTGGTAAATTACTGCGTGAAAGAGGCTATGCCGAAATTATGCCTGTAGTCGGTCTTTTTCACATGGATGATGAAGATGGGCTAGTGTTAACAACCGAATACGAAACAATGAGTTCCATTGAGAGATTCTGGTTCGCCAACCCAAATATGCGACTGCGAACCAGTACAGTGAAACGCTTTGGTGGGTTCAGCACTGCATCATTTTGTACCGAAACCCGCATTGAAAGTTCTGTTGAGGTTGCTAGTACAGAAGAAGTAACATCCCGACAAGGGCAGGATGTTCTGGAAAAAAGACAGTTTTATTCAGTTTTGGGCTGGTGAATGATTCTTAAGCAGACCGATGCTTTTACTCGTGGCCGAGATTATCTGCATCGGGTACGGGGCTTCGCCCTAGAACCAGGTATGGTGGATGTGTTCGATAACGTGCGCGATCGCATCCCCATTTGCATTTGGATCGGCGATAATATTAACACCGTTAACGCTCAGATCAACACTTATCTAGACCTTTGTCATGAGTGCTTTCATCCCCAAGAGCGTCGCCACATCCAAATTTTTGCAGTCCCCATAGCTCAATCCTTCGGAATCGACGGGCTGTGCAACATTCTCACAAACCCAATCACTATTCTGGTAGATGTCGGTCGAGTTGCACCTAGAGACTGGTTTGGTGTAGTCATCCATGAATATGCCCATGCCCATCTAGGAGACTTTGGTCACAATCAGCAGTTTGCTAGCATCCTATCTCATCTATGTTTAGGACTGGGATTGGAACCACCCTACTGGGAGGCAGGTATGGAAGCAACTTTGCGTAGCTGGCCTTACTGTAAGTCAACCATAGATCCCCTTGAATTTTGGATAGGTCAGCCCCTTCAAGGAAGTCAAAAGTCACGCATTCACTCATTCAATAATTTTGAACCCCATAAATAAATTTAGGGGTAAGTGAACGAACCGGAGGCAGAGTGGCTCTGGCTTTGCGCCGTAAATATGCGTTATGCGTCACTACATACATTTTTTTGATTCTCACTCTCCATCCAAATTATTTTTTGGTCAAGAGAGTAGGGAATCGGGGATGAGGAAGCAGGGCGAGCAGGGGAGACAAGGGGACAAAAAGTGAGAACTTGCAACACGTCTTTCCCTTCCCCTTGTCCCTAATTCTCCTTGTCCCTAAGTCCTCTTCACCATTCCTGATTCTCCATTAATTTATTTTGCTATATGTTAAAAATTATTGCTTTATTTCAAAAAGGTGAAACTGAATCTTCTATTCTGTTGTATGTGAACAAAGTTTTTTAGGTAGTTATTAGGCTGAAAGCCGCACTGCCTTTAAAGATTAGCTATGGGTTGAGTCTAAAAAGCTAATCCTTAGTTTTTTGGAATAGTTAAATTCTCCTTAGTTAAGTTTCGTGAAATTTTATCAGAATCTGAAGTTCTGATACAACTACTCCCTTAATATGTGATCTAAAGTTGTTAACTTTAATTAAGAATATGGAGGCTTTAGAGTGGCAATTCCTCTGTTAACATACGACCCTTCAAGTCAAAACCAGCGTGTAGCTGCATACGAAGTACCGGGTGATGAACAGCCCAGGATTTTTACTACAGACAATCTGCTTTCTCCGTCAGATTTAGACGTTCTGATTGAAGCAGCATATCGTCAACTTTTCTTTTATGCCTTTACTGCTGATCGCGAAACATTTTTAGAGTCCCAACTCCGTAATGGACAAATTACAGTGCGGGACTTTGTTCGTGGGTTGGTGCTTTCTAATACCTTTAAGAAAAGCTTCTACGATCTCAACAATAATTATCGCTTTGTTGAGCAAGTAATCCAGCGCGTTCTAGGACGCGACCCATACAGTGAGCGGGAAAAAATTGCCTGGTCAATTGTAGTCGCTACCAAGGGTATTAGAGGCTTTATTGATGAAGTCCTCAACACTGAAGAGTACCTGAGCAATTTTGGAGACTCCACAGTGCCTTATCAGCGCCGTCGCATACTGCCATCTCGCGCTGAGGGTGAGTTGCCATTCAACATCAAATCTCCGCGATACGAAGCTTACCACCGTGCTCAACTGGGTTTCCCCCAAATCATTTGGCAGGTCGAAGTACGCAGATTCCTTCCACAAGAGCAAAAGCCCAAGGCAGGCGATCCAGCTCTATTCTTGTCTATGGCACAAAGTGTCAATGCAACTGGCAATGCGCCACAAAGGATCTCGTCATTCAACATTGATATCGAAAAGTCTGTACCTTATCGGCAACTGGCAGGAATTAAATAACGATTTTTGTTCGACGGCTGTCTAGTACATCCATTTGATCATTTTATAGCGTGCATAAGTCTTGGGTTAGTTAGGAGTTTCATTTAGGTATAACTAGTGGAACAGACTCTATCCCATGTCTGATGCACGCTAGTTGTTAACGGGTATTAGGTATTGGGCACTTGTATTGAGCGACTTGCCTTGAGCGACTTGTACTGAGTGTAGTCGAAGTATTGGGCTTAAAGTGCAATTCGTTTTTTTAACATCTCTAAAAGTTTTGTAAAGTGGCTGGGAGGATTTGCTGTCACCTCAATCAACTCTCCAGATATGGGATGCTGCAATTTTAGTCGCCAAGCGTGCAGTGCTTGACCGGGCAAATTTACCCTAACTGAATGACCAGAACTATAAACTGGGTCGCCGACAATGGGATGACCCATTTTGGCGCTATGGACGCGAATTTGATGGGTGCGTCCAGTTTCTAGTTGGAAGTGGATTAAGGTGAAGTTACCGAGGCGTTCTAGTACTTGCCAATGAGTGACGGCGACTCGTCCGCCTTGTTCAACAGGCATAATAGCCATTTTTTTGCGGTCTTGTGGATGGCGACCAATGGGTAAGTCAATTGTGCCACTTTCAACTTTTGGCGCACCGTAAACTACGCCCAAGTATTCTCTGCGTGCGGTTTTAGCTTTGAGTTGTGCTTGTAAGTGATGATGGGCAACTTCTGTTTTAGCGATCGCGATCGCCCCTGTTGTATCTTTATCCAATCGATGGACAATACCCGGACGTTGGACTCCGCCTATTCCTGGTAAATTGGGGCAGTGTGCCAATAGAGCATTTACCAAAGTGCCATCTGGATGACCGGGTGCAGGATGGACAACTAAGCCTGCGGGTTTGTTGAGAATGAGTAGCTGGTCGTCTTCGTAGAGGATATCTAAGGGGATATCTTCTGCAAGGAGTTTTAAAGGTTGCGCTTCTGGTATTTCCAGAGTGATGCGATCGCCTAACTTGACATTGATCTTCTTGGATGTGCAAACTTTCTCGTTAAGTTGGACATTACCCTGTTCGATTAACTGTTGGATGCGGGAACGGGATAAGTCTGGTAATTCTTGGGAAAGGTAACGGTCAAGGCGATCGTTGCTTTTTGTGTTGACGCAGTGTATCGTATCCCTGAAGGGAAGTAAGCTAGACGCTGCATCCTCTAGTGGAGTTGACAAGCGTTCGCCCTTGGCGTTGGCGGAGCCATCGCTATTTTCTTGGATTTGTAAATTAAATTCGGTCACAATTGCTCTAGATTATTAATTCCCCGTTCTTTAAGTAAAGCGCGGAATCCTTTTAGTTAGGCTTCTAAAGTTGTCTAAACAAATTAATACAGCATAATACAGCAGCTAAACAGGCTTTATATCTTACTTTGGAAACTAGTCTCTATACTAAACCAAGCTGAAATCTGCTGTAAACTTCACCAGAATATTCCTGCCGTTCGCGTAGCGTAAAGCCTTCTCTTTTCCCTCTTAAGGTCGCGTCGCTCTTTGAGCTTACCCTTACAGGGAAGCAAGCTACGTGTAGCGTGCTGCAAAGTATTTATATAGATTTAATGTAGTATATAGCGGTTCTCGCTTGAGTGAAATACAAAATGTGGGAGGATGAACAAAGTCA
>NZ_CAXTNP010000100.1:0-25760 GCF_964245575.1 uncultured Nostoc sp. | reverse complement strand
ATTTTATACTTAAGTACTTATAAAAAATAATTAATTTTTCGTCAAAATTTTTCCTCCTTAAATAAAATATTTATTAAAAATTTATTCTTCCAACACTGATTAAAAATTTATATGCATGAATTGATGAACATGAAAGCGCCAGTTGGCATAATATTGTGCCAAGTAAGCTTGTCATTGTTGGAAGAATAGTTAAGTATGCTATTGCGGCTATAGGTGTAAAAAAACATTTAACATTTCTTATAAATCTTCCAAATCAATATAGTGTTTCGATATTAGAGGAGTTTGATAGTGGCTAAGACTAGTCTGAATCAAGAGCAACAGATTACTACTTCAGCACAAGGCGCAGTTGACATCAGACAACTATCTACTATTTTGCTTCGCCGACGTTTGCTGATCTTGGGGGTTTCCTGTGTAGTTATGTCAGCTGCTAGCCTCCTAGCTTTCATTGCGAAACCTACTTACCAGAGCAATATGCAGATATTGGTGAATTCCAATTTATCTGAAGGCACACAGTCAAATAATATCCCACCAAGAAAAGACACCAACGTTACCGATCGCAATTCTCAAGTTGTTGATTCCACTACTCAGATGAAACTCATGCTGAGTTCTAAGTTGCTTCAGAAAGCCGTAGATTTACTTCATTCTGATTATCCTGAAATTACCTTAGAGTATATCAATGGTCAAACAGAACAGAACAAAAAAGCACCTCTAGAAGTGACTCCAGAAGAGGGAGGTATAGGAGCTAATAAAGTTTTTAGTCAAGTATTTAAAGTTTATTTCAATGATGACGATCCACTCAAAACACAAAGAGTACTTCAAGCTCTACAAAAAGTCTATCAAAACTACAATAAAGAGCAACAAAAAGAACGTCTCAATCAAGGGCTGGCTTTTGTAAATGCTCGCCTACCTGAAATAAAAAAAGAGGTGAGTAAAGCTGAGAAAAATTTGGAACAGTTTCGCAAGAAACATAAATTACTCGATCCCGAAGTCCAAAGTAAAATCCTGCTAGAATCTCTAGCTGATATTCAAAAACAGCTACAAAGCACTCGTGCCCACCTTCAAGATGTAAACGCTCGTTATGATAATTTAGAGCAACAAATAGCCTCCTCGTCTCAGCAAAATGCACTATTTTCTTCTCGTTTAAATCAGTCAAGTCGTTACCAAACACTATTGAATGAAATTCAAAAAACTGAACTAGCTTTGGCTAAGGAGCGGCTGCGCTATACAGACGATTACCCATCAGTACAGAAACTAAAGCAGCAACGCCAAAGTCAACTGTCGCTATTACGAGAAGAGGTGAAAGCTATTACTACTAGCAGTAAGGGAGAACCGCTCTTAAAAGAACAAATGGTAGGGATTGAGCCAAAGCTACTAGACGAGTTAATTTTGGTACAGACAACTGTCTTAGGACTAACTGCTAATGAAAAGAATCTAGCCGAGTCAGAACAGCGACTTCGCTCTGAGTTAAACAAATACCCAAGCTTAATAGCAGAGTATAACCGTCTGCTGTCAAAGGTAGAAACTAGTCGTAAAACCCTTGAACAATTACTCCAAGCGCAACAGTCTTTGGGGTTGAAAATTGCTCAGGAAGGATATAACTGGCAAGTTTTGGCAGAACCTGCTCTGGGTACTTATATGGGGAGCAACAGATTATTATTTTTGGTTGGAGGGGCGGTAATTGGGCCGATTCTAGGTATCTTAGCAGCCCTGATTTTGGAAAAGTTTAATGACGCTATTTATTGTGTCGGAGATTTAAAGAAACTGACGAACCTACGTGTACTGGGGTCAGTACCAAAACTACCGTCGTGTAATGTCAAAAAGCGGCGGCTGGCCCTGCCTTGGAATGGGCGACGAAGCTCAGATTACTCTATAGTAGAAGCCAGTACTAGATTACCTGTCCATGAAACCCTGGACATGATCTACCAAAATATTCAAATATTAAAATATCCCTTACCCTTCAAGTCATTGATGTTGACTTCAGCACTACCAGGGGAAGGGAAGACAACTTTAGTTTTAGGACTTGTAGCTAGCGCTACCCGCATGCATCGACGGGTATTAGTTATTGATGCTAATTTACATAATCCTAGCTTGCACAAAATCCTGGAACTATCCAATGACTGGGGGCTATCTCTGTTATTAGTTGATGAGACGACAACTCATTTTCAAGATTACATCCAGCCTATTCACCCCTGCATTGATATTTTGACTGCTGGGCCTGAAGCAGAAGACACGGTGAAGTTGCTCAGTTCTCAACGGATGAAAGAACTAATTGAGTTGTTTGAGCAAAGTTATGACCTAGTACTGATAGATGCTCCACCTATTTTAGGTACAGTTGATGCCAGAATTGTGGCAGCTTTTTGCAATGGGATCGTAATGGTAGAGCGCATGGGGAAAGTGACCCGAACTGAACTGACTCAAGCAACAGAAATTTTGAGTAAGTTGAATTTAATTGGAATTATCGCTAATGAAGTGAGCAATTCTAAAAATGTATTGGCATCGTAGATTGAAGAAGCATTGGGCATTGGGCACTTGTACTGAGCGACTTGCCCTGAAGGGAGTCGAAGTATTGGGCATGGGGAATTGGAAACAGGTAGAGGAGAGGAATTCTCCCCTTGCTTCCTATCTCCTGCCTTTTTCACCTGATTTCTTCCTTATAGCTAAAGCAAAATGCATAATTAGTAGGAGGTGGCAACCTCCTGTGTTGGAGAAGTGTCTCATCTTAAAGTAGTAGACGCCATAATCAAAAGCGTCAATTTGATACTAATGTGATTAGATGATCAGCATGAAATTCCAACTTTACTTAGGCTTTTTATTTTCCCAGGTTAAAGTACGTCATTGGTGGGTAAGTGTCCTCTTGTGGATTGCAATGGTAGCCCCAGCTCAAGCGTCTGTAATTCTGCGCGTGGCAATTGAGAGGGGCGTTAATCAGGTAAAAGTGGGCAGTTCCACCACTGGAATCGTCAAGGATAGTACTGGCCGGACTCTCGGACAGTTACCAGCGATGAGTGCATATTATGCCCAAGCTATTCCTGGCGGAGTTGCTTTAGATAAGTGGCAGTCTGGTTTATTTTGGATTGAGCCAGCAGGTAAAGGATTCGTTTATATTGGCGATCGCTGGTATCGGGGTAGAACTCTGGTTGTTCCTACAGACAAAGGCTTAACCGCTGTTAACTGGGTTGATGACCAAGAATATCTCTACAGCGTTCTCGGTGGCGAAATGGATGCTAGCTGGCCCCAAGAAGCTTTAAAAGCCCAAGCGATCGCAGCCCGCACTTATGCCCTCTACGAACGAGAAAAACAACGGAATAATCCCGTTTACGATTTAGGCAATACCCCAGATCGCTGGCAAATTTACAAAGGCGTCATTAGTGAAGCTCCTGCAACTTACAAAGCAGTTGATGAAACAGCAGGACAGGTACTAACTTACAAAAACCGGATTATTCTCTCCGTTTTCCACGCTTGTTCTGGAGGACACACCGAAAACGTTGAAGACGTTTGGGGAAGCAGCGAACCTTACCTACGTGCTGTTCAAGACTACGATCAAAATATCCGCGAGTGTAATTGGGTGAAAACCTTCTCGCCCAGTGAGATTAGCGCTAAATTCCCTGAAGTTGGCAGTGTGACGGCGATGATTCCAGAAACATACTCACCTTTTGGCAGTGTTAAAGTCTTGAAAATTGTCGGCAACAGAAGCACGAAGGTGTTACAGGGCGAAGAAGTGCGAACAGCCCTCAAGTTAAAAAGTACCCGATTTAGCGTCACCAAGGGAGCCGATGGTAGTTTTGTACTTCAAGGGCTTGGCTTCGGTCATGGTTTAGGCATGAGTCAATGGGGGGCCTACAATCTGGCTCGGCAGGGAGTAAACCACTTGCAAATTTTGGGACATTATTATCAAGGTGTGGCCTTAACACCAATTCAGGCGAAGTAAGGAGAAAGTTAGGAGTTCTAAATAAATCTGAATTATTCACTCCTCACTCTCAACTCTTCACTGTTAACTCTATTCCCCACTCCCCCGTTCCAAGCGTTTTTGCCATTCAGCGTCAATTTTTGCGGAACGCTCAACTTCTTGGTCGAGTAAGTCATTTTCGCTAGAATACACTAAATCTTCGTTGCCAATGACTTTTTCTGCTGCAAATTGTTGGGCATAGTCGATTTTTTGTTGCAATGCTGCATCAGGACTTGCGAATATCCTTGCTCTGGAAAGGCGATCGCGGTTGCGATCGCCTATTTTGCGATTACGCCATTGAATCCAGAAATAACGCAATAACGGTATACCTAAGAAACCTGCTCCATAAGCCAATAGCAGCCAATAAATTCCTTGCACAAAAGCTACCAGTCCACCTAATTGGGCAGCAACAGTGCCATCTTTCAACAAACTTCCCAGTACTAAGGCAAGAACAAAATTTAGTACACCCAACCCAGCACTGAGCATAATTTGCCCTGAACTTGCAGCACTAAAACGCCAGGGAAATTCCTCCAAGTGATCTGATATTGCATGACGGCGCTTTTTAACTGCACTCACCTGCAACTCTGGGAAGTAATAAACAATTTGGCCTTCTGGACTTACCCCCGGTTGCCCATTAAATCGCGTCAGAACCGGCAGCATATAATCTTCGTACTCTCTTGTATATCCCTCGCCAATGTCATCCAAATATGGGGAAATTTGTTCTGCTACCACTGCACCACGGTTATTCCGAATCACCATAGCAATTTCTTGCCACCGACGTTCTTCTAAGTTGGCGTTGGGATTACCATCGCCAAATAAAAACGAAAACACTGCTTCAAAGAAATTCAGATTGCTTTCTTCTCGCCTTTCACGTCGCCGTTCCTGATACTGGGTGTCATAATTTGGGCTAAGATACCAAAATAAATTTGGAAAATAGAAGAACCCCCCACCGCCGAAACTACTGCCCCGATTGTCCCCGTTACGGTCTGAATTAGTAGAGGTAATGATAATGTAGATGGTAACAGTTATTAAAACGATGGAAACAGTTAAGAAAATTCCGAAAGAAATGCGAATCAGGTAAAACAGAACACTCCAGACCTTTTTCCACCATTCCTGCAATCGTAATCGGAAGTATTTATTACGCAAAATTGCTCGAAAATTTTGTGGAAAAAGGTAAACTATATCACCTGAATCTGCTACTTGCAAATGTCCCCCAGCATCAGATGCTAGGGCTAATAAGCTTTGATTAGCTTCAGCGACGTTCAATCCTGCTTGGGTTGCTACATCACCAACAGTGACACGGTAGCCCAGTTTTTCCACAGCTTGCATGATGGTGGGACTAGGAGCCATTGCTCTCCCCTCCTATTGAAATTTAATTCCCTTTTCTTAAGTATAAAGTTTTATTTGAAGCAACTTGGCAGGGGCAGGAATGAAGCATGAAATTATTAAGTATAGAAATTAAATTAATTTGGCAAACCGACACCGATGTATATTTACTAATAAATAAAGAGACACGCAGTATGTTATAATTGTTTGCCTCAGCTTGGTTAACCAGCAAATTTTCTGCTCAAATATGGTTCAGTATACTCTCGCTCAAAGCCCAGAAATTATCCTTACTGTTTCTGGAAAAGATTCAGCAAAAGCTCGTGATAAAGCAATGGATCAGCTGATGGAACTGATGGATGCAGGAAAGCTACCCACGGAACTGGAAGAAGGATTTGGCCCTCAACAATTAATTGAGGTTAAAGAGTCAACTATTGATACTACTAGCGGTGAGGATAGCATTACACAAGCTGTCCAGGTTCTAAGTAACCTGGCCACACTCAAGCTGAAAGTTCAGGAATCACGAGCTGAAGCGTTGGAAATTCGTAAAGCGGTTGATGTTCTGTTCACCGACGAATCGGTGACAGAAGAGGAAATTACCCGACTCAAGGAAGGTTTTAAAGTTCTCAAAAATTTTGCCCAAGCTAATGTGCGTTACCAAGAAGCACGATCTAAAGCAGAACAGGCTCGGCTAACTCTGGATCAAGCCCTAAAGTCGCCTGATAAGTAACATTTACAGACTTAGATGCATTGAGACGCATCTTAAAAATATAATTAAACACTCTATGAGACAGGCTCTTATGCCTGTTTTTTGATTTACTGGGGCGCTAGGATTCGAACCTAGGGATGGCGGGACCAAAACCCGCTGCCTTACCACTTGGCTACGCCCCAACGACTTTACTCTAGTTAATATAACAGTTGGACCTGGGTTATTGTCAAGTACTTTTATAGTTAATTTCAGACAAAGGGTTTTTACAGCAGAAAATTGATTGGTTTGAATTCCTACTGTTCAAGTTAAGTTTACGCAAACAGGCAAAGGCAGAAAGTTAAACGAGGATAATATCTGTGATGCCTTCGCATCTAAATCTGCTCTGTTTGAGTATGAATGGCTTTGGCAAGGTAATCAGAGTATATTCTTATAATAAAAAAATAATCAATAGCGGAGGGAGTAGGGGGAGCAGGGGAGGCAGGAGAGGTTCTTGAGGAAAGGGGGTTATTGTTCAGTAATTGTTTTCTCAAGAACAGCTTCTCTTGCCGAACTGCTACTCCCCTGCCTGCCTCAACCAAGAAATTCCTTAACCCAACGGTATGGATAGTCGTCTTGGATGGAGGAATTGAGTAATTTAATTTTTGGACTTCCCTTATCTTATTGAGGGCTTGTTGCTAAAGTGCCATCAACTGCTAATATATTCGCTTTAGGAGCATATTTAGCCTTGCTTCAAAATGTAAACTAGTTACTCCATTCTCTACAATTTCTACGATGTTACCTAATCTGGACATCAGTACAGCTAGACCACAGGCAAAAGCTTCAGCGATAATTAAAGTTACAGCAGATTGCAACTTACTGAGATACAGATTATCGTAAGGGCACAAAATTGTTGTGCCCCTAACCGTGTACTTCATTTACCTGAAATACGCTGTATATTTGTAACTATTTTCGCAAAAAACTCAAATTTTAGGCATTATGTAGTATTTGTGGCAGTAAGTAATTAATCAATTGTAATTAGTTCAAGAGCAATTTTTTGTCTAGTTATAAAATGCAAAATCTTAGCTATTTTAATCAGCATAATTATTGAATAGCTACTTTGTGATTTAGCGAGTATCCAGTTACTAGTTTTAGCTGAAAACATAGCTTTACCTATAGATAGACCTTTGAGCTTTTCAAGTATTGCATAGTTAGCAGCTTTGAATACCGAGCCACAGTTAGGTGCTGTATTATCTTGATGTTCTTTTGCCCAAATTTGCCTTGAAGTTAGAGGATTTTCGGTGAATTCGGTTGGTTCAAACTTGAAAATTGCACTCAATATCAGTTTTGAGTGTATACCAGTAAACATAGTTTCTCGATAATCTCGTACAATTTGACTATTTTCAAGTGTTTTTATACATCCATCCTCAAAGAAAGTTACACTTTCAACAAAGTCGTATATTGTACATCCATGTTGTCTTCCTCTGCCAGCGTTCATTGCTAATGCACCACCAATAGTTGCTGGTACAGATGCAAGATAATAGAAAGAATCCATGGAGTTTTGATAACAATACTTTAATACTTCCATCACTGAAGCAGAAGAAGATACTTCAAGTCTGTTATTAGGTAAAGGATTTGTGTACTTAGGCAGTTTATTTTTCAGTATTAATGATTGGATATTTGTTTTAACAAACAGCGTGTTAGAGCCATTTCCAATTATATAAACCTTTACTTTGTTTTCTTTGGCCCAATTACAGTAGTCCTGAAGGTCATCTACACTATTGATCTCTCCTACTCGCTCAAAGTAATGTCGTGTTCTATAGTGCGAAAGACTGTTTGATGTTAAAGACTCAATCTTTAAATTAGACATCTTAACTCTTTCTACTCCTTTTAGACTTTTGATAAAGATAAACAGTTTGCTTATCATTTGGGAAACACAGCACAGCCATAAAATAGCCTATTTTTAAAGTATTCGTTATTGTTTTTTCCTGATTTCATCCAACATTACTTTACTTTTACTATCGATTTCTCCTTGTAAAATCGCTTCAATTAAATATTTTTTTGATTCCATAATTTTTGATTCAAGTATACTAGATACTGATTCATAGTCAATATCAAAGATTTGCTTGTTGAATAATTGAGCTTTTGATTTCTCCGAAAATATACGGTTTGTCAAGCCAAAATCATTAAGTAAATCTTTTACCTTATTCGATTTATCGCTAGGAAGAAGTACTGTAAAAGGTTTATGAAAAATAATAGAAAATATAGTACCGTGATAAGTATTAGTCACGATATAAGATGCTTCACTATATAATCCAATCCATTCCTTTGGACTAGCACTTTCAAAATTTATTTGTGCTAACCGTTCATCTCTACCCACTGAAACTATAGTTAGATTTTGCTCTTCTGCCACTAATTTGATAAAATCTTCTTCTTCTGGTTCCATGTCAGCTTGAACATACAATAGAAGATATTTATTTGTTATTTTGGGAGGATTTTTAAGTGTATCATACTTAATTAGGAAAGTAGGATCTAAAACTTTTATCGCTTTTTTCTTGCATTCATTAGCAATAATTTCTCGACTATTAGAATCACGAACTAAAATAGTTTGAAACTGATTAATCAATGTATATATTTCTTTTTGATAAGTCCCCAATTTGGTGGTATTACCAAAACTTGCTGCATAACTTACCTTACGAGTAGTTTCATTGCTAACAAAGTCTAAAAAGAAAGAAGAATTATACCCTCTAAAGGAATCTGTACACCATATTTGGTCACTGCCACATATTACTACATCATACTTATCATGATAGAATTTCAAGCCTTTTTTATCATAAAATATTTTGTGGCTTAACTTAACATGAGAAAGGAGAAAGCTTCTCATTTTCCAATACCTTGAAATATAAATCAAAGATTTTTCATTAATCCGAATTTTCTTTGTTTCACTAATGCTAGACTTGACCCTTTTGATCGGAAGTAAAGCTCTAAAATATATCCATGCTATTTTAAGAGGCCGATAGTCTATTATTTCAACATCATAGCCTTGACTGTTAAGAAAACTCCAAAGAGCAAAAGCCTGGAGTGTTGCTCCGTAATTGTCTACATGGTGAAAAGTTAGAATTCCGATTTTCATCTTTGCTCCCTTTAATAAACTATGAATTTCGTCTTAAGTTTGATAACCAAAATTTTTGGCTAATTAATTTTATCAGATTAGATTGAATTGTTTCGTTAAACTATCATATTTAGCTATAAGTATATTAAATTACTTCGTAAAGATGTATTAAAATTCGCTATTTATTATTAATACATAACAAATCTTATACTTTTCTTTTGATATTCAAACTTTCTCCTAAGTCAAGTAGCCGTCTGAAAAGCTTGGGCGATATTACTGAAATAGTAAGAATATAAATCGTGATCCCGAATATTGCTGAAATAGCTAGTAACATCCATGCTTCAAGAAATTTTTCTAAGAAATATTTAGTAGTTAATATAGTTACAATCATTGCTCCAGAAGCTACTAGAGGTACTATGTATAAACGCAGATAGTTATTTAAATTTATCGTAACAAGTTTATTAATAGCTAATAACGAAATAGGTAATATTAAATAACCACGAACTACATAAGCAGAAGCAACAGCTACAATACCTAATCTGACTACCAAAGCAAAACCGATGATATTAGTAACTGTATTGATAACTTGTATCCATAGCCTCCACGAAGGTTTTCCAAGCGCCAGAATTACAGAATTGTTATAAAAGAAAATGAGATGAACAGGACCAATAAGAGATAGTACTTGCAATACTGGAATGCTCTGAATCCACTGCTCACCAAAAAAGACTTTTATAAATTCAGTTGCTAATATTGGTACACAAAGAAATATTGGGAAAGCAATGAGACTTGTGAATTGAGTAGCAGTATAGAAAGCGCTTAGTAATCGTTCTGGTTCTGCCTGTAACCTAGAAAATATTGGTAGTGCAACCTTAGTTGTAGTACTGATTAAAATCTGCATCATTACTAGCAGCAATTTATAGGCAACTGAGTAATAACCTAATGCAACTAGTCCTAGATAGTAGCCAATTAGTAAGTCATCGGCTCGGCGATTGAAAAAGTTAATTATGTTAAACGCAGATATATTAATTCCAAAGTTAAAAAGTTCTTTAGCATGTATAGCAGAAAATTGGAATCCTGGTCGCCAATCGCTAACTCGCCACAAGACTATAACCTGTATAAAACTACCTGATAGTTGTTGACCTACGAGACTCCAAACGCCAAAGCCTAAAAAAGCCATCCAAACGCCAACTATTCCACCTATTATCACTGCCAATAGTGAGCGGATTGCTAAACTTTTAAAGGCAAACTTACGTTCAAGAACCGCTTGCTGCACGCTGCTTAATCCATAAAATATAAAGCTTATAGATAAGCATTGAATGATTGGTACTAACTGCGGCTGTTTAAATAAATCAGCTGTTAGTCCAGCTCCAGCAATACTTAATACAGTTAAAAGTATACTGATTCCTAAAGTTGTCCAGAATGCAGTGTCTAAATGCTCTGAATCTATCTCTTGACGTTGGATAATTGCTACAGAAAATCCTTGATCAACAAAAATTTGTACAAATTCAATAAATATAGATGCTAAAGCAATTAAACCAAAAGTTTCTGGATTCAGTAAACGAGCTAAAATAAAGAAAACAACTAAAGAGACTGCTTGGCGTCCCCAACTTTCTATAACAGTCCAAATTACACTTTTAACAGCTTTTTGTCGTAAATTTGATGAATCTTTAGGTGATTCCATTACATAGTTTACCGATGAAAGAACCTAGAGTATATAGCTTTTATATTGCTAGCTATGAGCATCTGGATTATTTATTTTCACGCCAATCAGTTACACCTTATTTTATTTAGGTTTTAGTTATAATCAAAATTTTTTACTCCGAAAATAACATAAAAACTACGTAAGGCAAGGATTACAGTGAAGAAAAATACTTTTTAGTTTAAGTAATTGTTCTTAGAAGAGTCTACCACAATCTTCTTGTAAATTGGCAGCAATTCAAGAAACTCTTAGCATAAAATTTACTGATGAGCCAGCCTATTGAATTTTCATATAAAATGCCCTGTTACTTATACTTTCTGGTTTTGAGTGATATCTAAGTTTGCTAATCAGTTGTTAAGACAACATAAAATTTTTAATTTTTTGGTTACTAGAATTTATATGTGTTATGTGTGTCTCAATCAATAATGTTGTGTTCCACAGAGTACATATTCCCTTTACTTTTTCTTAATCCCCAGTCTCGTGAAGGAAGACTGCTGCAATACGACTTGATGATAGTAGTTGCTTCGTAGCTAGCCATATAAATAGTGGAATAGTTTTAGCATAGCGACCGCAAAGCCGGCGTGGTTCTTGAATCCATCGATACAGCCATTCAAGTCCTAAGTCTCGAACTACGCGGGGTGCCCGCTTGTGAATTCCTGCATAAACTGGGAAAACTCCACCCAGTCCAATCATTACAGCTTGTATCTTACCTTTATGTTGAGCTATCCAATTTTCTTGCTTAGGACATCCCAGAGATACTAATACGGCGCTAGCACCACTAGAGTTAATCTTTTGAACCAAAGCTTCGTCTTCAGTTTCAGTCAGGGGGCGAAAGGGTAGAGGTTCCATCGCCGCAATATTCATCTGCGGAAATTCCCACTCTAACCTTTTTCGCATCCGAGAAAGAACTTCTGTTTGGGAACCTACAAAGAAAATACTAAGATTTTGTGTTTGAGTTAGCTGACACAATGCTAGGAAAATATCCATTCCTGCCACACGGTCTTGGTAAAGCGCTCCCATCTTTCGCATCATCCATACCAGAGGCATACCATCAGGAGTAACTATGTCTGCATTTCGTAATACGCTAGCAAACTCTGGATTCCAATGAGCTTCAATGAGCATGTGTACATTGGCTACATATACAGTTTTACTCTCACGCCTCCTTGCCCACTTCAGTATTGTTTGTACTTGATCGTCAAAGCGTAAAGCAGTAATAGGAAAATCCAGTACTTTTTTAGTAGGTAGAAGCACTCTTGCCACCATCAATAACTCCTGTGTCCAAGAAAAAAATCCATAGATTATCTAGACCATTCCGAATATTGAAGAATTCAGATGAGATGACTCCTGACTTTTTATAGCCTTGTGTCATCGTTGGAAGTTAACACATGGAGATGCAATTGCTTTCTTAGTATACTTTTGACTTAACCGTTAATATTAGAATTATTGGCTGCTGTGTCCTAGTTTACTGTTTTAAGCTAGAGATTTCAGACGCTGCCTAGCAAAATTCATAGTTCCTTCATAATTAATTTTTGATTTGTTCATCCAAACATTACAATTGCGATATATTCCTATAAAATATATGTAAAACTGTAGTATCTTATACATTCTTTAATTACATAGTAAAGTGAAATACTAGACACTCAACTTGCCTATTTTGATACGTAAATATGCGCTTAAGAGGTAGAATTCAAATTAGTATAGTTTTTTCTTATGACTTTCCAAGTTTATTGCAAATTTAATTTAGTCTATGTATTGAAAAATCCCTAAATTTTATTTTTTTCTGAAATAAAAGCCCAAAAAATAAGGGGAAGATAAACTTATCTTCCCCTGCTCTATTGTTTTTGCTATTGTCTGTCTTGTGAGCTTCTTTGAGTCTTTTTCGTAACATTTGCCTTTGTTTTTGGAGTTGCCTCTTCCTTGCAGAACCGCCTCTACCTTTGTCATTTCTGCCTTCTTTACGGGGAGACTCCCATCTTTTCAGGCGCATAAGTTTTTTACCTCTTTAGTACTTGTTTGGTAGTGGGCAGGAGGAGAATCGAACTCCTATGACCGCAAGGCCGCCACATTTTGAGTGTGGTGCGTCTACCAATTTCGCCACCCGCCCATATATCTAACCTTAACTAGTATACTCTAATTAAGTGATTTTGTAACAAGTCTGAAAATTAATTTTCAAAGTTTTGCTGAAATAATTAGCTTTAAGAACTTTCTAACTTACAGGCGTGGCAGGATCAATAAACTAGGGTCAATATCCTGTAGTTTGGCGCAGCCGCTAAGTGCCATTCCCAGATTTAACTCATCTTGTAGCAGTGAGATGACATGAGATACACCAATTTGCCCTGCTACTGCTAGTCCCCATAAAATGGGCCGTCCGATCAGTACCGCTTTTGCTCCTAATGCCAGAGCTTTGAGAATGTCTGTGCCCCTACGGATGCCTCCATCCAATAGTACTTCTACTTTACCATCCACTGCTGCTACTATTTCAGCTAGAGCATCTAAAGAAGCGATCGCACCATCGAGTTGTCTGCCACCATGATTGGAAACAACAATTGCTTTGGCTCCATATTCTACAGTCCGAACAGCATCATCTCCCCGTAAAATTCCTTTGATGACTAAAGGTAGTGGAGATAAAGACTGTAACCATTCCAAATCGTCCCAAGTAACTGCTGGGTTTAGCTGTTGGGCAAAATAGGTAAATAATCCAGATTCGCCTTTTTCATGGGAAATATCTAGGCCTGAGATGGTGGCGAGATTAGCCAAATGTAAGTCTGAGGGTAGGGCAAACTCGTTACGTCTATCTCTTTCTCGCTGTCCGAGAACAGGTGCATCTACAGTTAGACAAAGTGCTTTATAGCCTGCTTTATAGGCTTTTTCTACCAAAGCACGAGTTAATCCTCGATCTTTATGGATGTAAAGCTGGAACCATCGCAGAGAATCTGGAAAATTATCACATGCACTGGCCACTTCTTCAATGCTCTTTGTGGCCATTGTACTTAACACCATGCCTACACCAGCTGATGCCGCAGCTAATGCTGTGGCAATTTCTCCATCTGGATGGGCTAGACATTGAAAAGCCATCGGCGCAATTAACAAAGGTAGTTGTAGTGGTTGCCCTAATATGGAGGTAGTGAGATTGCGATCGCTAACATCGACTAATATTCGAGGTCGCACTTTGATTCGCTCAAAGGCAGCACGATTATCCCGTAATGTAATTTCGTCCCAAGCACCACTGCTATAGTAATCAAGCGTTATTTGAGAGAGATGCTCTTTTGCTAGCTTTTCGTACTCAAACAGATTTATGGGTTGAAAGCGATGGTCGTTGGGTACAACTGTCATGGTAGAGGCTGTGGGTTAAGCAATGGGATGTTTTTGAATCGGATTGTTCGAGTAATCATCGATTTCTTAGTAAAGCTAGAAAACCCAATATCTCCGACTGAGTTCATCTAGAGGAACCTATTTAATAATTCTTCCCTGGATAGTTGCAGTAATAAAGGAGTAAATTCCTCTGGAGATAATGCCAATAAAGGTTCAATAATTAGTTTTAGTTGTGTATCTAAAGAACCAAAACGAACTCGCAACAAATTTTCTATAACATTACGACGTTCTGCTTGAATTCCTTCTTGGATTCCTTCTTGGATTCCTTCTTGGATTCCTTCTTGGATTCCTTCTTTTTTAACTTCTGCTAATTTTTGCTCGTAAATAGGTGATAAGCGCATAATTAAATCTCTATCCTCATTGTCTATATTTTGATTGAATTCTAAGGTAGTCTTTAAATTCAATAATAAATCAATTGCTTTGGAACGTAAGGGATTATTTGGGGGAAGTTCTTCTAGTTCATCTATCGCTTGTTGCTGGACTCTTCCTTTACCTAAAATTCTCAACCATAGTGTGTCTACTGTACACGGTAATTGGTGAATCACCACAATTGCTGTTCTAAAATAATCGCCTAAAAAATGTATTCCTATTCCCCAATTTTATTCATCTAGGTTAGTTCTAAAACCATCTAATATAGATTCAGAAGCCGTGGGTGACAAAATCCACAAACGTGGTAATTCTGATTCTGTAAACCGAGTTTTATCACCTTTAGCTTGACGCTTTAATTCAGCAAAGATATCAAACAACTTATTTATGCAACTGCGGATCTCCGCAATTGTAGCCGCATTTCTAAATGGTTCAACTAATGCAGGTTTACCCGCAAATTTTCCTAACAGCCCTAATTCTATTGTATTTGCCGATTGGGGTGAAGGTACAAAATAAACATCAATCTCTCGAATTTGGGCTGGAACTTTCCGACTTGTTTCCACTTCTCCCAATGGCTGTAACAATTCTTTAAGATAGTCTTTGGCGAACTGGTCGTAAGGAAACCTGGTCATTAGCTGATTTTATGGCTGTACCAGTATTTTACATCACAGTGAATCACCCACAGCTTGCCTGAAGAACTCTAGCAAGTGCGATCGCATGAGCGAATCATCTGGAGTATTGTAAGCTAAAACACATCTAATTTAGATAACCAAATTTCGTTAGTCGCTCTACCAGTTTCGCCATCCGCCTTTGGGTGCTACTTCATTACTTGTAGACTTCAATCCATGACTTTGGATTAGAGATTGATATTCTGTGCTGCTTGCCCAACGGTCAATTTCTCGCGCCCGCAGGACTGGCACTGGATGGCTTAATTGGGCTGTGCGAGCAGCTTTGACCATTTCACCTAGTTCGGTCTTGCTAATATCATCGTAAGCGCGGGCTTGGGCAACAAAGGCATCAAGATTTAGTTGTGGCGCTAAGGTGGGGGAACCACCCGCCAGCTTCATCAACACTGACATGACAACTTTGGGGTCTTGGGTTGCGAGTAATGCGGCGCGATCGCAGGTAAACTCAGCACAGCGTACCCATTCTAAAAGCTGTGCCTGTATCGCTTGAGCAACGAAAGTTCCAACATTGGGCACAATCGCCGCAGCTAATATTAATAAATTTACAGGAGTCAAGTAAACGCTATGGTCACACTTGAGATGCCCCAACTCGTGGGCAATTACTGCCTGTATTTCCTCTGGTGTGAGGATATCAATCAAGGATGTGTGTAGCACAACAAATGGCTGCTTACCCCGCACAGCAAAAGTATAAGCGTTGGGAGCCGGATGTTGCCGGACGTACAACTGGGGAGGCTCTATATCGAGGATTTTACAGGCATCTAACAACAGCTTGTATAAATCGGGCAGTTGCTTCTCACCCACCAGAACGCTGGAGGCAATATTTTCCACATAGAAAACTTGCTCTGCCATTGGCCCAAGCCAATTTCGCACCAACATATCTATGCCTGGTATTTGCTTGAGCGTTTTGGTAGCTTCCAGGTCTAATGGATGACGAAATGAGTCAGCTTTTAAACCAATTAGCGGGGTTTTAAAGAAGGACATAGTACAGCAAGCTATAAAAAACACAACTATGGAATCTGGCTGGTTAGATAAACAGCCTCCCACAGTTAGTATAACGATTTAACTAAGTTGGGCAGGGGGAAGTAGCAAAGAATTGGGGACAAGGTGACAAGAGGTGAGAACTTGCAACAAGTCTTTCCCTTTGTCCCCAATTTTCCTTGTCCCCTTGTCCTCTTGTTCAACCTATCAATTTCAAATTGAAAGGCTACTGATGCTGGAAGCGATTTCTGAATCTGCTGATGCTTCGCCCACGCGGAGGATTTTAGCGCCCAATTGCTGCAACTTCACATCCAGTCGATCATAGCCGCGATCAAGGTGCTGTAATCCTTGAATTGTGGTTTGTCCTTCTGCCGCCAGTCCTGCTATGACTAGCGCTGCCGATGCTCGTAAGTCTGTACCTAATACTGGTGCGCCAGACAATTTCGGTACTCCCCGAACGAAAGCAGCGTTGCCTTTAACACGAATGTCTGCCCCCAAGCGATTTAACTCTGAGGCATGACGCAAGCGATTTTCAAAGACGGATTCGTTAATCACGCTGTCGCCTTCGGCCAATGTCAGCAAAGACATGAACGGCGCTTGCATATCTGTGGGAAAACCTGGATGATATTGAGTTTCAATATCCGTTGCCTTGAGGGTTTCCGCCGGCAGAATGCGTAAGTGTTCAGGCTTGTCCTCAATTATCGTTACCCCAATATCCCGCAGCTTGGCAATCACTGGTATAAGATGTTCTGGAGCCACTGGCGAGAGAAGAAGTTCAGAACGGGTAATTGCTGCTGCTAGCAAAAACGTCCCTGCCTCAATGCGATCGGGAATGATACTGTAGTCAACAGAATGCAACTTGGGGACTCCTTCGATAATAATCCTGCTAGTCCCCGCCCCCTTAATCTTCGCTCCCATCGCGTTACAGAAGTTAGCTAAATCAACTACTTCCGGTTCTCTGGCAGCATTTTCGATGATCGTTTCGCCCTCTGCTAAAGTAGCCGCCATCATCAAGTTTTCCGTAGCTCCGACACTGGCAATGTCTAAGTAAATCTTCGCGCCTTTTAATCTTCGGCTGCTGCCAGGGACGTAGGCATTACAAATGCCATGCTCAATCTGCACCTCAGCCCCCATTGCTTGTAGTCCCCGGACATGCAAATCAACTGGTCTTGCCCCAATAGCACAACCACCTGGTAATGGCATCTGCGCTACTCCCAATCTTGCCAGAATGGCACCAATAGCGAAGAAACTCGCCCTCAGTTGGGTAACTAGTTCGTAGGGAGCTTTAGATGTTTTAATTTCGCTGGCGTTGATGTCTAAAATATCGCCTTGCCGGGTTAAGCGTACACCCAAAGCCGATAACACCTGACTCATCCGGTCTACATCCGCCAATAAGGGGACATTGCGGATACGACAATCGCCTGGACACAGCAAGGCTCCAGCCATGATTACCAGTGCTGCATTTTTTGCCCCGCTAATTTTCACATGACCTCGCAAAGGATGCCCACCCCAAATTTGCAAGACTGAGGAGTCTGCTTCTGGAGCAATTTTGGCATCTGGTAAGCTGGTAGAAGAATTGATAAGCCTACCTCCAAAAGGAATACGTATTTTATATGTTTGAAGTTGGTTTTGATTCTACAGTAAAGATTCAAATTGTCCACATTTTAGAGCAGAATATTGCATAAAAAAATTGTTTTTTGCTGAAGAATAAGAGTTAAAAACCAGCAGCAGTAAGCATTTTGAGCTTTTAAGAAATTTACCATAAATGAACGAATAAGTAGTAGTTTTAAGCTAAATTAAATACTCAGTAAAATAACTTAACTGTTCTCTGAAAATCAATGCTGTACTGTTCAGTTAATATTTTGATTCGACCTAATGCCCTGAAAAACTTGTTTCCAGTCTGAGCCTCTTAAACGAGGCGTTATGTTTTTACTTGACAAAGGTAAAAGATAACGCAATAATAGGAAATTGTCGATAAAGAAAAATGCCAGCGGAACTGGCGGAATTGGCAGACGCGCTAGATTCAGGTTCTAGTGCCGCAAGGCTTCCGGGTTCAAGTCCCGGGTTCCGCATATTATCAAGTTAGGAGTTAGAAGTTAAGAGTTATGAGTTTAAGAAAACTAAATTAACTCCTAACTGTTAATTCCTAACTCCTAACTTTTTAATGTTGACCAGTTTACAAAATTCCCTAGTCAAGCAAATCCGCAAACTCCACTCTAACAAGGAGCGGCACAAGCAGCAGTTATTTTTACTAGAAGGGACGCACCTGTTAGAGGAAGCTTGTGCGGTAAATTACCCACTAGAAACAGTGTGTTGTACTCCAGATTGGCAAGCAGCCCACCCCTCACTCTGGGAAGAAGCTTGTAGCCGATGCGATCGCGCCGAAATTGTCAGTAAAGAAATCTTGGATGCGATCGCTACTACAGTCCAACCGGATGGTGTGGTTGCAACGGCAAAACGAAGCGTTCGCCAAACTCAACTACCCTTTACTGGTACAATGCTAGCTTTAGAAACGGTGCAAGATCCCGGCAACCTGGGTACGATGATCCGCACTGCTGCTGCTGCTGGAGCATCGGGGTTGTGGGTAAGTGAAAATAGTGTAGATTTAGACAGTCCTAAAGTTCTCCGGGCTTCAGCAGGGCAATGGTTTCGCCTAGCAACAGCCGTAACCGAAGATTTAAAAGCTACAGTTCAACAAAGTCAGCAGGCAGGAATGCAGGTAGTGGCAACCCTACCCAGTGCGACTTTAACTTATTGGGAGGTGGACTGGCGCAAACCCAGTCTGATTTTACTGGGAAATGAAGGTGCTGGATTGTCGGCAGATTTAGCAGCGATCGCAGACAAACAAGTAAGAATTCCTTTGAGTCCTGGGGTGGAATCTTTGAATGTAGCGATCGCAGCTGCTTTAATGTTGTACGAAGCTCAACGGCAACTAATTTGTCAGTAATAAATTTTAACTTTTTACCCCAATTGGGTTTTTGTTATTTCTTCGAGATATTGTTCAATATCAGCAACTGCGTCCTCAAGAGCCGCTAAATCAATATCTGTCAAGTCTTGATCGAGTTCAACTTCACTGAGACTACTAGTATGCAGTTGTGCCTGGGGGATTTCTTCATCCTCAGTTAAACTTTCTTGTAAGATATTCTCCAACTGATCGAGGGATTCTTGAAATACTTGATCGGCGACACGGCGCTGTTGTGGCTGACTTTGCTCCATAATATTGACTTGAAAATCCTGATTTACTAAGCTAATTTTGATTGCAGTTCCTACAAATTTAAATTTTGCGCTTATAACATCATAGTTGTGTATTCTTGATCGTCAGCATTACCTGGGTAAAAAATCAATCATTTGTTTTCATGAGAAGAATTAAGATTCATTACATGGCGAATAACAAACCATTTTTAGCTTGTAACACCTGGGTTTTGGATTTGCAAAAATTTGTCTAACATGACACTGGGAATTGGTCGTGGGCGCATTGTCTGTGCATCCACCCAAACCCATAGCGCCTCTGCCGTCACTAACAAATTATCTTGGTTTTGTTTACGAATTTCGTAGCATCGCAAGGCACGAGTCCCGCGCATTTCCTTCAACCAGGTAGTGACTTCTAGGGTATCGCCTGCCACCGCTGGGCGTAAATAGTCAATTTCTACCCGCCGCATCACAAATATGCCACCCGCTTGCCGATATACATCTAAAGTTAAGCCCAGGTATTCTGAATGTTCAATGGCTGCTTGTTCTAGATAATTTTGGTAGACGGCGTTATTTACATGCCCAAGGGCGTCCATCTCATAGTGGCGGACGCGTAGCAGAGTTTTAAACGGTAGCATAGTTTAGTTGGTAGTGCGGCGCTGTTTTTTACCCTTCTCTATATTAGTTTTTCCATTTCAGTGCCTTTACTACCTCTAAAGCCTTCATGCAGGTAAGCCGAATATTTGCATACCATTTTGGGTGCTAATACTTGCTGTTGCCAAGACCCTCATAAGTATTTTTAGCGCTCTTGAGGGGCACACCACTGAGCTATTAGTTCAATTCGTGCTTGCTGGATTAATTCCAAAACTTGTGATTGATTACAACCATAGATAGATGCTAACAATTCCTCACCTTGTTTTTTTGCATCGTCGGCTGATGCACCAAAGGTCATGATTTCTTCGTCTTGGTTAGCTGTAATTCTCTCAACTGGAATGATACAGATATATTGCGGTTGATCGTGTCTTATTTGTTGCACCATTAGTTTCCTGCCATTTCACTGTTAATTGTGTCTATTTTCAAGTTTAGATAAATCACGAGTAAAAGTGAAACAGAGTCAATACTTAAGTAGTTTGTGACTTTAAAACACTAACTTTTATACCTGATTAAGAAAACGTTAAGAATTCTCTCAAAATCACCAAATTTTTCAGTGTAAACAGTTACGTATGGGACAATCAAGTTAAGCATCAAAAAATATCTTTTTGTAAATTTTTGTTCGTTTTTTAGATTTCAGTAATGCGTTGAGACACATGCATTGGCACTCGCTGCATGAATTAATTTAAATCTCTGTTGATTAATCTCTGGGAATCAGCAAATAAAGGCTGATACTCCCTAAGATTAACTTTTGTTTACTCAATACAGGCTTAATGCATTGAGTCAGTGCAAGTTTAATAAAAATTGGAGGTTATAAAATGGCAATTCGGAATAACTTAGTTACCAATTTCTGGCAAAGAGTACAAAAAGATTCAGTTAGTTGGGGATCGTTAGCTCTTTGGATCAGTGCATTAGTTGTTCTATTAGTAATGCTTACAATGTTTGCTAACGCTTAATTTCAGTAAGTTTATTCTAGTTCCTGGGCAGCAGCCTGGGAACTAACATAGGGTAGACTTTCATCCTTAGAAAACTCAAATTATGAACTGCAAACTTTTGGTAACAGCCCTGGTGCTAGCTACTACTAGCTTTGTTACCCCTGTTAAATCTCAAGAACCTACTACCGACACTCCAGCAAAATCGAATCAAGTTTTGAATGCTTGTGTTCAGAATCAAGCAGAAACTTTACCGAATCCCTTTAGTGATGTGTCATCAGACCATTGGGCTTTCAAGGCGGTTATGACTATGCACTACTGCGGTGCTTTCCGCAAAGCTACGCCACCAGCTTTATTTCAAAAACTGCAACCAACAAATAGTCAGCAGCAACCGCAGAAAGAACCGCAGTTTCAAAAATAGGGCGTTGCTGATTAAAGATATAAAAATTTGAGTAGCAAAAGCCGCAGATTGAAATTTCGATAGATGTTGAGATGAAGAGAATTGTGGTAAATGTAAAAAGTTTACTATTCGGTGTCTAATGGGATTTTCGCCTTTTTAAACACCTGCTCAACAGTAAATTCCAGTCCTTTAAATAAAGAATCTTTGAGTAATTCTTCTCCCATATAAGTTTGTGGTGCTGCATCTGGATAAAAAACAGTAATGTTCTGGCTTTACTATCTAATACCCACACCCGCATCACCTTAGCATCTAAATAGTCTTTGGCTTTAGCTGCCATTTGTCCAAAGGTTTGTCCTGGGGAAATAATCTCAATCACCAAATCAGGAGGAACAGAACATGATCCTTCTTGATCCCAATCAGGGGGTAAACGTTCATTAGAAATATATAAAATATCCGGTATTGGCATCCAATCTCGCCCTCGACGGGTTAATGTGACAGCTAATTCTGGGCAAACTTCTCCTTCTCCTTCACAGCATTGCTCAATCAAATTCAGAAGGGCACGGGTAAGTTTAGAATGAAATTTTTTTGGTGACATTTTAGGAATTGCTTGACCATCAACAAGTTCGTAGGTGATATCTCCCTCACCTGTCGGAAGATTTAAGAACTCTTGCAAGGTTAGTTGATTCTTGGCTTGGAGTATCATGGCTCATTAATTCGTAATTCGTAATTCGTAATTGAAGAACAGAGTAACTAATTTTTATTCTGACCGGAGGCGGAGCGTCTCCGGCTCCGCTCCTGAATTCTTTTTCAAATTGTTCACATTCCCTGCAAAACTTGCCGAATGATATCCGATGGCACCTTATCGGTAACTGTCACTACACCAATCTCCGTTGGTAAAACAAACCGCACTTTCCCTGCTTTGACTTTCTTATCTAATTGCAAGGCCTCAATAATTGCTTCAATATCTACCCCAGATGGTAACTTAGTCGGTAAACCCGTTTTTTGAATTAAAGCATTTTGACGTTCCGTGTCAACATTTTGCCACATTCCCAATTCCACAGCAATCTGACCGGCTGCTACCATGCCAATGGCCACCGCTTCACCGTGATTCACTAGACGATAACCAGTCAAACTTTCCACTGCATGACCGATGGTATGTCCATAGTTGAGAATCGCCCGTAATCCGCCTTCTTTCTCATCTTTGCTAACAACATCAGCTTTAGCTTGACAAGAGCGCATCAATATGGTGTGTATGAGGTCAGGTTTTACATAGCGGAGTTGGTCGAGGCGTTTACTTGCTTCCAATTGGGCAAACAATTCGGCATCCCAAATTACACCATATTTAATAACTTCTGCCATTCCGGCGCGAAACTCACGCATAGGTAGAGTTTTCAATACTTCTGGGTCAATCAAAACCAAGCGCGGTTGATGGAATGCCCCAATCAAGTTTTTGCCGTGGGGATGATTCACGCCAGTTTTGCCACCAATTGCCGAATCTACCATTGCTAAAAGAGTGGTAGGCACTTGGACAACATTAATGCCGCGCAGCCAAGTTGCGGCTGCAAATCCAGTCATATCGCCAATCACACCTCCGCCCAAAGCCACCATAGTAGAAGAACGTTCTAGGCGGTTTTCTAAGGCGATATCGTAAAGTTTTTGGATGGAATTGAGGGTTTTGTAGCGTTCCCCAGGTGGTAGGGTGCAGCTAGCAACTTCAAATCCAGCAGATGTTAGGGATGCGATCGCTCTTTCCCCAAAATGCTTAAAAATCGTCGGATTAGAAACCAGCAGTACCTTCTTGCCTAGCTTGAGACTGGCCATGTGTTGACCCAGTTGATCTAAACTCGAAGGTGCGTTAGCGTCGCTTACCGCAGGTATCACAATCTCATAAGACTGCTCTGGTAAATTTACATTAATTACAGAAGTCATTGCCCAACCCCTAACAAGCGCCCGTGGGCTGTATTGTATCGCAATCTGGGAGTGGCGAGTGGGGAGTGAGGGATGAGGGGGATGAGGGAGCAGGGGAAGAATAACTATTAATTATTGACCAATACCCAATGCCCTGTTTGGCCAATGCCCAACAACTAATGATTCAATAGATTTAGGAAGTATTGTGGAGAAAAATAAATGTTTGCGATTGTAGCTTACATCGGCTTTTTAGCTTTGTTCTTTGGTTTGGCTGTAGGTCTGCTGTTTGGTCTGCGGACTGCCAAGATAATTTAGCCAAGACTCTTGTGGGGCAGGCAGCGTTCGACTGACTTGTACTGAGCTTGCGTTGCCCTGAGCTTGTCGAAGGGTCGAAGTGTCACACCGAAGTCTTGCCTGCCCTCAGTTTACTAAGGACGGGCAAGACGCCCATCTTACAAGAAGATATTTATCCCACAACAGCCTGACTTGCTACCTTCTCTTGTCTTTGGGAAGGCGGACGCATTCCCAAACCAAGTAAGTTCAGCATTTCTCGATCGCTATCATAATCTGGACAAGGAGTTGTCACTGTCAACATCTTGTTGTCGTCGCTAGAAAAGATAGAATTGGCTCCTGCCATAAAGCAGAAAGCTTGTTCAACTTGAGAAAGTCTAGCCCTGCCGGCACTAAGACGCACATCGGAAGCTGGCATTAAAATCCTGGCTGTGGCAATCATCCGCACAATATCCCAAATCGGAACATCAGGCTGATTTTCTAAGGGTGTGCCTGGTACTTGTGAAAGAATATTAATTGGTACGGACTCTGGATGCGGATGTAAGTTTGCCAGAGTTTGTAACATCCCAACCCGGTCATCGACAGTTTCGCCCAAACCAAGGATACCGCCGGAACAGACAGTAACATTTGTCTGACGGACATTCTCAATTGTGTTCAAGCGATCGCTATAAGTTCTCGTGGTAATAATTGTGCTGTAATATTCCTGCGAGGTATCTAAGTTATGGTTGTAAGCGTAAAGTCCCGCTTCTGACAATTTCCTAGCCTGATTTGCTGTCAACATACCCAGAGTGCAGCACACTTCTAAACCCATTGCGGTTACATCCTTGACCATTTCCAGGACTTCCTCAAATTGTGAGTTATCCCGCACTTCGCGCCAAGCAGCACCCATGCAGATGCGACTAACACCAGTTTCTTTCGCTTTCTGGGCGATGTTAACTACCGTTTCCTTTTCTAGAAGTGCTTGGGCCTTTACCTCTGTTTTATAGCGGGAAGATTGGGCACAGTAGCTACAATCTTCTGGACAACCTCCCGTTTTGATAGATATAAGCTTACAAACTTGTATTTTTGTTGGGTCATGATATTGGCGATGCACGCTAGCAGCTTGATAAATAAGCTCTAGCAATGGCGTGTTGTATATCGCCCGAATCTCTAATTCCTGCCAATCGTAGCGTATTCCCACCACATCATTATCCTTCTTGTAGACTGGGTTAACCAAGAGCTGTCTTTTGGTAGAATTTCCTGCGGTACAGCGTTTGGGCAAAGCGATTTTATCGAAGTTATGCCGCTTACTGTGCTTTATCACCCATTGGCTCTCAATCCTTCCGCTCTAGATATTAGACATCAGCTTATCAAGATTTTGGTTGAATGGCAGATTACCAGTAAAAATACTCATAAATTGGGCATTGGGCAATGCAACTGGCGTGCGAATTCTATTTGCCCTGGCTGCTGCTAAACCGTGGGTATGAGAGAATTTAAAATCTAGAGAATGTTTTGGGAAGAGATCCCGCCGACTAAGTAATTTATGATATCCGAACTGCCACTAATTACAAGCGATCGCCTGTTCTTACGAGCGGCTATCCATGAAGATATACCCCAAATTCTCAAATACTTCATTCATAACAAAACCTATCTCACTCCATTTTACCCTCTTTGGGCTGATGGGTTTTTCACCCAAGAGTATTGGCAGTATCAGATAGAGAACAATTTTCTGGAATTTATTAATGGCCAATCGTTAAAGCTATTTATTTTTACTAAAAAAAATCCAACCGGAATTATTGGAACTATAAATTTTAGTAATTTTGTCCGAGGAGCCGCTCATTTTTGCTATGTGGGATATAGCCTAGCTGAAAGTAAACAAGGTAAAGGATATATGACAGAAGGGCTAAAAGCCGCCATTCAATATGTTTTTGAAGAGTTAAATTTTCACCGAGTTATGGCTAATTATATGCCCCACAATCGGCGCAGTGGCAATGTGCTCAGAAGACTCGGTTTTGTCATTGAAGGATATGCTAGAGATTATTTGTTAATTAATGGGCAATGGGAAGATCATATTATGACAAGTCTCATCAATCCTAATTGGCAAGCACCTAAACTTTAAAAACTGCTGAGTATAATTTTCAAAAAAACTTATTTTATTTATTTACTATAGGACTAATATTTGATTTATGAAAAAGCTCGATACAGCTTGAAAAGCCTAATTCCTTATTCCCTACTTTCTACTC
>NZ_CAXTNP010000099.1:6858-25794 GCF_964245575.1 uncultured Nostoc sp. | reverse complement strand
AGTGGGGAGTGGGGAGTGGGGAGTGGGGAGTAGGGTATTCTCCCCTGCTTTCCTGCTCTTTCCCAGTTACTCCATGATATTCAGCAATAATATCGATTTCTCCCCAAGGGCTAGAAAAGCGACGATGGAGAATTATCCAACCTGTAGATTGCAACCATTGGGCTACTAGGTCTTCTCCTAATTCACCAATATCTGGATAATGAGATGGAGGAAGGTTAGCCATTGACTAAAAATTTTATGAATTCTATGAATTCTAGGTTAAGCGATCGCATAACAGGTTCTAAGCTAAACTCATCCCGTACTGAGTTGGGGCAAAAGTGTAAAACAAACCAGAAGATTTGGGTAGGCATACTTAGCTTATTCCTTTGGGGAATAGTTGGCATCACCGCAACGGTCGGTTTTGCTCCCACAGTTTTGGCACTTGAATATAATAAAGAAATTTTAGTTGACGCTGATTTCTCAAGACGTGATTTAACAGATTCCAGCTTTACCAAAGCTAATCTTCGCCAGAGCAACTTCAGCCATGCTAATTTGAACGGTGTCAGTTTCTTTGCAGCAAATTTGGAGTCTGCGAATTTGGAGGGAGCTGACTTGAGAAATTCCACTTTAGACTCAGCTCGTTTAGTTAGAGCAAATTTGACAAATGCACTGTTGGAGGGTGCTTTTGCTGCTAATGCCAGATTTGATGGTGCAATCATTGATGGGGCAGATTTTACCGATACGCTGCTGCGTCCTGATGAGCAAAAAAAATTGTGCAAACTTGCCAAAGGAACTAATTCCATTACAGGACGAGATACGCGTGACACGTTATTTTGTCCTTAGTATTTCCTAGCTGGGCATTGGGCATTGGGCATTGGGCATTGGGCATTGGTTATTCCCCATTCCCCATTCCCCATTCCCTACTCATAAAATATTGAGCAACTACCAACCACTCACACCAATCTTTTGACAAACAATTTTCATTCCTTTGCCTGGTGAAGAACTTGCTACAAAAGGGATTTCTCCTTTTTCCTTATCCTCTTCAAGTAGCTGTCCTTCTGGCCCGTAAATCGCAATGCGATCGCGAAAAAGCCGCGATTCTTTGCAAGATGCATCGAAGGTAGTCTCGAAAATGCCATCTCCATAGATCCCGTAAAGCTTGTATGTCGTGCCCTTAATAGTTTCCGTGTCCAGAGCTACGCTGTTTCCCAATTTATCATGCCCTACAGTGATATATCTTTCTGCATCTTGAGCAAATACACTGCCACTGCTCAATAAAAGAGCGATCGCTCCTACCATACCGCCTATTTTAAAATACATACGCTTTAAAAATATCAAGATTTCATATATTTTTACCCGCAATCAAAGCGGTTCTGGCACTGTAAAAGCACTGAAACAATATGTAGCAAGGTATTATTTTCCTGATTCGGCACAGTCATGCCTTACACAAAATTGTGGGAATTATAAGTTTGAAGTACAAATTGTATTTATCCACAAAAACTTGTGTTCCAAAAAAAGAGAATATTTATGGAGTATCTAGACTATGAATCGCTCAATGATCAACTGAGAAAACAAGATACTCACTTTTACCCTAAGCCTCCCTTTTAGCATCAATTTGAGGCGTTGAAAAAACTATAAAAAAGATACTTAAATCACTACAATCTCTGTCTCACTTTCGGCCATGATTGGCGAAACTCGTTTAATCGGCATTCATTAATCTGCTCAGTCACGTCAATAAACTGAGAGTTTTCTGTTAATTTTTCTATAAATGATTGCCGCCTTTCTTTAGTGAGATACCTATCAAATTTGGGACGATATAAAACCTCTTCTAACTCCAAGAAGACATAATTTGATAATAAAATAACGCCAATAACAGTAGCTTGATCTAATGCCTGACGTGGCTTGCTTTGATTAAACAAAAATGCACTAATTAGCAGATTAGTATCAAAAACGAACCGGCGATTATTTGTGATCATTCAAAATCGATTTGAAGATTTCAGGCGTTAATCCTGGCTCTTGTGCTTCAAGACTAGCTTTATCCATGGTGTTTCTCAAACGTGCAATGGCCTCAAGTCTCGGAGTTGTAAATTGAGACTGCATAATTGCGGCAATCTTAAGTTGCAATTGTTCTCGTTCTTCTTCAGTGGCATTGCGGTATGCCTCTGCTACCTCAGAGGGAACTTTGATAGTAATTTCTTCTTTAGTAATCATGGTCTATCGCACTCCACCAAATACAATGAGGAACTAGTGTTGTACCTCAAAATTTATCTCACACTCCTAAACCACTCAGTAATTCCCTGAGCGATCGCATAAGCCGTTTTCTTCTGTACCTCTGGGTTCACTATCTGCTCAAATTCATCGGGATTGCTCATAAAACCCAATTCCAGCAACACTGATGGTGCAGCAGTTGGACGTGTCAGCGCCAGGTTATCCCAAAACACACCATAAGAAGGTTTGCCGACTTTTTCGACTACATACTTCTGTAAAAACATTGCCAGGTTGTGGGCTTGGGGTTGATACCAAAAGGCGGCGAATCCCTTAGTTTTTTCGGCATCACCATCATCGGGTAAGGAATTGTGGTGTATGGAAAGAGCGATGCATGGTTCTTCTTGACTGATAATTGCCTGACGTTCTGCTAGGGAAAGTTCGCGATCATCCTCCCGTGTCATCACTACCGTTGCTCCTCGCCTCACCAACTCATCCCGCAGCAACTTGGACACCACCAAATTCAAATCTTTTTCTAAATATCCAGTTGGGCCACTGGCACCAGATTCTTTACCGCCATGCCCTGGATCTAGTACAATCTTGAGATTAGCTAAAGGCTTGCGTCTTGTGTTCCCAATTTTCGGCGGATGACGCAAAGCCAAAACCAGGGTTGTACCGTCGTATCTCAGCTTATATCCCCACTGTTGAGCTTTTTTGAGGTTAAAGGTGTATTTTACTTGTTCTGGAGCCTCTTGTTGCCAATCTAGGCGATAAATTAGGGGGTCATCATCCAGGCGAATAATGTCCGTTTGGGCAGTGGTATTGTAGAGAGTGAGAGTGAAAGCACCCTCACTTTGTTGCACGCTCACAGGTACGGGAACTTGTAAGGGGAAAACTATCTCTGTCGCACCAGGGAGTTGACGGTATCCGACACTGCGAATTATTGTCTGTGGCTCAATTGCACCAGAGAGAATGCGGGTTTCTTTACTATTAATCCAAGCGCCATACTCTAGGCGCAACCATTCACCTTCCCTACCTGTTACTGTTGCGCGTGTGCCTTTGGGCAGTGGTGTAAGTCGAGAATAATCGGTGCTTGGGCCAGTGCGAGCAACGCCTGACTCTACTGTAACCTCAGAAACTGGCAACTCTGCTCTTGAAAGGATTTGAATTTTACCAGTACCTGGTTGAGTTATCGTCTTGCCATTGAGCGTCAGTTGAAAGTGAGGTTGTCCCAGATCGGCGGCTGTTGCCACTGTGGTGCAACCTTTATAATTGTCTACACTAGACTGGGCATGAGGCTGATTTTGCCCTGTCAGAGCTGCCAAATTACTTGGTAGTTGCGCTTGTTGAGGTTGGGGTAAAAGGGCAGTAGTTTGATTAGCCAACTTGACAGATACGCTAGCGTTAGGGGGTGCGATCGCACTAAAACAGATTAGCTCTCCCGGTAGTCTGGCAATGTCAACTGCGGGAGTCAGGGAATCTTTAGCAAAGGCTAACCCCTGTGGTAGCTCAGGATCAGTGGGAAGCCTTGTCACTTTAATCTGGAGTTCTTGATTGTCGTGACGCACAGTAAAAAGATTTTCCCCCAACTGCAAGGGGAAACTAGGGGAAAAATGACCAGCTTTGCTGCGGGTAATTGGCTTACTATTGATCAAAACCTGACCATTTGGTGGTGCAGTCCCCAGAAAGAAGATTTTTTGGGAACTCGTCTGGTAGCTTGTTTGGGGAAAAACGACTATAAGAGATGGCTCTGCCAATGCTACGGAGGAGGTGACAATACAGCCTAAGATTACTAATCCTAAAAGGTTTTTCACAAGCTCAATCACAGAAGATTACACCACAACAACTGTGGCACAATGGCGGGATGTATTTTTAGAAGTTGTTAAAAATTCAAACTAGTATGACTAAGTTTATTTTTGTAACTGGGGGCGTAGTTTCCAGTATTGGTAAGGGCATTGTAGCAGCAAGTTTAGGGCGTTTGCTCAAGTCGCGTGAATATTCTGTGTCGATTCTCAAACTTGACCCTTATATCAATATCGATCCTGGCACAATGAGTCCCTTTCAGCATGGGGAAGTATTCGTTACTCAGGATGGTGCGGAAACAGATTTGGACTTGGGGCATTACGAACGCTTTACTGATACCTCAATGTCGCGTTTGAATTGTGTAACGACTGGCTCGATTTACCAGGCAGTTATCAATAAAGAGCGGCGCGGAGACTACAATGGTGGTACTGTGCAGGTAATTCCTCATATTACTAATGAAATCAAAGAGCGAATTCTGCGAGTTGCTAAAAGTACAAATCCATCTGTAGTAATTACAGAAATTGGCGGTACGGTAGGAGATATTGAATCACTACCGTTTTTGGAAGCAATTCGCCAGTTCCGCAAAGAGGTAGGAAGGCAGAATGTGCTGTACATGCACGTAACTCTAGTACCGTGGATTGCTTCTGCGGGTGAGATGAAAACTAAGCCAACACAGCATTCAGTTAAAGAACTGAGATCCATTGGCATTCAACCAGATATTTTAGTTTGTCGGAGCGATCGCCCTTTACCCAAGGGATTAAAGCAGAAACTGTCTGGATCTTGCGATGTGCCGGAAGAATGCGTCATCACCTCCCAAGATGCCAAAAGTATCTATGAAGTACCTCTGAATCTTGAACGGGAAGGAATGGCAGAACAAGTGCTGAACTTGCTGCAAATGGAACAACGCAAACCAGATTTGACGCAGTGGCAAACCCTGGTCAAACGGTTACATAGTCCCAAGCACGAGCTAGAAATTGCCATTGTCGGTAAATATGTGCAGTTAAGTGATGCCTATCTATCTGTAGTGGAAGCATTAAACCATGCGGCAATTTCCACTTATGGCAAACTGCGCCTGCGTTGGGTGAATTCAGAAGATTTGGAAACCCAAGCGCCCGAAACTTATCTTGAAGGTGTCGATGGCATAGTTGTGCCAGGAGGTTTTGGGGTTCGGGGGGTGGATGGCAAAATTGCCGCGATTAAATACGCCCGCGATCGCCAAATTCCTTTTTTGGGTTTATGCCTGGGTATGCAATGTTCTGTGATTGAATGGGCCCGGCACGTAGGGGGATTAACAGGTGCTAATAGTGCTGAATTTGACCCTCATACATCTGATCCGGTAATTAATTTATTGCCAGGACAGCAGAAAGTAGTCGATTTAGGGGGTACAATGCGCTTAGGGCTATATCCTTGTCGTGTTCTTCCTGATACACTGGCTTTTAAACTTTATCAAGAAGATGTGATTTATGAACGACATCGACATCGGTATGAGTTCAACAATGCTTACCGCGATTTGTTATTAAAGTCTGGGTATGCGATCAGTGGTACTTCTCCCGATGGACGCTTAGTTGAAATTGTGGAATTACCCAAGCACCCATTCTTTCTTGCTTGCCAATTTCATCCAGAATTTCAATCGCGCCCCAGTAGCCCTCACCCTTTATTTAAAGGATTTATTCAAGCAGCGATCGCTCTTTCTCTTTCAACTTCAGGTACACCAACACCATTGGAGGTTTCATAAGAATTCATAATTAATTCCAATATTAACTTAAGGCTTCAGTAGATTTGGATATACAGGGTGCATCATTCGTAAATTTCGGACTTGGGGAGATGTTGTGGCGTACTGGGTGAAAATCCTTTACGAAAGGAGAGAATATGTAGTTAATTTTGAACGTGTCCATGCTTTTTGTTATGAACTGAACGGCAGGGTTACTTTTTGGTTACCCGATAGTGCCATTGCGATAGTGATTAACCCGCAAAGTAACTTGGAAGATTATCAAAAGATCCTTTATTATTTAGAATGTGTGATTGGATTGGAATTAGATCATGCCCACTGGGTAAAAATCCATTACGACAAAAACGAATATGTAATTAATCTCAACTGCATCAGTTCTTTTTGTCATGAACCGAATGGCAGGATAACTTTTTGGTTGCCAGATGGCACTATCCCCATCATCATCAACCCTGTGAGTAATCCTGAATCTTATGAAAAAGTGGTGAAATATGTTAAATATGCAACAGGATATTCTTTGTCTTAGTATTACGAATTACGTTAGCGTAGCGGGGCGTAGCCCATTACAATTAATTCTCCCAGGCGCTTCAAGATACTGAGTACTTGCTGTAGTTCTGAATCGCGTTCAATTGATAGCGCATCAGATCGTGCATACCAAGGATGTTCTTGTTGAATCAATTTGATAAAAACAAATTCCCTACCGTTGATTAGTAAACCAAAACTTGGTTGTGCAGGATTTGGACAATCAAGCATATAAGTGAGTGCTTGAGGTAGGGCTGTCATCACATCAAATTTACTGCTTTTAGACTTGATGACAAGTACCCAAAAACGTTTTTGGATGACAAGAACATCAATGTTTCCTTTAACGATAAAGCTTTCATCTTCAGCAGAAATCTCCACAGAAGTCTCGGTTTCAATCTCAAAAGGAAATTGATAAAAGCCAGCTAAATCGAGTAAAGGAGACAGCACTACCATCTTTACCGCCTCTTCTGACATCAGACGGTGCTTACTCAAGTTTAAATAGTTGCTTTTCACTCGTGCGATCGCTTGCTGTTCACCATCAGTCAGAGTTGCTATTTCTGTCCACTCTGTAAAGAAGTTGGTGTCTGTGGCAAGTTGCAAACCAAATTTTTCTTCTAATTCGTAAAGACTGATGTCTCTAGCTGGGATTGTTTGAACCATAATCTAACATTCCGAATAGTGTTGCCATGCCAACTTTGCTGCACCCACTATCCCTGCAAAATTGCCTAACTTCGCTGGCAATATTTGTAAACCCACCCGTGATAAAGGCTGAACTCGCTTCTCAATTTCTGCCTTCACTGCTGGTAAGAAAAATTCAAAGCTGCCACTGATACCGCCACCAATGACGATCGCTTGCGGTGTGAGTACATAAATCAAACTCGTTAAACCAATTCCCAAGCTTATACCATATTCTTGCCAAAAATTCAATGCTTCAGCATCTCCTTGTTGGGCAAGAAAACCCAATTCGACGGGTTCCTTGAGAGTGCGGCGACGAATCGCAGTAGCACAGGCATATTGTTCTAAAGAGCCTTGATTGCCACTATTACAAATTGGGCCATCTGGATTTAATGAAATCAAACCCAATTCCCCGGCGGCTCCTTGATGTCCAACAAATAGTTTACCATCAAGGATAATTGCGCCACCAACCCCAGTACCTAAAGTTAGCAGAATCAGATTTTGAAAGTGGCGACCGGCTCCCAACCAAGCTTCTCCCAAAAGAGCACAATTAGCATCATTAGCGATCGCAGTAGGTTTGCCAGTTTTAGCTTCTAACCAATCTGCTAAAGGCACATCGACCCATCCAGGTAAGTTAATGGCGATTTTGGCAATGCGTCCTGTTGCATCAGATGGGCCAGGAGTACCAACACCAATAGCAACAGCTTGATTATCTGGATCAATTTGGGCGATCGCATCTACGATCACCGCCAGCGCAGCCTCCGGCGTTGTCGGTTGGGGAGATGCCACAGTCAAAGATAAGAGACAACTACCATCAGCTGCAAAACGCCCCAGCTTAATTGCCGTTCCCCCCACATCAATGCCAATTACTTGAATTTTGTCATTTGTCATTTGTCATTTGTCATTTGTCATTTGTCATTTGTCATTGGGCATTGGGCACTTTTACTGAGCGAAGTCGAAGTATTGGGCATGGGGCATTGGGCATTGGTGAACAGCTATTCCCTATTGCCTATTATTGGGCGCGAGTTGTTTTCATCCCCGATCTGTTCGCGCAGTGTCTTTGCTTGGGAGAAGACGCGCAGCTTTCAACTCCGATTTCTGTAAATTAGCAAAAGTCGTGCTGCGGAAACTCGATTGCTCTTGCCAACCTGTAACTGGCGCACCTCTTAAGATACCAGCAAGAGCAACGGAAAGGATAAACCCGCCAGTAGCGGCAGCAATTAACGTTAAATTATCTTTCATACAAATCTCTCTATTGTTTATTTGTCAGTTGTCCTTTGTCCTTTGTCAGTTGTCCTTTGCTAATGACTAATGACCAATGACTACTTTTGGATTCTATTTTCTCTTCGTAACCGGGGATTGACAAATTCATTTAACCCTTCACCAAGTAGTGATAACCCTACCACCATGAATGTCATCGTTAAACCAGGGAAAAGTGTAGTCCACCAAATGCCAGTGGGTAGAGCTTCTAAGGCTTGCTTTAAATCATGTCCCCATTCTGGCACTTCTTCGGGAAGTCCTAGCCCCAAAAAGCCCAAACCGCCCAACACCAAAATCGCATCAGCAGCGTTGAGTGTGAATAGCACGGGTACGCTTTGAATGACGTTGAAAAATAGATAACGAGAAAGCACAACCCAAGTGGAAGCGCCCATTGCTTGAGCAGCTTCGATGAACACTTCAGTTTTCACGCTTACGGTGTGGTTGCGAACAACGCGGTAATATTGGGGAATGTAAGCAATGCTAATAGCGATCGCTGCATTTAATATCCCACGCCCCACCACAAACGCCAGCGTCACAGACAGCAGTAGCCCCGGTAGAGTGTAGATGCTATCCATAATAAACAGCAACACTTTATCCAATTTACCGCCCTGATAACCACTCAGCATCCCCAAAGGCACACCGATAATCATACTCAGCGCTGTTGCCAAAATCACCACCTGCAAAGCAGCTTGAGCGCCGAACAATGTCCGGGAGAACACATCATAACCCAAACGACTAGTACCAAACCAATGTTTAGCTGAGGGTGGCTCATGAATTGGATTAGAGAGAAAATCTTTTGGGTTTTGCAGCCATCCCCAAGCCTGGAATACGGGAGCGAAGAATGCCAGGAAGATGAAAAATAGGGTAATGGCTAACCCGATGAGCATAAGTTTTTGGGAAAGATTGAGACTGTTGCCAAACTGTAAAAATGTCGGTAGTCGCCGTTTTGTAATGGCCATAAAGCGATCGCCTGGAGCAAAGCTTGATACGCTGACTATTTTACATATTGGGGACTGGGGATTGGGGACTGGGGACTGGGTATTTGGTAAAAATGTCCCATAAAATTGAGGGACTTTAGATTGGGATGATATGCAAGATAGAGGCTTTGAGTCTTTAGACTTCTACCAAGATAGCCTCAAACTGCTAAAAGCGGCTTATCGATTAGCAAATAGTTTGCCGGGTTGTGAGCGTTACAATTTGAGCGATCAATTACGAAGAGCAGCTTGCAGCGTTTTACTGAACATAGCTGAGGGCTATGGACGCTATCACTATTTAGATAGATTGCGTTTTATGTACATTGCTCGCGGCTCATTGACTGAAACCAAAAGCGCTTTCATTATTGCCGAGAGCTTGGGCTACTGCAACACAGAACAATTAAACTGGGTCAGTCAGCTTAAAGACCGGATTGAAAAAGGTCTTAACGGTTACTGTCGTTTTATTCGTTCCCAACAGCAGGGTAAAGAAGAGTACGGTACTCGACTGGGTGATTGGTGATTGGTGATTGGGGAACTCGGGGCCCCCACGGAGTGGGGATTAGGGGCATGGGGATTGGGTATTGGGTATTGGGTATTGGTTATACCAATTCTGTATGAAGATGCGCCATATATCAAAAACTAACCGCAAAGGGCGCAAAGGACACAAAGGAAGAAACAAATAAGAAGTTAAGAAAATTTAGCGCAGCCTCACAAAGAAATGGTATTACTGGGTGATTGGGTACTGGGTATTGGGTATTAGCAGTTAAAAGAATTATTTCCTAGTCCCCAGTCCCCAGTCCCCAGTCCCTAAAGATTACTTTCAATCAACTGGCGGTATTCGCTCTTTTGCTTCACACCTTTGACTTCCTTCACCAGTTCCTTATTTTTGAACAATTGAACCGTTGGCGTTCCTGTTACACCAGCATTTTCAGCAATATCTCGGTCTTTGTCGATGTCAATTTCCACAAAGTGAATTTTGCTGTCAAATTCATCCACCACTTTATTTAAAATTGGTTTCAGGGTATGACAAGGGCCACAACCAGGAGAGACGTATTTAACAAGAAGTAAGCGATCGCTTTCATGGAACAATTTCCGTAAAGCATAACCTCCCTGATGACGCGTCCCATTCAAATTAAATCCAGCTTCTTCCTCGGCTTCAGTCTTTTTAGCTGGCTGATGTTCTAATTCATTATCTGCTGTTTCTGACTGTTGATGGAATTCTTGAATTAAGCCACTGCATGACAACCAACGTTCTGCTAACATCGCCGCCATACAGCCAGTACCCGCAGCCGTAATTGCTTGCCGAAACTCATGATCTTGCACGTCGCCAGCTGCAAAAACGCCCTCTACACTAGTTTCTACAGAACCATGCTTGGTGACAACGTAACCTATCTCATCCAGTTCTAATTGTCCTTTAAATAGAGAGGTATTGGGGCTGTGACCAACGGCGTAGAATAAACCCTTAGCATGCAGTCGGCTCTCTTCACCAGTTTTGGTATTGCGGACTTTCACCCCTTCCATGTGACCATTACCGAAGATATCCACGGCTTCTGTGTTCCAATGCACTTGGATTTTCGGGTTGTTCAAAACGCGGTCTTGCATGGCTTTAGAAGCCCGCATTTTATCGGTGCGTACCAACATATTTACCTTGGAACCATACTTAGTGAGGTAAATAGACTCTTCCGCCGCCGAGTCGCCAGCACCAATTACAGCCAATTCTGCACCGTGGAAAATTGGTGTTGCACCATCGCAAATTGCACAAGCGGAAATACCCCGACTCCAAAATTCATGTTCGTTGGGTAAACCCAAACGCTTTGCTGTTGCACCCGTAGCAATAACGATGCTGTTGGTTTTTATTTCCCTCTCTTGCGATCGCACTGTAAATGGACGCTGACTCAAGTCAACTGATATAACATCTTCAGTATATAGTTCAGCTCCCCAGCGCTCCGCCTGAGCCTTCATCTGATCCATCAGTTCCGGCCCGGTAATCCCTTGGGGAAACCCTGGAAAGTTCTCAACTTCCGTCGTTGTCATTAGTTGCCCACCAGGTAATCCCCCGGCTTGGAAACCTTCAAATACAACGGGTTTCAGGTTAGCGCGTCCGGCATAAATAGCAGCTGTGTACCCTGCTGGGCCAGAACCGATAATTACTAAGTTTTCTACTGTGGGGTTAGTCATAACCATATACATACTCATAACGACTACGTTTAATATAGCATAACAAACTGTGATTGGCTACGCCAGATGGTAAGCGATCGCAAAATGCCTACGGTACTATGCGCTCAACACTTGCTAAACATCCTTTTAACTGCTAGTACCGCAAGGCGGAAGTCAAAGGTCAAAAGTCACTCATTCAAAAGTATTATGGAATAAGCTATGCAGGGATTTTAAATGGCTGCTCGTCTTGCAAAGTTCTGATGTTTGCGGCGGGCTGCGCCAACGGCGGGAACCGCCGCTCAGACTTTGCGCTATTTACGCCGTGGCGTACTAGGGCTGTTGTTAGAGGTATTTCTTGATAGTTTCAACATCTATTTCCCGCATTTCTCACAAGTCCCGTGATGTCTGCGACGGGCTACGCCGAAGCAATCCTCATAATCCTTACCCGGAATATGTTTCGGGTATTTTTAATCGGTTATTTTTTGATGCAGTGTGAAAACCTAGAATCGAGATTTTATAAGGCTTTGAGAATTGTGGTGAGAAATCCGGGTATTTCTAGTAATTCTGCTATTTCTTGAATGCTCATACCTTTTTCAACACATTTTGAGACTAATATTAATTTTGTTTCTACTTCTGTTTTTGCTAATATACTTTCGTCCAATCGAGTATTTTTGAATGCATCTAAATCAAGCATAGCTTCAACTTACTCTAAAGCAAGATTGGGAAACTTATAAAATACAATGGCTTGGATAAATGCTATCACTTTCTTTTGAAGATTTTCATTGGTAAAGTCTTCTCGTGCCTGAGTGATTAGCTGTTGAGCTAAGGAAGTAGCTTTTGTAGGCGCTTATACAAATAGTTTGGCAATTCCTATCCCCAAGGAATCTTTAGCCCTAGTAGAAAGTTCATTCAGATAAATGCAACGTAGATGTTGTTCTCCTAAAGCCTGATAGCGAGGGTGAGGTGGAGTTTCATGAATGCGGTGATCGTAAATAACAATTGCGTACCAGTCTGAGTTGGCGGGTTTATATTGACGGAAGTAAACAAAAATTTATCCAAAAAGTCGTTCGTAAAATCCTTCATATTTGTAGGTTTGCAATTATACAAAGTATAAAGGTTCATTTTCCAATCCATTGATAGTAGCAAATAAGCTGTCTAAACGAAATGATTTTTGTTTAATTTCAGGTGCAATAAATGTGTAGATATTGAGATTAGTATCAGGTTTATCAATAAGGTAAAAAAATATCTGTGGTAGTTCATTAAGAAGTTAATAAAAAATTACATCTGTTTTAATTGATGCTACTAATGGCAAACTATACAGGCGTTTTTATTTCAATACATTGTAGCTTTCGTAGATTGAGGTACGTATGATAGAGATAAAAGCGTTATTTAATGTATTATGTCCTTTGCGATTAGAGACTTAGAGCAGCTACAAACCGAGCATCCAGAATGGCAGATGGAGTTGGTAGAGGGGAAAATCATAGTTATGGGGCCATCAGATTACGAGTCAGAGGAAATTGGCGCTCGTCTCATTACCTTCTTAAATAACTGGGTAATGTCGCGCAAGCTAGGACGTATAACTGGTTCTAGCGCAGGGTTTATCCTACCGAATATAGAAGAGGACGACTCGGAAAAAAGAAACCTGCGTGCCCCTGACGTGTCTTTTGTTAAGGCTGACCGACTGAAGAAGACCAAGCGCGACTTTGTAGAGTTGGTTCCAGACCTAATGGTTGAGATTAAATCTAAAAGTGACAGAATCAAACCGCTTGAAGAGAAGATTCAGCTATTTTTGCAACTTGGGTCTACAGTCGGCATATTGATTGACCCTGACAAATTGACAGTAACGGTTTATCAATTAAACCAAACTTCGGTGGTGTTGCAGAATGGCGACACGCTTACACTATCAGACTTGCTACCAGGTTGGGAACTGGCAATATCAGAATTGTGGCCACCTGAGTTTGAATAAAGCACTTCCACAATCGAAGTTGAGAATTCTAGCCCTTGGTGTTGACCAAGGGCTTAGTAATGTTTGTGCCCTTTTCTCAGGATGCAAGAATTATCGCCACCAGCAAAACGCCCTCTACACTGGTTTCGACAGAACTGTGCTTGGCGACAATGTAACCTACCTCATCCAGTTCTAATTGACTCTTGAATATTGTGATAGAAATCCTCATAAGTTGGGAATACTCAAGGTTGGGTGTACCGCTAGCTTTGACAGCATGGCAAATGTTCGCAGGTATGCCTTAGCTGTCAACAAGAGTTGGCATAACGGTGCGAAGAATCAGAACAAAGTTAGTATGAGGAGCAATTTCAATGCCCAGTCCAACATCTGATTTTTTCTAAAAATTTTTAATGCTTGACCCACAAGAGGTAGAAGAAACGATACAGAGTAGAAAAATACAAAAAAAATGACAGACATTAAACTTCATATTGGTGGAAATCAAACACATCCAGACTGGAAAATATTCGATGTTGAACCTCGTCCAGAAGTAGATTATATTGGCAACGCATCTGATTTAAGTCAATTTGAAAGTAATTCAATTGCTGCAATTTATGCCAGTCATGTTCTAGAACATTTTTATCATGCAATAGATAATGAGTTAATCAATACTATAACAGAATGGCATCGGGTTCTTAAACCAGGCGGACAACTTTTTATTAGTGTTCCCGACTTAAAAAAATTGTGTTGGCTTTATCTTTATCCAGAACTTACAGTAGTTGATCGTCTATCTTTAATGCGGATTATATTTGGGGCACAAACCAATATATATGATGTTCACAAAGTAGGATTTGATTTTGAAATTTTGGCTATCTGCTTAGAAGAAGTTGGGTTTACAGAATATTACCAAGTAGAGGAATTTGATTGGTTTAATGATTGCAGTAAAATTCGTATTTCAAATACACTCATTAGCTTGAATGTAATTGCTAAAAAGTCAATATATTCAAAGTAAAGTTAACCTTAGATTTAATATATAAGAGGTGTATATTTTCAAATGATTGCCAAAAATGGTAACTTTTAATCATCAATGTTTTTACAGACAATCTAACGAAATAGCCCAATCTCGTTTATCCATCTAAAAACTACTACCAGGATCAACTTTAATGACCAGTCCAGCATCTAATTTACTAGATAAAAAACGCCAATCCTAATCTGAAGTTCTCCCCAACCGAAAAGTGCTGTTACTTAACCCAAGAGACTTTCAAAGTTTTTTCGAGTTGCTTTACTGGGTACAAATTATCAAAGGGGTGTGCGATCGCGCAGCGTGTTGCTTTACGACTCAGCGATAATGAGGTGTTACAAGCTTTTTTAGGACATTTGCACGGGGGAACTTCAGCCTAATGCTCAGACTCAATCCCAACTGTAGCCTCTATGTAATTCTGACGATTAGAAGAATTTTGAAGACCAGCAAGACTGGCGACAGTATCGCTGAGTTTAATCAATTTACCAGGACATAGATGTGAAGAAAAGGACGAATATTAGCTACCACAGGTAGAGAATCTAATCCAGATTCAACCAAGTCTGGAAAACTAGATAAGCTCTCTATAATAGTTTTAGCAAAGTTATATTTCGGATTATCGCCATACTTGACTGTTAGATGCTCTAGTAATTCTAAAGTATAATCTGGAAAACCTAAAACATCAGCTAAACAAGCTAATTTTAGAATTTTAGACGGTTTTTAATCTGAAAATTAACATTTTCTCTAATCGGATCTTGGAGATAATAAGCATCTCCCCAGAGTAATTACCCTCGACGCCGTGTTGATGCGATTGGTGAGCGAGCGCGATGACAGGCGCGATCGCCATATAAATAAAAACACAGTTGAATAGTTGAAAAAAATTTTTTGGTAGGGTGATATGAAACCAAACACGAGTGGGTAAGTTATATCTAGAACACAAAACCACCTCATATACCAGGGAAAACACTTATGAAAACCGAATTGAAGGCAAAGTTTCTCCAACACATCATCGGCAAAAAGAAGGAAAACGAGGGTTTCACACTTATTGAATTATTAGTAGTAATTATCATTATCGGTATTTTGTCTGCGATCGCTCTACCCTCTTTCTTGAACCAAGCTAACAAAGGTAAACAGTCAGAAGCTAAACAGTATACTGGTTCCATGAACCGCGCTCAACAAGCATACTTTTTGGAAAATGCAGCATTCACTAGTACTATGGATCAGTTAGGACTTGGTATTAGAACCCAAACTGAGAATTATGCATATGCTATTAATGGAAACACCACTCAGGTTGCCAATAATGGTATATCTCTGAAGCCGGTGCTCAAATCTTACCAGGGTGTTGTTATTAAATCAACAGTATTATCTACCAGTGAAGCAACTACTCTAGCTGTGTTATGCCAGTCTAATAATGTTGGTGACCAGAGTGCTAGTATTGGAAGTTTTGGCCCAGCTGGAGCTTCATCAGGCACTCCACTGCAACCAAATTGTAACACCGCCTATGCAGAACTGACATCCAAGTAATAACTTGAGTTCTATATCTAATTACAAGCTTTATAACAGTGGGTAGTTTAGGCTACCCACTTTAATTTTGTTCTCAATTCTGGGAATAGTACTAGTACTATCCTGAAAATTCTTGATTATGACTTCTGTCCAAATTCCTACTAACATCACCCCATCAGAGCAGCAAGCCCAGGAATATTTTATCAAAGGTAACTATACTCAAGCTGCTAGTTGCTATGAACAAGTTATCGAAACAGAACCAGAAGTGAAATCTCACTACTGGAACTTAGGCTTAATGTTGCTATTGCAGGGACAAGAAGCAGAAGCGCAAATGACTTGGCTGCTGGCTATGGAGGAGAGAGAAGCCGAACAAGTTGAGCAATGGACTGTAGAATTGATAAACGTTCTGCAAACCGAAGCCGAACGCAGAGAGACATTAGCAGATTATTCAGTTGCTTGGGCAATTCGCCAACATATACGGGAAATTTCTCCTATATATGTGAATAATCTTCTCTATTTGATTGAGCTATCTATCAAGCTAAAAACTTTTACTGGTGATGAATTAACTTCCCTAGAGGTAATTGAGTTAATTCAGCCAGAAGCAATTATAGATATTGAGTTATTGTTGCAAGTATTAGGGAGTATCATCAATGATGACCCTTTGCATCCCTCTGTCCTAGAGTTTGCAGAATGTTGTCTAGCCCATGTTAGTGAGCCTCAATCTTTCATTAATATTTTGCTGCCAGCCGCAGTTAAAATTGCCCATTCTATGCAGCAACCTAAAGTAGCAATATCATTAATTGAGCTATGTTTACGGCTGGAATCTGAAAATACAGAACTTCTGCGTCATATCGCTGGTTTTTATCTAAAAGATTACAATTATTCTCAAGGAATAGAAGTTGCTAAGTTATGCTACTCACTATCAAAGACTTTAACCGATCAAGTCTTTGCTAAACACCTAATACAGCGAGGATTAATGGAAGCTCCTGCTTATTGGGACGAAGCGTGTACAGTTTTCCTAGAACAGGAATCTTTACTGAAATCTTTAATAGAAGAACAACCTATAAATATTGAGCCTGCTAGGGTATTGCGTCTATTTAATGCCAATTATTATGCACCTTACTTACAAGATAATCCGCATAAAAATAGACAAATTCAGAATCAAGTGGCGCAACTATGTCAGCTTAATGTGCAAGAATATGCCACGGAAAAAGTCCAGCGATATAAACAACGTAGTTCACATAATAGAAATAAGCAAATAAAGATTGGCTACTTATCTCATTGTTTATCTAGGCATTCAGTTGGCTGGTTAGCTAGGTGGTTAATTCAACACCATACCCGTGAAGAGTTTGATATTTATGGCTATTTTATAAATTATAAACAAGTAGATGATTCGTTGCAAGAATGGTATGTGCAGCAATTTAATCAAGCTTATCTAGGGGGAATTTATAGTGATGACATTGCTGAAAAAATCTACCAAGATGAAATTGATATTTTAATCGATTTGGATAGTATCACTCTAGATGTTACTTGTGAAATAATGGCGCTTAAACCTGCACCTGTGCAAGTAACCTGGTTGGGTTGGGATGCTTCGGGAATACCAGCAGTTGATTACTTTATTGCTGATCCTTATGTTTTGCCCGAATCTGCTCAGGAGTACTATACAGAAAAAATCTGGCGATTACCGCAAACTTATATAGCGGTGGATGGTTTTGAAATCGGTGTCCCAACTTTACGACGAGACTCTCTAGATATTCCTAGTAATGCTGTAATTTATCTCAGCGCTCAAAGAGGATTTAAGCGCCATCCTGATACAGCGCGGCTGCAAATGAGAATTATTAAGGAAGTTCCTAATAGCTATTTTTTAATTAAAGGGATAGCAGACGCAGAAGCTGTACAGAAATTTTTTATCCAGTTAGCAGAAGAAGAGGGTGTAGAGTGTTCACGTCTACGATTTTTAGGCTTAGATGCTTCTGAGTCTGTCCACAGAGCAAATTTAGCCATTGCTGATGTTGTATTAGATACTTATCCTTATAACGGCGCGACGACAACCTTAGAAACACTTTGGATGGGTATTCCCTTAGTAAGCAGAGTTGGAGAGCAATTTGCCGCCCGAAATAGCTACACCATGATGATGAATGCTGGGATCACAGAAGGGATTGCGTGGACTAATGAAGAGTATGTAGAGTGGGGTGTGCGTTTGGGGAAAGATGAAGCTTTACGCCAACAGGTGGCTTTGAAGTTGAAAGCATCTCGACAGACAGCACCACTGTGGAATGGTAAGCAGTTTACCTGTGAAATGGAAAAGGCTTACCAGCAAATGTGGCAAAGGTATATTGAGAAAAAATAATTTCGTAGTGAGTGGCTCCAGCCCTGAAAATAGGGCTAGAGCCGCTTACTACGAGCCAATTTAATTAATTTTACATTGCATAACGTAGTTTGATTGATTTATTCTTGCCCACTTACTTATCAAAGTTAAAAGTTATCCCAATCACTACCATAATCCCGCACCGGATATTGAGTCCAACAATCACGCAGCCATTGCCGTCCACAAGCTTGTAAATACCAATGAACACTACTTTCAACCCAGTCATAAGGAGATTTGACTAAACCATGTTTAACTGGGTTGTAATGAATATAGTTAACAGTTGTATAGTAATGTCTTTCCGAGCGAATAGCGCGATCGCTCCAACGATACCAAATTTTTCTCTTAGTAATATTCTCCTCTATATTCCACTGTCGAGAAAGCGCACCATGTATTCTACGAAATAATTCACCTCATACATCAAAATTTTCAATATAAACCAGTAGATGATAGTGATTATGCAAAACAACCCAAGCATAAATTCTTAAGTTCCTAGTCAGCGCTTCAGCGCTCCTCTCTTCATTTTCACTCCCACCAAACCTATCAAAAATCATATCTAGCAATTCCTGACGACGAGATTCAGTGTGTATATAACACTGATGCTCATAACAAGATGCCGTTAATAAATAAAATTGCTTATCTTGTACAGGATATGGTGGAGAATGAGGTGGATAACCCTGGCTTAAGCGATATTTAACTAGTTCAGCTTTTTGTTCTGCTGTGAGCTTCCGATATTCATACATAGATTTTTTTACCACTAAAGTGCTTACTACAAACAATTCAAAAGTTCGTAGTGAGGACTTTAGTCCT
>NZ_CAXTNP010000099.1:0-6758 GCF_964245575.1 uncultured Nostoc sp. | reverse complement strand
CACTAAAGTGCTTACTACAAACAATTCAAAAGTTCGTAGTGAGGACTTTAGTCCTCCTATTCTGTAATTACGAATTTAAGCACTTCAGTGCTTACTACAAACTTCTTTATAGAAAGCTTCTAAACCTTCGACACAAGCTTTATCATCAAAAAGACGATCGTGATTTTGGCTCATTCTTTCTGCAATAGTGCTTCGCCAAGCCGGATCTAGTCCTAATTTGACAGCAATTTCGATATATTCAGTTTCGTTTTCAGCAATAGTATCTGTCACCCCTAGCATTTTCAGGAAGCTGTCAGAGTGACGACCGCGCATAAATTCCCCTGGACAGGTGACAATGGGGAGATTACAAGCGATCGCTTCTAGAGTAGTATTACCACCAGACCAAGTGAATGTATCTAGATAAATGTCTGAAAGTAAGTTAATCATTAGATAGTCTAGCCGCTCGGGAATACTGAGAAATACACAGTAATCTTCACTGTTAAGTCCAACAGCAGCAAAAGCACGTTTTAGGCGTGGCTCAAGTAAAGTACCACGCAAAAACACAAATTTAGCTTCAGGAAGGCGACAAGCAATTTCCGCAAAAATAAAATCATATTGCGGTAGGTATTTAAAAGGAGCTTGACAGCATAAGTAGATGACTGCATCATCTCCTAAGCCAAAATCTGAACGGGTTTTGATAACTGGGGGAATATATGGCTTAGGGTAAGAAACCCCAATGTTGGGTAAGCGAATTAATTTTTCTGAATAATGTTCTAGGGCATTTTCGGGTTCCATTAACTCGCTAGATAAAAAGTAATCAATTGTGGGTAAGCCAGTCGTTACCGGATGTCCCCAAGCGACACATTGCAAAGGCGCAAGCCGCAGACCGGCCATTTGCATGGTTTGTGCGTCCATACCTATTTCAGGAAAGACTAAAATATGCAATTTATCAGCAATTATCTGTTCACAAGCTGCTGATAAGTTATAAGGAATATGGTGAAAAACATCGCTGTAATTTTGGAAGTGTTGGGTAACAGGATCTGGCTCGTTTCCTGTGTAGTAACAGTAAATTTCAAAGTTTTGGCGATCGCAGTAACGTAACCAGCCAGTTAACCAAAGTGTGCCACTATAAGAATGCAGGTAATGTGAAGCATAACCAATACGAATTTTGTTATTAGGCTGAAACTTAGGCATAGATAAAGGAATTACCCATTGTGGATAGTTAGCTGCCATAATTTCATGTACTAACTTTCCATACTGGCGTTGCAAATCTATATCATTTTGTGCCTGATATGATAGGTAAAAATTTGTGAGGCGGCCTATACCTGCTAATGCACTTTGTTGCTCTTGTGTAGTTTTCAGATATGTTTGCTGAATTAAATCTTGCAGTCCTTGAGTAAAGCGCTGGCGATAGAAGTTAATTTCCTCTTTATTTTCGTATATTGATGGAACTGTTAAATATTTTAGAATTTGAAAAGTGTAATCATTCGGTAAGCATTTAGCAGCATTCTCTGCACTTAATATTGCTTCTTTAATACGTCCATTACGTCGCAAGTCGATGATTAATGAAAAATGTAATCTTCCTTCTTTAGGGTAAAGTTTAATTACTTGCTGGAGAGTCTTAAAATATTTGTCTAACAGGTTTAACTGTCTATAGCAATAACTTAAATTACAATAAATATCTGCATCCCCTGATTGGATTTCTAAAAGTTTTTGATATTGAGCGATCGCTTCTGTCCATCTGCCCTCTTGAAATAATCTAGTACTTAAATCAAAAACTAACTGCCCGATATGTATATTATTGAAGCTTTCTATTTCATACGTTGGGATATTCTCTATTGGAAATAATGCTAACCCATCCAGATTTTCATGTTGTAAAATAATTCGACCGTGGAGGAAAGGAACTATAGCTCTCAGTTCAATTTCATCTAAATTTACCAGCAGAGAAATTTCACATTCTACAGTAACATCAAAATTCTCTGTTAGTAGCAGATTCATAGCCACCGTAGATAAAACTAAATTGGCATCATCTTCAGAAATGCCATTAGTATTTATAAGTAAAGTTATCTGGTTACTATTAGAATGATTAATTACCGTTTTAATTGCTTGTTCTAATTCTAGAATCAGTAACTCTTCTGATTGCGACCAATCAGGAAAAATTATAATATTGATATTTCCATATTTCACAGTTAATGCGTCTGTAATAGATACTTCCCCTCTGTTAGTTAAGTTATTTTGTTCACTTTTAAATAAAATATTTAGTTGATTGCTTAAATTATCAATTTGGCAAGAAGGAATTTTACCTACTGTCATTTGTGCTAAAGCTTGTTGATCCTCATGTTCTAAAATAATTCTGGCATTGATGCGAGGTAGCAAAGCTTCCCACTGAATATCGGCCAAGTTTTTCACTAGAGAAATTTCTAATCCTTCGGTAACGTCTAAATCTTCCTGTACCAAAAGATTCATAGCCACACTAGACAAAAACAGTTCAGCATCCTCACTAGCAATGTTACCAGTATCAATAAGTAGGGTAGTTTCTTCGCTATTAGGATGAGTGGCGATCGCCTTAATAACTTGTTGTAAGTCTAAACCAAGAAACTCTTCTGGTTGTGACCAATCAGGGAAAATAATTAAATTAATTTTCTTGAGATTTAAAGAAATAAGTGTTGCATTAATTAATACATTACTGACAACTTGCGCCATTTTTGCCCAAGAAAACTGTTGCACTTGTACTAAACCTGCGTTAATTAATGAATTACGAACACCTGGTTTTTGTACTTCACAAAGTGCATTTGTCATTTCATGTATATCATCATCATTCACATATATTGCAGCTTCACCTGCAACCTCTGGAATTGAAGCATTAGGACAAGTAATCACAGGACAACCACAAGCCATTGCTTCTACTATAGGCAACCCAAAACCTTCATACTTAGAAGGATAAACTAGTGCTACTGCACCAGAGTAAGCTATTGCTAACTCTTCATCACTAAGTTGTAGCAGATGAACGATACTACCTGATGTATAGGCTCTGAATTCTGGTGATAATACACCGTCGCTTCCTGTAACGACAATATCAAATCCATAGCTACTTTGAAGCTGTGAAAAAGCTTTGAAAAACAAAATACTATTCTTATAAACATTACCAAGGCGGACTAACAGAAAGTAGGGTTTGGTAATGCCGTATTTTACTTTAAATTGATGAATATTTTCCTGAGTAGCTACTGAAAAGGTTGTATGGTCAACCCCATTTTCAGCAATTGTTACAGACTCCAAGGATATTTGTGGAAAGTAGGTTACTAAATCGCGTGCTGTATTTTTGGAAACCGCAATAAAGGCAGACGCGTGTTTAATTGCATAATGTTTTTCTTGCCAGATGATATGATTTAAGTTTGAACCTATTAGTTCTGCTATCATGTCATGAGCCATGAATACAGAAGGTGTAGTAGTCGGCGTTGTATGGTAGGACGAAATAAATAAATCTGCACCTTCTTCATCGCACACTTGCTGTAGCATTAATCGATCAGAGTCAATATTATCATAATTATGATATGAGACTGTGCGATATCTAATACCAGGAATTATGGGTGCAGTGCCACCACGGTCAAGCACAACAATATGTTTTGCAAAACCATTATTAACCCATTCTTCTAATAAGGATTTCCAAACACGAGAAATACCAGTTTGGTAAAGTTGAAAAAAGACAGCATCAATAACTATTTTTAAAGATAACTTTTGACTGATGTTCTTAATCTTTTTGAGATTTTCAGGTAGTAAAAAATTCAGTTTTTCTACTAATATTTGGCTAGAAAAATTAGTTGCGATTGTTTTCCGTGCAACTTGTCCCATTTGGCGGCATAAATCAGGATTGCTGAATAACTTAATTGTGTATCCTGCAAACTCCTCAGCATTATCGGCAATGAAGCCATTAACACCATGTTCTATAGGTGAACTTTCAGCCACATTTCGTAAAGTAATTACAGGTAGACCATGCGCCATTGCTTCAACAATTTTGACTTGCTGACCAGTACCGCCTATAAGTGGACATACTGCAAACCGACTTTCAGTATAAAGTGGCTTGAGATCGGGAATGAAACCTAATAATTCAGTACCTTCAACTGGAATTAAATGCTGGCAGCTAGAACCTACAACTTTTAAGCAAAATTCTGGCAATTGATGTAATATAAGGGGCAGCACTTTTGTTGTGAAATATAAATATCCTTGGATATTAAAAGGGTTAGGCCCAATTGCTAGTAGGGGCGCATTAGTATAAGTATTATCGACATTATCTGTAATAAAAGTCATAGGAACATACTCAACCCTTGTTTGGCAAGTATGTTCCTTAATCAACTGTTGCTCTCTAGGGGCGATCGCGATCGTATAATCGTACTGGTCATATATCAAGTATTCGTCAGGAGTAGCGGTCAAATGTAATTTAGAAAAGAAATCCTCATCCACAAGTTCAGAATCTATCTCATCTGAGGTATATGGAGGAGTTCTTAAATATTGTCCTAATGCTTGCCTCATTTGATTACTGAGTGTGAGCAAATCGTGAGTTTCTATTATTCTGACTGCTGACTTAAACTCGTCTCCAATAGCTAGTTTTGCCCAAAATGCATAATTAATCACGACCACATCAGGTGCTAGCTGTCTGAACAATTCACGAAACCTTTGACATAAACCTGGGGGTGTGTAAAAGTCCCAGTTCGTCCCTTCAATATTTGCACTTACTGATGCCATGAATTGCCAATCTGCTTCTGTACCTTGATATACTTCTACATTGATATCAAGGTCAATCTGTAAATCTTGAATTATATCAATTTGCCACGGGTTATCAGTGATTACGTTGGAACCAAACAGAGTGATATCGTAACCTAATTCTTTTAACCCCTTGAGCATCGACAGGCATCTTTGATGTGCGCCTGTTTTACCAGGATAAGGATTGTGGGGAAAAAAGACAAGAGCTTTGTAGCACATAAATTTTGTATAACTTGATGATAATTTAATTGCAATTTTGAGTTTTTAATTCGTTTTTAACTAAATTATCTACTTCTTTTTTAGTAAACACCACAGATACACTAGTATTTAGAGTAATTTAACAATGATAATTACAATTTATTTAAATCTAATTTATTAGCTTTATTTATGAGCCAATTTTCCAGGTCTTGCAGGTCTAAATAACTAAGATTTTCTATTCCTACTTGACAAATAGCTTCTTTATTTTCTTTTTGCAGGCTAATACGGGCTTGAAGATTTGGCAAAAGATATTTCCATTCTCTTTCACTTAAATTACCAACAAGTGAAATTTCAGGTTCTTCTATGTTTTCTAAATCTTCTGTTTGCAATAATGTCCAAATTACATCAGATATAATAAAATTAGCATCCTCATCAGAAATATTACTATTATCTATTAACAAGGATATTTTATCTCTGTTCTGACAAGTAACAATTATTTTAAGGATATTGGTCAATTCTTCGTATAGTAATTCTTCTGGCTGCTGCCAGTCTGGAAAAATAACTAAGTTAATATCTTTTAAATTAAATCTTTCAGAGTAATCATCTTTCTCTTTATCTAAAACATCAGCAAGAACGGAAGCTGCAATCTGCTGTTTTTCAGTAGACAGTAAAAATGAACCAAATAAATGTAGTAAAGGATTAGCTTCAGATGTGGTTAATAAAGAAGCTAGTGAAGCCATTAATTGAGAAGAGTTACTACATTTTAGTCCTTCTCGAATGAGAGCAATAGCAGCAGCTATATCCTGATTATCTAGCATCTGCCTTGCTCTACTCAAAGCATCGAATGCATAATACTCCCTAGCTTTGGCAGATAAATCAGCAGCAGTTTTTTCAGGTAAGTAGAATTGGGAAATGTCTATAGCCTTACGCGTATCAGCAATATTTGTGCCAGTTAGGTTCAATCTAGAGGACTCTGAAGCAGAATGTAAACGGAAACATGCTAATATTTGAGGTTCATACCAAATTGGGTAATGTGCGGCAATTCGTTTCCACATCTCCCAATCAGCAGCAGAACCTGCTTCTGGACAAAATCCCCCTAATTTTTCATAGGTGCTGCGTTTGACTACAATAGCGGGAAATTGAACGCGTTGCATTGTAGCGATTAACTCTAGCCAGTTAGAAAGGATACCGGATGTCTCCCTTTCTAGCAGAGACAAAAATAGCCAATTACTATTTTTATCTATATAACTGTGGCGGCAAAATGCTGCTCCAATACTAGTTTCTTTTTCTAAACTTGCTTGTAAACGATTATAAAACCCAGGCATGACTATATCATCTTGGTGTAATATATGAACCCAATAACCACGCGCACGTTGGATACAGGTGTTCCAATTACCAATGAAGCCTAAATTTTTAGGTTGTCGATAAAAATTAACCCTGCCTTTACCTACCAGCTGAACAATTTCCTCTACATCACCTTCCGTAGAACAATCATCAACAACGTCGATTTGCATTACCTCTGATGTTGGTGCTTGCTCTAATACACTTTTTAGAGTCTGTTCTAAATATTTTGTATTGTTATATACAGGAATCATTACAGACCAAAACGGTCTATTATTTTCTTCATCAGCAAATTTTATTAATGGATATTCAATATCCTCATTTACTAAGTCATTTTTTATAAATTCAGTACCATTAGTATGTAGTTTCGAGTCTTTAAGTTTTATTTTAGTTTGCTGTAATTCAGATTGAGCTTGTTGTAAAGTATGTTGCAGCTTATCCATACTGATAATGCTAAATATATCTTGCTCTCCAGTCAGGAT
>NZ_CAXTNP010000098.1:0-25835 GCF_964245575.1 uncultured Nostoc sp. | reverse complement strand
GTTACTCTTTATTTGCCTTCTACGGGTTTATTCGGTCAGGTGCAAGATGTGAGTAGTTAACGATGCGGTGACGATGCAAATCACAGGTACAGGTAATTGATAAAATTTTGAGCGGGTTTGGTGGTGAGATCGGTAAATAATGCGATTGCAGCATCGACAAGTCCATGCCACAGTTGTGTTCGGGCTTGACGCAAACGTTTCACTGACCCACCCACCTTATATAGACTTTCCATCAAATGATACCAGTCAAGAATTTCTCGCCGCTCAGAGTTTGGGGCAATTTCGTTGATAATCTTCCAAACACCCTGAAAGTCCATCACCTAAGCAAGTGACAGGCGAATCTAGAGGTTGATTATTGACCCACTCTAGCAGGGCAAGATTATCTTGAAAAAATGCCCCAGTCACAGAGGCTGAGTGCAAACTTATCCCTTTATATTCTTGCCAAGTACAAGGTTCTCCCGGATCGGTACGGAGACGAATTTTACCTCCATCTACACTCAGTTCCTCAACAGGCTTCTCAATATCAGGCATCTCGAAGTTTTGACGATGCACTAATCGCTGCTGATTTTTGGCTGCAACCCTAATACCTGTGAACAATTCAACATCTTCCTGTGCGTGCTGGTAAGATACATTTGCACTTACTCGCAAGCAACACATCTCTAGATACGGACTCAATTATGTGTGAGCGTACCTCTAATTTTTGGGTTTGCTGACTTGTTAAAGGTAATTCTCCCAAAATACTTTTGAGAGTGCAGCGGTGTCCTGCTCCTGTACCCGTGACTGTTGTGATAAAAAAATTCCCACTTCAGGCATTACCGCTGCATCTGGTTGCGGACTGCTTGTTCAATTCCTGCTAGCGTGGTCAATTCCTCAGGCGGAGTCTCCTCATAGAGAATTTTAGCGTAGGCGTAGCCCGCCACAGGCATCACTTGAATGTGTTGTTGTAAAGCTTGTTGTTTTTCAGGAGTCATGATTCCAGATGCACTACTTCCCTTTTTATGATCCCTGATCTGAGAGCTTTTTCAAAAGGTGACATGCTCCCCTTATAACTGCTTAAATGTCCGATAGCCAAAGCCATGAAAAGCGTTCGCAATAGTCATAACCTCCGAAAGATGCATCCTAGAAGTATTGTGTCCCTTTTTCAACTTGTCGAACTCACGTTAAAACTAAATTGGCAGAGTAATAATAAACTTTGTTCCCTTACCAGAGGTTGACAAGCAGTTGATTTGTCCATTGTGTTTATCGACAATAATTTGGTAGCTGATAGCTAATCCTAGCCCCGTTCCCTTACCCACAGGCTTAGTTGTAAAAGATGGCTCAAAAATTCTAGCTTGTACCTCAGGAGCCATACCAAGAGCATTATCTTCGATGCAAATTGTAATGGTTTTTTGCTCATCATCGACCGATGTGGTAATCGTGATGGTGTTATGGCAAGCGGCTATCTGCCGAACTGAGTGCATTTGATGAAGGCCATCAAATGCATCAATAGCATTGGCGATAATATTCATAAGTACCTGGTTCATTTGTCCGGGATAGCAAGTAATTGGAGGTAAGTCACCGTATTGTGTGAAAACCTCGATTTTAGGACGGTTTCCTTGGTCTTTTAGTCGATGTTTTAATAGCATTAAAGTACTATCGATTCCTTCGTGAATTTGAAACTCTACCTTAGACGAAATATCGGAGCGAGCAAAGGTTCTTAAAGAAAGGCTTATGTCTTTAAGACGACCAATTCCCTGGTGCATTGATAAGAGAACTTTTGATAAATCCTCAGTGATATATTCTAAGTCAATTTCTTCAATAAGTTTTTTAATTTCCAAATCTGGGTGTGCTAGCTTTTGCTGTTGCAGATTCACCAAACGAAAGAGATCCTTTACATATTCCTCAATATAAAAGCAATTTCCACTAATAAAACCAATTGGGTTATTAATCTCATGACCTATGCCTGCAACAAGTTGTCCAAGGGTGGACATTTTCTCACTCTGGATTAGTTGTAGTTGGGTTTGTTGTAACTGTTGTAGAGATTGGGATAATTCTGCGGTGCGTTCTTGCACTCTTTGTTCTAAGGTACGGGTGAGATGGGAGATTTTCAGGTGCAACTTTAATCGAGCAATGACTTCTTCCTGTTGGAAGGGTTTGGTAATGTAGTCAACTGCACCAATTTCCAGCCCTTTCACTTTATCTGTAGCATCGGTCAAGGCAGTCATAAAAATGACCGGAATGTTCTGAGTGATGGCATTGGCTTTCAGCCTGCGACAAGTTTCAAATCCATCCAGACCTGGCATCATTACATCAAGGAGAATCAGATCGGGATGGGCATATTCTGTTTGTTCGATCGCTGACTCTCCATCCGTTGCCATGAGTGCTTTCCAACCACATCCTTGAATCGCTTCAGATAGAACCTTAAGATTATTTGGATTATCGTCCACCAACAGGATATGCATTGGTTTCAAAAAAGCTTCAGTCATTATGGATGTGACTCCGTTGCTACAAAAGATTTTAGTAAATTACGGATTTTTGCAGTTTGGAAGTTGGCAGTGAGTTTGCTCAACTCAGTTGCGAAGGCAGTTAACTGACTGTCTTGCTTCATTAGCTCTCCTATAATTCCCTCAATCGCTGGAATATCTCCCATCATTGCCAGATGATAGAGTTGTTGCAAAATATCCTGAGATGGCAAAATTAATTCACTATTATCTATTTGCTCATTCTTGGCAGATAACTGCTGAGGTTTAGATTGGCTATAGATCCAGTCAAATTTTAGTGGCGATCGCTTTGCTGCTACCTCGAAGGCAGAATGCAGCGCATTGAATAGTTCATCAATTTGCAGGGGTTTAGGCAAAAATGCTGTAGCTCCTGCTTGTAAACTCTGTTGCCGATTTTCTTCAAATACGCTGGCACTAGAGACAATAATCGGAATAATCCGAGTTTGAGGATTCTCTTGTAAGTGAAGCATTAGCTCAAAGCCATCCATATTGGGCATGGCTAAATCAAGCACAATCACATCTGGCTGATGTTCAGTTGTCATCTGTAGCCCATGTTTGCCGTCGTTTGCTTCCAAGGTTCGACAGCCGATTTCTTGTAGCAGACTAGTTAACATAGAACGGTGGTTGCGATCGTCATCGACAATCAAAATTTCAGGGGCAGTACCCCGAATACCGATGATTTTATGGTGGGTCGAGGCGATAGTTACTGGGTGCCAGTCATGGGAAACTGGTACTGGTACTATTAAATCCAACCAAAATAGACTACCTTCACCTTGGTGACTCTGCACTTGAATTTGGCTGCCCATCAGTGCTGCAATTCTTTGACTGATTGCTAATCCCAAGCCAGTACCTTCAGATTTCCGTCCAGCCTCACCTACTTGCTCAAAGGCTAAAAATATTTTCTCTAGTTGGTCTAGTGACATTCCAATACCTGTATCTTCAATCTGGAAGCGAATCTTAGTGATTGGGGATTGGGGATTGGGGATTGGGGATTGGTTATTGTCCTTGTCCCGAGTCCCCAGCCCCCAGTCCCCAGTCTCCAGTACATCTACTTTGAATTTCACGCTACCATTGTCTGTAAATTTAATAGCGTTGCCTAGTAAGTTGATCAAGACTTGCCGTAGCCGCTTTTCATCTACTTGAATGGCAACTGGTAGGCGATCGCCCATGAAAATGTTAAATGCAATCCCTTTCTGATCGGCTCGAATACTGCAAATCTCGGTGACACCATGTAAGAAAGTGGGCAAATGTACATTAGTCGCAACTAATTCTAATTTACGAGCTTCAATTTTTGAAAGGTCGAGAATGTCATTAATTAGCATTAAAAGGTGTGTCCCACACTGGTAGATAATGCTGACTCCTTCTAGGTTTTTCTCTGTCATGTTTGGCGATGCCTCAAGCATCTGAGCAAAACCAAGAATGCCATTGAGCGGTGTACGTAGCTCATGGCTCATATTGGCCAGAAATTCGCTCTTTGCTTCGTTAGCAGCATCAGCAGCTTGCTTTGCCTCCAGCAATTGATGAGTTCGTTCTTCAACTTTGAACTCCAAGGTTTTGGAATAATCTAATAGTTGACTATTAGCAATTTCTAGTTGCCGATTTGCTTCTTCTAACTTCTGCTGTTTATAGGCATTGGTTGTGGCAATTACGCTGCTGATGAACGCAGCTAAGGTAGGTGTTACCGGAATCAGAACACCGTGCAAAAATATCCCGTAGCCACTACCCATGAATGCGCCACTGATGCCTACAGTTGCCCAAAGAATTTTGCCGCCTGGAATCTGTCGCCCGGTACGCGCACTAGCTAAATACCAACTACCACCAGAACCGATAAAAGACCATAAAATAATCCAGAGGGACACAGCCATCCCAGAAACGCCGTGCAGGTTTGCTTTGCCTGTTTTTGCTCCTTCTACTAGTTGATGGGCAATATTGGCATGGATAACAACACCAGGTGTAGGTTTTTGGTCAGAAATGAAGGAGGAACTGAAGGGTGTGCTAAAGAAGTCATTGGTACTGGCAGCAGTTGACCCAATAAACACCATGTGATCGCGCATCAGGTTTGCTGGAATTTTTCCTGCCAACACATCCCGCATAGCAACTGTGCGAAACGCCACATCCGTTCCATACCAATTGAGTAGAATTTGATAGCCACCGACATCGGCATCAGAATAACCTGCTTCTTGATTTTGTAGTGGTAGGTAAATTTGATTGCCCAATCGAAACTTCTGCTGCTTTTCGTCAACGGATTCTAAAGTTATCTTTTCGGCTTCAAGGTACTTGAGGGCTACAAGAGTTGCCAGTCCTGCTTTAATTTTTCCGTCTTCCTTGGCATCGACTGCTGTAAGTAAGACACGACGCACATGGCGATCAGCATCCAACACCAAATCTGCTAATCCGACTCGATCGAGTTTTTTCAATTCTGGTGGCGGATTGACATGCTCCCCGGTAATTTTCTCAACACCAATCAAATTCGCACTGTTGCGGAAGACTTTTACAAGTTGATCGTATCCGTTGCCTTCTGGTAAATCCCGATAGAGATCCAAGCCGATGGCGCGGGGTTGTTGCGCCTGGATTTTTTCTAGTAATTGTGCTAGTGACCAGTCTGGAATTGGCCATTTACCAACTGATTGGATATCTTGTTCATCAATTGTGACAATTACGATTTTGTCAGCTATTGTATTTTGCGATCGCTGTCGTATCCATTCATCACGAAGTTTCCACTCAGGCAAATTAAAAAGTCCCAATGACTGCCCAATAATAAATGTCAGAGCAACACTGGGACTAATAATCAAAACACTGCGAGAGTGTTGGATGAAAGCTTGGAATTTACGCCACATAATTTCGCTAGAGGCTTAAATAATATTGATTAGCATTCATCAGCTATGACTCCACTAACACTTGTCTGGGATTGGAGATTGGGTTTTAGAAAAACTCTTCCTAGTCCCCAGTCCCCAGTCCCCAATTCTTAATTCCCCGATGCTACTAAGGGAACTGTTGCAATATCCTTTAAGCTAACTGAGGAGAGAAGTTCTTCCCATTGCTTGATGATAGCCGCATTTTTGGGTTGGGCGGTATGCAGCACAGCCATTGTTGCTACACAGTCATACCACACCCCGTTTTTACCGAAAGCAGCAGCTTGCTTTAAAGCATCTTTCTGCTGCATCGCTGTTGCCAGTTCAGCAGTAGGCTGGATACGCTGAATCCAACCATCAACGTAAGGCGTAGTTGGGCCGAGTGCTCCGTCCACGATCAGTGCCAGGAACCACTGATAGTTTTTACCAACAGCTAAAGCGGGTGCATCGGCTGGTAATTTGACTGCGATCACCCCAGCTTTAAGAGCAACGGGAATGGTCATTTGATACTGTGTATTGCCAGCTTCATCCTTGAGGCTGAACACGGCTTCTTCTGCATTAGAAGCAGGAAGGTATACCAAAATTGTAGGGCGTTCAGACACTGTTGTGCCATAGAAGCTTTGGGGCAGAAGTCCGATTAGCGCTGCGGGCCCTTCTGCTGCTACAGTCGATGGATTCAAGTAGTAAGCACCAACGCGGGAAGCGCCTCCAGTTGCTTGTCTAGGGGCGCTATTACCTTTGGTTGGGGTAAACAGGTTGCCACGGGACGCGCCTCCAGTCGCTTGTCTAGGGGCGCTATTACCTTTGGTTGGGGTAAACAGGTTGCCACGGGACGCTCCTCCAGTTGCTTGGCTGGGAGCGCCATTTTTGACAGGTGGGGTAAATGTTACAGCATAGGCACTAGCCCATGTACTGCTAGCAATTAGAGCGATGATGCTCAATGCACTAGTTAAATATCGACATTTCATGATGTTTGACCTCATTTCATTAAACAGTGATAGAAAATACACTAAATCACTGTGCTAAAAAATCATAGAATACCTCTAAACACTAGCCAAAACAGGGAAGCTTACTAGCATTTATATCCGAATTTTGGCTAAAATTCTATAAATTAGATGTGTTTTTTAGTCTATGATATAGCAGAGATATTACTTAATTAAAGCCAGTTTCCAACCAAAACGAAGGCAGACCAAAAGAACGGGTCACCAAAATCAGTTTGGCGAATCAGATTAATTTGTGCCTGCCGTAGTGCTTCAGCTTTAGTGATTCTGGGTCGCCGTAGTTGGTCATAGAAGCGAGTCATGAGCATTTGAGCTGCCTTATCTTTGACTGGCCAAAGTGTGGCGATGGTGGAACGCGCACCGGATTTAACAGCCAAGCCTGCTAATCCAAGAACGGCGCGATCGTCTCCTGTTGCAGTATCGCAGGCACTCAGTACCAATAATTCGATCGCTTTTGATGAATCACCACTACGATTTTTGAGGAGTTCGGACAACTCCTTCACATTAAGTTGTCCATCCCACGTAAGTAAAAAGGTATCTTCGAGCCGGGAGCTAAACTGCCCGTGGGTTGCTAAATGGACAATGTTGGCATTACTAGATTTGACATGAGCGGCCAGGGCAAGACTTGTAAATTTTTGGTTGAGTAACATCGAAGATGGCACCATCTGAGAGATTTCCTTTACTTCTGATTCCACAGATGGCAAGGCACTAAAACCAGCACGAGATTGGCTAATACCACCGATAATCGCATCAATGTGGTTTTTTTGGAGCGATCGGGCCGCCATCAGTTGCAATCCTGGTGAAAGCGCCACAGCATACTTCTCAATCAGATATTGATTCCCGTCATACAGGGCTGCCATTGGAATGTTTCGTAACCGACCATCCAAAACAAATACCAATGTCTTAGTATCAATGAATGCTTGATCTGCTTCTGCTTTTTGAATTAGCCAGTCATAAATCTGCTGGGACAATTGATCCCGAACTTTTGAGTCCGAGACTGGGTTGAGAGCAACTAGGAATTTATTTAAAGTTTGCTCAATTTCAGCTTGAGATTTTTGAGTCACATAGTAACGCAGTGGTTGTCCAGCTTTGGAGAGAATTACTCCTAAGCGATCGCTTAAGATAATGGGATAAATAACCGTTGCTGTGGGGTCAACTTTGTCAATCTGCTGGGCTTTATCTAAACAAGCTTCGCGGAAAAAGTTATCAAGTTCGGCGATTTGGAGTGACTCAATCAATTCACGCGCTTCCATTAATGCAGCTTGGGTTGGTTGCTCATCGAGAAGTAAACCCACTAGTTCCCGATAGACAGGCTCCACACTTTCGCGGTAAGAAAATTGGACATCGGGGTTAACGGCAACCATATCGCCTCGCAGTGCCTTTAATGACTTAACCGCTTCTGTATAGGCTGTAATTGCTTTGGAGCGATCGCCTTGTTGTTTATACAACTGTCCCACCTGCCATGCTGATTGAGCAATGATATCGTCAGCTTGGAGTTGACGGGCAATATTGAGGGATTTCTCGGCTAATTCCTTTGCCTCAGACCACTGCTTTGTGCGACGGTAGAGTTGTGCCCACTGATGCAGTGCATAAGCTTGGGCGGTTGCATCCTGAATTTTTTGGGCAGACTTAACTGTAAGTGCCATCAGCTGCGCCAAATTTTTGATGGGAAAAACTTGATCGGAGTTTTCCAACCGATTTAAGGTTGCGACAAAATTAATCGCTATGTAAAGAGAATTATGGCTGGGTGGTAGTTCTTCAAGCTGTTGTTGCAACTGAGGTGCAAGAGGGATAGCATATTCTAGTTTGTTGTAATCCACCAATAATTTGAAACGAGCTAAACGCGCTTGTAAAGCTTCATTAGGGTTCGTAGCTGCTGTTTCTGCATCTTCAAAGTAATTTAATGCTGCTTCTGGGTCTTGGGAGTCAGAGGCAACTTTCCCTAAACCTGAAAGAATAGAACTTAACTGGGTTTTAGCTGCTATTTTGTTCGCGGTGGCTAAACTTTGTTCTAAAACTTCCTGGCTTTTGCCATCACCCATAGCGTGCAAAGCCAAACCTAGCGATCGCAATCCACTAACTTTGATTTCATTATCTGGCATCCCTTGGAGTTTTTGAGTCAGCACCTCCAACTGTTGTTTGGAGCGACGGTAAAATCCTAAACTTTGTAAAGCTTGTGTCTGGTTGATTTGACTGCCCAAGCTGCCCATTTTGTCGCCTGCTTGCTCATAAAATTTTTGAGCTTGTTGCCAAGTTTCGAGAGCAGTTTCAGCTTTGCCATTATACAATTGCAAATTTGCTTGGGTATTGAGTGCCTGTGCCCAGAGTATGGCATCAGCAGAGGGAATAGAGGTTTGTAATAGTTTCAGACTTTGCTCAATAGATTGTCTAGCTGCTTCCCATTGATTAAGTTCCTGTTGTGCCAGTGAAAGGTAACTCAGGCTTAGAGCTTCGTTAAGGCGATCGCCTTGGGTATGATATTGTTGTGCTGCCGTTTGCCAAACCCTAATAGCTTCTGCAAAACTTCCCGATTGGTAGAAGTTCCGTCCTTGTTCTAGGCTGTTGGTAGGTTGGGTAGAAGAGAGAACAGAGGTTGGTACTGGTGGAGATGCTTTTACAGGTGTAATCATAAATGCTAAACACAAACTTAAAATACTGAGGCTGACATATAGCCAACGAGTTTGTTTAATTCGGAAAATCATAAATAATTATTTATTACTGAGCAGTTTGTTTGAAAATTAGTCACAGCAGTTTAGAAAATAACTATACGTATAATGCCCAACTGATAATGCCAGCTATCAGTTTAGAAGCGATTCGCATAGAATTAAAACACTGTGTCATTCCGGGTTAACCTATGACCACTTTCTTTCGCAGCGATGCAGATTTATATTTTCCCGACAGCGACGGCAAGCCAATAGCAGACAATACCGAACAGTTTCGTTGGATTGTCCTAATCAAAGAAAATCTGGAAATTCTGTTTGCTGATGAACCTAACGTCTTTGTGGCGGGAGATTTGCTATGGTTACTGGTAAAATCGCGCTTAATCTCACCCGTTGCACCAGATACAATGGTGGTGTTTGGTAGACCAAAGGGACGCCGGGGGTCTTACAAACAGTGGCAGGAAGACAACATTGCACCACAAGCCGTATGGGAAATTCTCTCACCCAGCAACAATGCAGAGGAGATGGAACGCAAGCTAGAGTTTTACCAAACTTATGGCGTGGAAGAATATTATCAGTATGATCCAGACCGCTATGAACTCAAAGGTTGGCGCCGTCTTGGTGAACAGTTGTTGCCGATTGCTCAGATAGATGGGTGGACGAGTCCCCGGTTGGGGATTCGGTTTGTGGTGGGTAACCATGAACTAATGATTTACCGTCCAGATGGGCGGAAATTTTTGAGTCCGGTGGAGTTGCAGCAACAAGCAGAGCAGGAACGTCAACGGGCAGAGCAGGCAGAGCAAGAATTACAGGATATGCAAGCGCTGCTCCAGCAGTATCGCGATCGCTTTGGAGAATTAGATCATTAGCTCCAAAATAATTAACTTCTCTTAACAGCAGCACAGGTTAATGGTTGTTGCACCTGAGCAGAAGATTTATCTGCAACTAACTCAATTTTTCCCTGAGCATTACGATGCCAACCAGTAGCTTCAATCAGAGTTTCTGAAGATGAGGGTGTTTGGGCACTGACACCGCCAGTTTGACGATATGCAGAGATATCACGTGTATCAGACCAAGTGCGATCACTCCTCACTTCCTGGGTGGGATTTTGCGGCACACCACCCCGTCCCGTCGCCACAAAGCGACTGCCTTGAGTATCCGAACAACCTGTGGCAATTTGCTGAGATGGATCTGTAACATTTGCTGGCAGTTCTACTAAACCGGAATTTGGATCGACGCCGATGGTATTGACTTGAACCGTGCCGCTAACCCCAAATTGCGAACTAGCAGTAATGTCATTGTCTGATGTCAGTTGAGGACGAAACTTCAGTCCGAAAAGCCCTTGTGTGGCAATTTGAATATTACCCCCCCTACCTTTCACCGCATTAGCAATAATGTTGCTGTTTTCTAATCCGGCGATAATAGGTGCATTGATATTGATATTACCTCCATTACCGTTACCGCCTGCTGTAGCACTAATATTGCTGCGATCGCGCATCAGCAACAACTTACCAACTTGTAAATCGATGTTGCCACCATTACCAGATTCTGTCTGTGCTTGAATTGAGCCTTGATTTCTTAATTGGATACGATCTGCGGTAATCTTGAGATTGCCACTATTACCAGTACCTTGACTAGTAACACTCACAATACCACCATCCGTCAGGATCAAATTGGGTGTAGTAACGCTAACATTACCTGCATTTGCCGTCAGTACATCCTGTAAGCCCAATAACTTAAGTAGTTGTGGACTTGAACGGATGACAGATGAACCGAGGCTACTGTAAGTGTTAGAACTGACACTACTAATTGTGATCGCCTCTCTAGCATTAATGCTGACATTTCCTCCATTCCCAGCATAAAATACTAATGAACCAACTGCTCCTCCATCTAAAATTTGTAACTTCCCAGTATCTAGTATCAAATCTTTTGTATTTCCGGTCGCAAAGCTACTGATACTAATGTTACTAGGAATTTCAAAAGGGGTTTTCCCCATAACTGTGGTATTTTGATTGCGAATTGTCACTTTACCACTAGAGCCACTGCCATATGTATATGAAGTCAATAAAGCTCCACCAGACATTACCAATCTATCCCCATTAATAGAGATATCACCTGCTGACCCAGTACCGTATGTGCCAGTGAGAATGTTTGTTGCAATGGGCGTTAGGGGTGAGAAGCCGGACATCTCTATTGCTGTCGCTTCAATCTGAATGTTGCCACTGTCAGCTACTCCGTGTGTTGAGTTCTCTATCCCCGAACCCTGTTGGAGTGTTAACCGGGGAGTGATGATACTTATATTCCCACCAGTTCCAGTGCTCAAGGTGTTAGTGCGAATCCCACCTCGAATTGTGGTAGCGGATGTTCCGCCAATCATATCGATGGCTTCTGATGCTTGAAAACGAATGTCTCCACCAGGAAGACTTCCATAATTCTGTGCTAAAACTAACGAACCATCGCTCAAGCGAATATTTCGTCCCTGAAGCTGAACTGAACCTGCATTTACCCCACTGACATCTAATAGTGATTTTTGTGCTAGTTGAATGTCACTAAAGTTTTGCCCGTTGCCATACTCCAATTTATATCCCTGAGTGGTTGGCACTAAACTAACTAATCCTGCACCTCCCAGGCTACCTAATTCTATATGCCCTGTTTCGGCACTCAGGGTAGCGCCATTCAGATTCAGATTACCGCCCACCAACGCCAAAGTTTTTCTTGCCTGTACTTGCAATCTTGTTGGGCTAGGATTGCGAATTGTAGGAATAATATCGCTCTCGATATCTAAATGTCCTGTACCTTGGACTTGTATCGTTGAAGGATTATTACCTAGTTGCAGTCCAATGGGAACATTGATACTTAATAATGCGTTAGCTTGGGGATTAATGGCGCTAAATTCAGTCTCATCAGCAAATTTGATGCTATTAGCTGTCGTTGCAATCAATGAACCGCCTATATTTAATTGGGCATTAGCACCAAAAATGATTCCATTAGGGTTGAGTAAAAAAAGATTGGCGCTACCGTTGGCTGTGATTAAACCATCAATGTGAGAAATACTGCCCCCAGTCACACGACTAAAAATATTTTGCACATCTGCCGCATTGTTGAAGAATGCAGAACCATTGCTAGGAATAGAGAATTGGCTGAAGCTGTGAAACAGGTTGTTGCCGACACGACTGCCATTGGTAATGGTGAAGTTATTGCCGCTTTGGGATACTGTGGTATTGAGAGTGCCATCGGAAATTACTTGAGCATTTGCAGAACTACTCCAAATCCCACATATTAACATTCCACTGATGAAACTAAACCTAGCAGAAATTACTTTCACTACCCCGTCTCCATTTTGACCTGTGTGCTTAGGTTTCCCAAAATGGAATTGTTGCTAACTTTATTTGTAGTTAACTTTATTTGTAGTTAACTCTTAGCTGAAGCAGCACAGGTTAATGGTTGCTGCATATAGCTAGGAGATGGAGCCGCTATTAATTCAACTTGGTCATTAGCGTTGCGATGCCAGGAAGTGGCTTCGAGGATAACCTCTGGCGATCTAGGCGTTTGGGCAGTGACATTACCAGTTTTGTGGTATGCTCTGAGGTCGCGGATATCAGACCAAGTGCGATCGCTCGTTACCTGTTGATTGGGATTTTGCGGCACACCACCGCGTCCCGTTGCGACAAAGCGGCTGCCTTCACTGCCCGCGCAGCCTGTAGCAATTTGCTGTGATGGATCAACCACATTCGTTGGCAGTTGTACTAAGCCAGAGTTTGGATCAACGCCGATGTTATTTATTTGAACCGTTCCACTGACCCCAAATTGCGAACTAGCAGTAATGTCATTCTCAGGTGTCAGTTGGGGACGAAACTGCAATCCGAAAATCCCTTTGGTGCTGATTTGGATATTGCCCCCTCGACCTTTAATGGCATTAGCAATAATGTCACTGTTTTCTAATCCGGCGATGATCGGTGCATTGATTGAGATGTTACCACCGTTACCTATGCTCTTGGCTTCAGCAGAAATTTTGCTGTTACCGCGCATGAGTAACAATTCTTTAACGTTAAGAACTAGGTTTCCTCCGTTTCCAGATTGTGTTGCGGCAGTAATTGCTCCCTGATTCCTCAAAGTAACTGAATCAGCATAGACCTCAAAATTGCCTGCATTGCCTGTGCCATCATTTTTTACTCCCACTTGTGCCCGATCCGAAATACGTAATTGCGGCGTTATCAGAATTACCCCACCCGCATTACCGCTAGGAATGTCAGGTAGTCCATAAGCGGCGCGGGAGACTGGATCAAGGCGGAGCGCATAAGCCCCAATTCCACTAGTCAACGTACTACTTGATGCCGCGCCGCTCACCTCGATCAAGTCTGAAGCCGTGATTTTTAGGTTTCCAGCATTCCCCATTCCCCCAGTTGAGGAGTTAACATTAGCTCCATCGCGTACGGTTAACCGTGAAGTTTTAATAGTCACATTACCTGCATTGCCAGTACCAATCGTTGATGAACTTACATTACTCGGCAAAAGGTTGACATTATTGATCCCGGCAACATCAATGGAATCGGAGGCATTAATCTGAACATTGCCACTGTTGCCTTTTTGGAAGCTGGATGATGCAATGCCAGCACCATTAGTAACACTTAGTTTTTGGGTGGATAGCGTGATATTACCTGTATTTCCCGAACCATAAGAGAGCGTTAAAATCGCTGTATTTCCCCCCGAATTGGCAGGGTTAAACCCACTCATTTGAATGGACTCTAACGCATTCACTGTAATGTTACCACTTGCTGCTGGGCCTAAGGTTTGAGTCAAAATATCTCCCCCATCCTGAAGCAAAAGTTGTTTTGCTGATATGACAATATCTCCACCTTGACCCAGATTGCTCGCGTTGCTGATCAATAGGCTGCTTCTAGTTCCATCCTGAGTTGTTCCGATAAGTTGGAATGTTTCAGTGGCATTGACTGCGATCCGATCCGATGACATGGCACCGAAATTATTAGTCGAAACAGTCGAACCATTTAAAAGACGAATATTTTTACCTTGCAATTGAATCGCACTGTTGCCAAACCCGCTTACATTTATCAGTGCTTGCTGACTCAACTGAATATCGCTTAGTCTCTGAACATTGGAATAATCAAACGCCCAACCTTGATTTGTTGGACTGAGGCTAACTTGTCCTGACTGGACACTACCGAGTTCGATGGAGCCATTCACAGTTTTGAGAACGCCCCCTGCTATATCAATCCCATTTCCCAACAAGGCAAGAGTTTTTCCTGAACTCACTTGTAAACCTAGTGGATTTTGGGAGATGCCATTGATTGAGTTTTGTACTGCGATGCCTACGGCGGGCTGCGCCAACGCGCCTGAGTTTTGCCCAAACTGCAAGCCAACTGGTACATTGATCGTTAAAAGAGGTGGTGCTGTAGTCTTGCTGGCATTAAACTCCACCCCATCCGCAAACTTAATGCTATTTGCAGTTGTACCAACAAACGAGCCACCAATATTCAGTTGGGCATTGGGCCCAAAGACAATGCCACTAGGATTGATCAAAAATAGGCTAACGGGGCTGTTGCTGTTGATGGTTTGAATCACGCCATCAATGCGAGAAATACTACCTCCTGTAACACGACTGAATATAGTGGATATATTAGGTGTGTTGACTAAATCAAAAATGGCTGAAGTGCCTGTGGGAACACTAAACTGCTGGAAACTGTGAAATAGGTTACTGTTTGCAGCACTACCGTTAGTGATGGTGAACTTATTACCACTTTGAGAGACAGTAGTATTCAAGGTGCCATCGCTAGTTACCTGGGCACTCACAGAGCCACACCAAAGTGGCATTACCATTAATGGCACTATTCCACCGCACAGACCTAACCAAATAGAGGTCGCTGTCATTGCCAAGCCTTTATTTATACTTTGTATTTAGGATGCCCAAAATGGTATGGTCTTGAACCATCAACTGGGCGGTCGCCTCGATCAAAATGGCGAATAACTTACCGAGAAATACAGCCCATTTTCTTGGAGCACTCGCTTTTCACCGTCTACCGATATCAGTGGAATGCCCCAATCTAGCCTAGCTGAGAATTTATCGCTCTGTTTCCACAACAGCCCCAACCCAGTACTAAAAAGCGTACTTGGTGATGGATTTTTGCCATTGACATTCCAGCCTTTGCCAACGTCAATAAAGGGTGTCAGTTGCAGTATCCCGCCAATCTTGGTAGCGCGGACAATGGGGACTCGAAATTCTGCCGAAAATAACAGACCATTATCTGTGAGTAATACGTCTTGGCGATAGCCCCGTACACTTAGCTGTCCACCAAGACCAAATTGCTCCAAAGGCACTAAGGAATCTGTTGCCAATTGGAAATCGCCCCTAGCTAAAAATAGAGTGTCTGGTGCTAATTGCCGCACCCACTGAGCCTGTCCCCGCCAAGCGAAAAAACGGCTATCTGGTTGATTATCACTGACATTAGCATCGAACCAATCTACGCCAAAGCTCAATTGCGATCGCGCCGCAAATACATACTGGTTGCTTCGCTGGGTATATTCTTGAAAAAAGCGTAGAGCAGAAATATTGGTTTTTCCGTTTGCATCTGCACCAGGGGAGAGTCGAAACGGCCCAATGTTATCAAGACCCAACTCAGTTTGGCTTTCCTGGCGCGAGAATGACAGCCCGATTGCCAATTCTTGAGTTGGTTTTTGCACTAGTGGTTGCCGATAGGCCAATTCGTAAGATCGGCTATTTGACTGAATATCAAGGACGCTAAATGGTTCCTCGATCACGCGATTCCATCCTTGGCTAAAACCGAAGGATACAGAGCCATTGCGGGCATTAATGGGTAGCGTGTAATTGGCATTAATGGTATTACTGCCATCGGTATTGGCATATCCCACGCTCAAGGTATCACCTAAGCCCAATAAATTAGCTTCTTGCAAATCCACTCCCCGGCGAAAACTGCCGACACTTGGCGATCGCCCATTATCCAGGCTTGTGGTCAGCTTAAAAGTTTCTGCTTCTTCAACCTCAACTTGCAACACATTGGTTCCCGGACTCACGCCTGTCTGCAACTCGGCTGACAGGTTTTGAATGCGCGGATCAAGGCGAAGCAGTTGCAGCTTTTCCAGTAAGCGTGGTATATTTAAGGGTTTACCAGCACCAAGTTTGATGCGATCACGAATGTATTGACTACGCAATCGCCGATTGCCAACGATTTTAATTTCTTGCAAACTGCCTTCGACTACCTGAATTTTAATGACTCCAGCTTCTACTGTCTGCGGCGTAATTAGAGCACCTGTAGTTACATAGCCGTTATCAGTATAGAGCTTGCTGATGGCATCTTTGACTTGCAACAACTCTGTAAACGACACTTCCCGTCCCACAAAGGGAGCCGTAATCGCGGCAAAATCTTCTGGTTTAAAAACTGTACTGCCAACAACTTCAATGCGATCAACCCGGAATTTAGCGTTAGGATCATCCTCTCCTAAAGTTGGCTGATCCGGTAATTGTGGCGAAGGAAGTAATTGATTCTGATCTGATGGCTGCGGTAGCACATCCGAAGGTAAGGGAATGACAGGGGTATCTTCTATCCGGCCAGGCGGTAACGTTTGAGGATTAGAAGTTTGGGCGTAGGCGCAGCCCGTCGTAGACATTACCTGATCATAGTTGCATAATACTGCTGCTAGAACAAAGCTGAATGTTAAAGGTTTTAATGTTGCTATGCAAGGTTTACAAATCAGTTGCTGTTTTTGCGTATAGTTAATTATCGATTTTTTCTTCACATTTAAATACCTACGCATAAATATTTAGTTATTTTTAACACGGATAAAATCGCTGTATTCCTTCACTGTTAATAGTTCTCTTGGCTAACTAAATAATTTATTTTGCATGACTATAGCAATCCGAATTGAAACGTGAGAAAATACGTAGGCATAAAGTACCTATCTATAAGTATTTCAGCGATTTTATTTCTCACGAATAATTTAGGATTGCTATAGCCCTGTTCTGTCACTTTCTGAGCAGCCAATCTATGAAAGCTTTATCAGTCAGTCAATACAGGCTTTTCTATTAGAAAAAAATAGGTCTTGTATTTGTTATTAGGAAATAATCGAGCGATGCCTGCGGCGGGCAAAGCCATCGCTTGGTAGATAAAAGCTCTAGAATTCAAAAATGGCAAATGTTTTCGGAGAGTGACAGAAGAGGGATAGTTATCTAATTAAGCCCCGATACTTTAATGTAACGAGTGTTATATCATTTTATATAAATATTCGCTGTATTTTTTACAACTGCCGTCAGTGTAAATACTGCTTTGGCTCAAGGAGTAACCTCAATACCGTTCGGTTAAGGAATTTCTTGATTGAGGCAGGCTGTTTTTGAGCAGGGGGTAAAAGACAAAAAACGTAGCTTGCGCGATCGTGTACTAACCTTAACTATGATCGCAGCAAGCTTTGTCGCCCTAAAAAAAATTAGCCCCAAATTGGGGCTAACAAAAACTTATATTGTCAATCATTCATTGCCAGCATCATTGTAAAATTGTAAACTAGCTGCAATTTGTGGTATTGCTTCAGTATAGAACTGGTATAGCGCGAGAAAACTGAGATAACGCATCAGATGCGAGAGGAGTGACAGCTTGATAATTTTGACTCACAAGAAAATCCGGTCGAGGATTTATAACTGGTAAAGGAATATTCTCAATACTGTTATAAGTAATAATCACAGTAGAACGCCCAAAGGGTGAAATATTCTTTGTTGAAGCATGAACAATATTACTATCAAAAAATAGAACTGAACCTGCCGCAGCTTTTATAGAAGTAATTCCATACTTTGATACTAAATCAGTAATTAAGTTCTGGTTCAGAGAATACTTTAAATTAGCACTAAAACTCGATATCCATGTAGGAGTGTCGCCAGAACTATTAGAAGTTGTGGTTGCTACTGTTCCTATTACAGGATTATGTGCCATAACATCAATCATCTCTTCTTTATGTGAGCCAGGAATGACAAATAGTGGCCCATTAAATTCATTCATGTCATCTAATAAGCACATAGCATTGACTACTTGTGGTTTTGGCATTCCATCCTCCTTACACCAATAAATATAGTCTTGATGCCATTTCCAAATATCACCGCTAAATGCTGCTTTAATATTTATTTTGAACTGATATATATATACTTGGCTACCAACTATTTGCATAGCTGGCTCAACGATAAACGGATGTCGTGTTAGACAATTGAAAATATCATTGTTAGTATGATATCCGTGAAGCGAGCGCACAGTTTTACCATCTTTCTCAAGGATTTTTTTTGGTGAATTTTTCGCAGATAAAACAGATAGCTCTGCTTTCATTATTTCAACTTCAGCACTAGAAAAATGTTTTTCTAATAAAACAAATCCTTGATTTTTATATGTCTCCAATTGTTTTTTTGTCAAGTACATAACAAAGTTTTACATGTATTAATAATTAAAATGTAACACTTTTAAAATGTAAAGCCATTGCCAAAATTACTTAAATATTTAATAGCTTGTTATAAGTTAAATTACTTAAATAGATTTAAATATATAATCTTAATAACTTAAGAAATTATTAGTATTATGTATTTGAGTTGTTATTCCATTTATCTTATGGCAATCCGAATTGAAGAGGAAAAAAATACGTATATTTAAAAGCCTTTTTAACGGATTTTACCTATGAGCTACAGAACTAAAAATCTGGGTGGTTTATGTCTAAAACGAAATAGCTCTAGTAGTCTATCGCATTAGTTATGAAGGGTGGAAAAAGTTCGTAGTAAGGATTTTAGTCATGGATTTTTAAGCACGCTTTGTGCTTACTACGAACTGATCAAAATTAATGAGACAGACGACTAGAACTTCTATACAGCTATTCTCGGTTGAGTAGGTACTGAACCCCACCGCCAACTACCCTAAGAACAAGCGAGGAGGGGCCTAAGATGTACCTCGTGTGATTAGGAAATGCTATATATACTCTCTATATTCAAAAATCCATTATGTAGAAAATAAGCTAAATATTTACCTAGTAATTCAGTATTCATTGATGGACAGGAAATAGAAATATCAGCAATTGCCTCAAGTGTATTGCGACAGTCTAAATTAGGGGTATTTTGATAGAGTTGCCATGCAGTTAGCCCTTGATGCACTTGTTCAGTTAACATCGGTATAAGAGGAAACAAAGAGTTTTCCTGAGAGGACTGAGCTTGATTGATTAACTCATCTGTCCATTGAGTATAAGGTACTTTTTTAACTGGGTATCCACAAGCCGATATCAACTCAAATAATCTACTTAAATCGATATTTTCCGATGCTAAAGGAACTAAATGAAAGGCATTTCCTAAAGATTTTTCCCTCCTAGATATTTGAACAATGGTTTTACTAGCATAATCTACAGTAATTAAATCTTGTTTTTGATTGACTAAATCTGGAAAACTACCTACTTGTATACAACCTTTGATCAATCTAGATATGTAGTCATCTGTATTAGTTACGCCAGTATGTGAATGACCCATTAAAAATCCCGATCTAATAACTGTTACGGGGATACCTCTTGCTTTAGCAATCCAAACAAGTTTTTCAGCTACCCATTTACTTTGTATATAACCAATATCTTGATAAAGATAAGTTTCACTAGGATCAATGTCATCATCCTCATAAAGGACATTCAACCCATTAAAACAAGCAATTGTGCTAAAAACGGCAATTGTTGAGATGTAGTGTACTGGCTTGAGTTGAGCATAACATGCCAATCTAAGAACTTCTTGAGTACCAAAAACATTTATCGCTTTAATTAGAGAATATGGTTTAGCAAAACCGACTTCAGCACCACTGTGATAAATAACATCAATCTGCTCTGCTAGCCTCTCAAATTGCTCTAAAGAAAGTCCAAGACGAGGTTGAGCTAAATTTCCTGGTATGGCAATAATTCTTGAGCTTTGGTTTGCATCCCATATTAAATATTTTTCTAGGTTTTTCTGCAACCTTCTAAAACCTTCACTTTCATTATTAGCACGGACAAGGCAATATATTTTTGCCTTTGTTTGCTGCAACAATTCGTATAGTAAAAAAGCACCCAAAAAGCCGGTAGCACCTGTTAAGAAAATATGGTTTGGCTGACTGATGTTTTTAGTAAGCACTCCTTGGGGATAAATGTTTGGATCAAGTACGGCTTCAGCTTTAAAATTAATAACAGTATTGAGAGCAGCATTTCCTTCATGATGTAATTTTTCAACTATCTGGCTCAGTCCTTCTATAGTTTTCTGCTCAAAAACACATCTTACAGGCATCTGTACTTGAAAAGTTTCTCGCACATTTATCATTAAGTGCGCTGCTAATAGAGAATTACCGCCAAGTTCAAAGAAATTATCTTGAATACCCAAATTATCAATGCCAAGTATTTTAGTCCAGATACTGACCATTTTTTGCTCAGTAGGAGTACGAGGTGTAATTAATTCTATTTCTAGAATGGGTCTGGATTGATCGGGAGCAGGTAATGCTCGACGGTCTAGCTTACCATTGGGTGTTAGTGGCAACTTCTCTAAACACACAAAAGCTGTAGGTATCATATATTCTGGTAGCTTTTGTTTGAGAAAGTGGCAAAGTTCTAATGTAAGTTGGCTGTTATTCTCATCTTGTTGATTTTGCACCACATAAGCTACCAAACGCTTTTGTCCAGATACATCTTCTTGATCTATTACAATACTTGTCTTGAGGGAAGGATGTTGTGATAGTAATGCTTCAATCTCTCCTAGTTCAATTCGGAAACCGCGAATCTTCACTTGATGATCAATACGGCTGAGATACTCGATATTGCCATCTGGTAAATAACGTGCTAAATCGCCTGTTTTATATAATTTTGAATTATTAAAGGGGTTGGAAATGAATCGAGCATCTGTAAGATCGAAGCGATTGAGATAACCACGTGCTATACCAATACCGCCAATGTAGAGTTCTCCAGCTACACCTATAGGGACAGGTTGTAACTGAGAGTCCAATAGATAAATTTGACTGTTAGCAATCGGTCGTCCAATGGGTGGCAAAACTGACCAATCTGTAGGTGAATTTGCAAGGGTAAAGGCAGTCACGACATGAGTTTCAGATGGGCCATAGTGGTTGTGTAGAGTGCAGTTAGGCAATCGGCGAAATAAATGTGCGATCGCATCCGTAATGCGTAACTGTTCCCCAGCCGTAATCACTTCGCGTAAACTCCAGGGTAGTATGCCTTCTATCCTTACCATTTCAGCCAATTGTTGCAAAGCGACATACGGTAGGAACAATCGCTCAATCCCTGCTTGGTTCAGAAATTGCAGCAGGTGTATGGGTTCACGACGCATTGATTCCGAAATCAATACCAATGTCTTGCCTGTAGTCAGGGTGGCAAAGATTTCTTGGAAGGAAACATCAAAGCTAATCGGTGTATATTGCAGTGTTTTGCTGCCAAAGCCAACTTTGGAAGTTTGCGACTGCCAAGCAATTAAGTTGACTAAAGGACGGTGCGGCATCGCTACACCTTTTGGTTTGCCAGTAGAACCGGAGGTGTAGATCACATAAGCTAAATTGTCAGGATGGGTATTAATATCCAGGTTATCTTGGGCTTGGGTAGCAATATTTTCCCAGTCTCTATCCAGACAGATAATACTAGCTTGATGTTCGGGAAGTTCTGCTAATAACCGTTGCTGGGTTAACAACACTGTTACTTGAGAGTCTGTCAGCATTAAAGATAAACGCTGCTGTGGATAGGCGATATCTAGAGGTACATAAGCTCCACCAGCTTTGAGAATCGCTAATAGAGCTACAATCATCTCTAGCGATCGCTCTACACAAATCCCTACCAATACATCTGGCCCTACACCTAAAGTTTGTAAATGACGGGCTAATTGATTGGCTCTGGCATTTAACTCGCTATAAGTAATTTGCTGTTCTGCAAAAATTGCTGCTATTGAGTCAGGCGATTGCTGTACCTGCGCTTCAAATAATTGGTGAATGCAACTTTGTTCAGGGTAATCTGCTTGAGTTTGATTCCATCCCACTAATAATTGTTGGCGCTCAGTAGCAGTTAAAAGGGGTAAATCTGCAACTTTCTGGTTTGGATTCGCAACAATACCTGCCACTAAAGTCTGAAAATGTTCTCTTATGCGAGATATGGTAGCAGCATCAAATAAATCAGTGCTGTACTCAAACCAACCACTAATCCCATCTGGTGTCTCAAATAGTTCTAGGAACAGATCGAACTTGGCTGTGCCATTGTGTTCTAAACGATGGTTAATGGTTAAACCAGAAAGTTCCAGTGCTGGTATGGGTACATTTTGCAGAGCAAAGCCGATTTGGAACAAGGGATGACGACTCAAATCCCGTTCTGGTTCTAGTTCCTCTACCAGTTTCTCAAAGGGTAGGTCTTGATGAGCATAAGCTTCTAAGGTGACTTCTCGCACTTGCTTGAGCAACTGGGAAAAAGTTGGAGAGTTAGAAAAATCACTCCGTAGTACTAAAGTGTTAACAAAGAATCCAATTAAATCCTCTATTTCCTGATAGTGGCGGTTAGCAATGACCGAACCAACTGGGATATTTTCGCTACTTGTATAACGGAATAGCAATGTTTGGAACGCTGCTAAGAGTGTCATAAATAAAGTCACTCCCTGCTGCTGACTGAAGCGAGTTAGTGTCTCGCTGAGAGATTTGGAAAGGGCTAATGGTTGGCGCGTCCCACGATACGTTTGGATTGCTGGTCGGGGGCGGTCACTTGGTAACTGTAAAATGGGTAAATTGGCTAACTGCTGCTTCCAATAGTTTAGTTGTTCTGATAAAACTTTTCCTTGCAACCATTGCCGTTGCCAAAAAGCAAAGTCTGCATACTGAATCGGAAGTTTAGCAAGGGGAGAAGGTTGACCGTTGGCAAAGGCTTGATATAGCTGTCTCAGTTCTCGAAAAAATGTGCCGACAGACCAACCATCAAAAACAATATGGTGAATGTTCAAAATCAGTACATATTCTTCTGCACCTAACTGTAACAGAGTGGTTCGTACTAGCGGCCCGTGATTGAGGTTAAAGGACTGTTGGCACTCCTGAATTGTTAATCGCTGAATTTCTGTGTCTTTTTGCGAACCAGACAGCGATCTTAAATCTACTAAATGCAAAGGTACAGTTAAGGTAGGAGCAATAATTTGTACTGGCTGCCCATCTAAGAAAGTAAAAGTGGTACGTAAAACTTCATGGCGGCGAATAATTTCATTGATACTCTGTTCTAAGGCATTCAGATTTAGCTGACCAACAAGGTGAAAAGTCTGCGGTAAGTTGTATAAGGGATTGTCAGGTAGAAACTGTTCCAGAAACCATAATCGCTGCTGGGCAAAGGAAAGGGGCAAGTTTTGGTCACGCGTTACAGGTGCAATCGCTTGAGTGTGCCATTCTAGATTTTCCTTAAGTTGTACCTCGATACTTTCCGCCAAGGTGGCAACAGTAGGTGCATCAAATAAGCGCCGTAATGGCAAATCTAACTGATAGGTATCCCGAATACGAGAAATTACCTGAGTGGCTAGCAGTGAGTGTCCCCCAATCTCAAAAAAGTTATCGTGGACGCTGATTTGCTCCAATCTCAAAACTTCCAGCCAAATTTTTGCTAGTACTTCTTCAACAGTGGTACGAGGTGAGACAAAATCTTGTTCCAGATTCCGTCCGGTGCGATCGGGCGCTGGTAATGCCCGACGATCTAATTTGCCATTTGGTGTTACTGGCAATTTATTTAACATCACAAAATTAGAAGGCACCATATAATCTGGCAGCTTCTCCTTAATAAATTTACGGAGATTGCCACTGACTGTGCGCTGCAAAATTTTCCATTGATGTTGGGTTTCTAAGATATGGTCTATGCTTTGTTGAAAGAGGATTTTTTCGGTAGGCGTTAGAACCAAGTTAATACCAGCCCGTTTACCCTGACTCCAAGCAACGCTGCCATTTAACCATAGTTCTTCTGATGTCACTGGCAAGCGTAGGCAAAGACGGACGCGCTTATCTTTTGACCAACTAAATGACACCCCTACCAAACAAACATCGCCATTGGAGATATCCTCTGTTTGTAGTTCTATTATCCGGTTGTCATCAGTTTCCACTCGACAAATACTTTCATAAGGTACTCGCTCCGGAATTAGGTTGGAAACAATATAACCAACTAGGTGCTTGTCCCCTGGCACATCCTCCCGCGCTATAACTGCGGCTTCGCGCACGTCAGGATGCTGCAACAGCATTGCTTCGATTTCCCCTAGCTCAATGCGGAAGCCGCGAATTTTCACCTGCTGGTCAATCCGACCAAGGTATTCAATATTCCCGTCGGGTAAATAGCAAGCTAAGTCACCTGTTTTATACAAGCGATCGCTCTCTTTTAACTTTTGACTTTTGACTTTTGACTTGTTAAAAGGATTGGAAATAAAACGTTCAGTAGTCAGATCGGGTCGATTGAGATAACCTCTGGCTAAACTATCGCCACCAATGTACAACTCTCCCGCAACACCTATCGGAACTGGCTTTAATTCTGTATCAAGTAAGTAAAGTTGAGTATTAGCTATCGGACGACCTATTGAGGGATAAGTGGGCCAAGAATCAGGATTTTTATCTAATGTTAAAGCCGTTACCACATGGGTTTCTGATGGGCCGTAGTGATTATGAAATAAACAGTGTGGCAGCGATTTGAATAATTTGACAATAGCTGGGGTGATTTGCAGTTGCTCACCTGTGGTTGTAACTTCTTTTAAACTAGTAAATAATTGCAATTGAGATGTTGCTAGTTCTGCCATTTGTTGTAGTACAACAACAGGCAAGATAACTTTTTCAATCTCTTGGTTATGAATAAAGTGAGCTAAAGCTGTAGTATCCCGACGCAAGTTTTCTGAGATCAGAAACAAAGTTCCTCCCGAACACCAAGCAGCAAACATTTCATGAAAGCTAGCATCGAAGCTTAAAGAGGCAAATTGTAGGGTACGTACACCTGTTAATAGTGAGTTTAGATGCCATTGTAGTAAATTCACTAAAGGACGGTGAGCTAAACAGATGCCTTTCGGTCTACCAGTAGAACCAGAAGTATAGATAATATAAGCTAAATTTTCGGGTGTGACTTCACTATCAAGATTTTCCTGACTGTATTGGCTAATCTTGTCCCAGTCGGCATCTAAACAGATAACCTGTAAATTATGTTTAGGAAGTTCTGCTAATAGTTGTTGTTGAGTGAGTAATACTGATACTTGAGTATCCTCAAGCATAAAGCCTAAACGTTCCTTGGGATAGGCTGGGTCTATTGGTACATAAGCACCACCAGCTTTGAGAACTGCCAAAACTGCGATCGCCATCTCCAGGGTTCTCTCTACACAGATTCCTACTGGCATATCTGGTTTCACGCCTAGCGACTGTAGATAATGCGCTAACTGATTTGCACGTTGATTTAGCTGTTGGTATGTGAGTATAGATTGTTCCTGATTATTCTCAGCTTCTTTAAAAACTAATGCTACGGCCTGTGGCGATCGCTTCACCTGTGCTTCAAATAATTGATGAACGCATTTATCTAATGCGTAATTTGTACTAGTATTATTCCAAGTTTCTACTAATTCTTTACGCTCTCTTTCTAGTAATATATTTAAATGAGCAAAATCCTCAAATCCTCGACTAACTTGATCAGCTATCAATAGTAATCTTTCTAAAAAATTTATATCAACAAAATATTTATCATTATAAAATAGTTCTATTTCTAAATTATACTTAAAATCCTTAACTATAAGATGAATTTCATTATCTGCAAAAGAATTATAGATATTTAATCTAGAATCCTCTTCATTAATAGGTATATCAAGAATACTAAAAT
>NZ_CAXTNP010000097.1:0-25919 GCF_964245575.1 uncultured Nostoc sp. | reverse complement strand
TCTAAGTTTTATCATCTGTTGATGTCCTAATCACCAAGGCTTTTGCTATAAAAATATCCAACTACTTATTGTGAGGCGGGCATCTTGTCCGCCTTTTTTTATGGGCGGACGAGATGCCATAACAAATATTTGTTCTTTTAACCTTTTGCTAGTGGTTTCTTAATGTTACTGAGATAGTTTGAGGTTGCTGAATATGGATTAATACTACTAAAATATGTATTTGTTTGACTAAGTAAGTCAGTTTTTGGGTGAATTAAGTTTTTGCATTCATCCTTTTGTAGTTATGGGATGCGATCGCTCTAGTTGCCTTTGGTGATACCATTTCACTTTAATAATGATACAAATACACGGGTAGGTCATGGCAATGCCATGCCCCTACGAGAAATCTATATATATAGCAAGGGACTCAATACTTGGTGAAAAGTCTTTTTGTGTCTAAGTTTTATCATCTGTTGATGTCCTAATCACCAAGGCTTTTGCTATATCAGGATTTTCGTGAATTGGTACAAGTGTCCCGATCACACTTAATACATAAGCAATTGCATCTGATTTAGTAACGATCGCTTTCACATAACTAACTACCCTTGTTCGATCTATAGGACTCATATTTGATTGCGTGAAAAAAACTCAGTACACCTTTATTCCTTTTTCCCAGTCCCAAGTATTGAGTCCCCAGTCTCTACGAGTAATTCAGGAATCAAATCGAATTGCTATAAATTGTTTGTGAATTAATTGGCTTCGCTAAAATTAATGACTTTTTGTTTTAAGCTTGTTTCCCACAATTAAAAGAAAATTGTTATGCCTACAAATCTAACTGCGGGCGATGTCGCATTTCTGAGTCTAATTGCCGATAATCCCGACACCTTCTCTTTCGTGCTGCTGAAAGACATCGACGCTGGGACTATCATTAATGTTACAGATAATGGCTGGCAGTCGTCAGGCTCTTTGCGTACTGGCGAAGGAGTTTTGCAGTATATAGCACCCACGGCTCAGTTCGGCGATCCTATAGAATTAGATTTAGGCGGTCGGGGCATTCGGGAAATCCGCAAGAATTCCAATAACCAGTATCTCATTATTGCTGGCCTAGCAGGAGACGCAGGAGCAGCCCCTAACGATTTCCGTCTCTACACTTGGGATGGCAATCCCAACAGCGCTTTGCAATTGCGTACTGCCACTTTTCCTGCTAGCTTTAACCCTGAAGGAATTATCAGTATCGCTGATAACTTAACAAATACCTCTCAAATTCAATTCGTCAGTGATGATGGCAACAGCATTCTCTACAATGATGGGACATCTGCCAAAGACCTCTCAGAAAACAATTTCAAAAAGTTCTGCACCGATAGCATTACACTGAGCGCTGTAGTCTTAAATCCTCGGATTCACGACATTCAGGGTGCATCCCACATCTCACCGTTAAATGGACAAGATGTAGCTAATGTACCGGGAATTGTCACCGCCCTGAAATCTAATGGTTTCTACATCCAAGATTCCAACCCAGACAGCGACGATCGCACTTCTGAAGGCATTTTTATCTTCACCTCATCAGCGCCAACTGTGCAAGTAGGTGACTCAGTACAAGTAAGCGGTACGGTAACAGAATTCCGTCCTGGTGGCGCTACTGGTTCTAACAACCTGACAACCACAGAAATTACTAACCCCACAATTGTCAAACTCTCCAGTGGCAATGTAGCAACTGCCACGATTCTAGGTAATGGCGGCAGAACCATTCCAACCTCAGTAATCGATAACGACACTATTGGTAATATCGAAACTGGAACCACCACCTTTGACCCTGCCCAGGATGGCATTGATTTCTACGAAAGTTTAGAAGGAATGCTAGTACAGGTAAATAATCCTGTGGCAGTTAGCCCAACAAATTCTTTTGGGGAGATTTGGCTACTGGCGGACAATGGCGCTAATGCCACCGGACGGACAGCACGCGGTGGTGTGGTGATTAGTCCTAATGATTTTAATCCAGAGCGCATTCAAATTGATGACGCACTGTTTACCTCTGGTAGCTCACCCCAGGTTAACGTCGGTGCTACTTTCGGCACAATTACGGGTGTAGTTGATTATAGTTTCAGCAACTACGAAGTTCTGCCTACCTCGGTGACAGTTACTTCCAACACACTGACCAAGGAAGTCACTCATTTAACTCCCACTACTAACCAACTGACAGTTGCTACCTTCAACGTCGAAAACCTTGACCCAGGCGATGGTACAACCAAGTTTAACAACCTTGCCAGCCGCATTGTCAATAATCTGAAATCACCAGATATCATTAGTCTGGAAGAAATTCAGGACAATAACGGGCCGACGAATGATAGCGTAGTTGATGCTAGCACAACCTTTCAAACATTAATTAATGCAATTATTGCTGCTGGTGGCCCCACATATCAATATCGCCAAATTAACCCAGTGGACGATACAAATGGTGGTGAACCTGGTGGAAATATCCGGGTGGGCTTCTTGTTTAATCCCAATCGTGTCAACTTTGTAGATCGCCCCGGTGGTACTTCCACCAACACTACAGTTAGCAATGTTTCTGGTGTTCCTACAGTTTCTAATAGTCCTGGTTTGATTGACCCCACAAACTCGGCCTTTGCTAGCAGTCGTAAGCCGTTAGTTGGTGAATTTACTTTCAACGGTAAAACTGTTTATATAATTGGCAACCACTTTAATTCTAAAGGTGGCGACCAACCGCTATACGGGCCGAATCAACCGCCAACCCTCATTAGCGAAGTGCAGCGTCAGCAACAAGCTACCTTGGTGAAAAACTTTGTTCAAAGTATTTTAGCGATCGACCCCAATGCCAATGTAGTAGTAGCGGGTGACTTGAATGACTTTGAGTTCTCCAACCCCGTCAGCACCCTAGAAAGGGCTGGGCTAACTTCCCTAATTGAAACCCTACCTGCAAATGAGCGTTATACCTACAACTTTGAAGGCAACGCGCAGACACTTGACCACATTTTAGTGAGTAACAACTTACGCAGCAAGCTAGATGGGTATGATGTAGTTCATGTCAACTCAGAGTTTGCCGACCAGGATAGCGATCACGACCCTAGTGTGGCTCGCTTTAATATATCTGGAAACATATCTGGAAACAATCCACCCACGGTGCAAGCGCTTGATGACCAAATCATCTCTACTAATAAACCTTTCTTTTTCAATATCAGTAACAAATTTGCTGATATCGATCAAGGCGACACCCTCAACTACAGCGCTACAGGTTTACCCACTGGTTCTAGTATTGTTGCCAACACAGGTGTAGTATCCGGCACTATTTCCCAAATCGGCATTTTCGCAGTCACAGTTACCGCTACTGATAGCAGTGGTGCTAAGGTTAGCGATACCTTTGACCTGACTGTAGCCAATAACAAGGCGACATCTGGCAACGACATCATCTTTGTCAGCGAACTTACTGGTTCGGATAAATACATAGTCAATGCTCTAGCTGGGAGCGATCGCGTCATCGGCACTAATGCCAGTGAGTCAATTGATGGTGGTGCAGACAATGACTACCTTGATGGCAAGGGAAGCGCCGACATCCTCTGTGGGGGCAATGGCGATGACACAATTTTAGGCGGAATTGCCAGTGACATACTTTCTGGAGGGAAGGACAATGACCGCCTCATTGGTTGGGGGGGTGGCACAAGCGAAATTGACATACTCAACGCCGATCAGGGTGCAGATACTTATGTCTTGGGTGATACCAGTTCAGTTTTCTATACCAGTTCTGGTAACGCTGACTATGCCGATATTGCCAGCTTTAAAGCTAAGGATAAAATTGAACTCAAGGGAGTTGCTAGCAATTACTCACTAGCGTCTATATCAGGCGTGTCTGGCAACAAGTCTGCTGTCGGCATCTTTACCAACAATGGAACAGAGTTAATTGCTGTTGTTGAGGATGGGTTAAAGCTAAAGACGAATTTGGCAACCGATACTGGCTTTGTATTTGTTTAACGCAGATTCAAGCGATGTCTAATACCAATTCACAAAAATCCTGATACATATAGATTTCTCGTAGGGGCATGGCAATGCCATGCTCCTACCATTTTTAAAGCAGTTTAATATCTGGAATCTACCTCAGAACTAACCTATGGTAACTACAAGCACAATTCGCTTTTCTCAGTTCAATGCTTCTTTGAATCGCAACGCAAAAGATCAGCTAGTAACCGACCTGTCTACGGCTGACAATGCTCAAGCAAAAGCTGTTGCGGAAATTATCCAGCGTAACAACCCAGATGTGCTGCTGATCAATGAGTTTGACTACTCACAAGAAGCAGTTCAGTTATTCAAGCAAAATTACCTTGCAGTCAGCCAGAATGGTGCAAATCCTGTTGATTACCCTTACTTTTACATTGCTCCTTCCAATACGGGTATTGCCTCTGGGTTTGACTTGAACAACAACGGCGCAGTAGTTACAACCCCAGGCGAACCGGGATATGGCGATGATGCCTTCGGATTCGGTAATTTTCCTGGTCAATATGGGATGTTGCTGCTGTCCAAATATCCCATCGATACAGCTAACGTCCGCACCTTCCAAAACTTCCTCTGGAAGGATATGCCTAATGCTTTGCTTCCCGATGATCCTACAACACCACAGCCGAATGATTGGTATTCTCAGGACGAACTGGAAATTTTACGTCTCTCCTCCAAGAGTCATTGGGATGTACCAATCAAGGTAAACAGCGAGACAATTCATGTCCTCGCCAGCCACCCCACACCCCCAACCTTTGATGGGCCGGAAGACCGCAACGGCAAGCGCAACCACGACGAGATCCGCTTTTGGGCAGACTATATTACTCCTGGTAAAGGTAATTACATCTACGATGATGAGGGGAAAACGGGCGGGATTGCTGCTGGTTCAAGCTTTGTGATTGTGGGTGATCAAAATGCAGATCCGTTGGATGGTGATAGTTTTGACAACGCTATTCGCCAACTATTGCAAAATCCTAATATCAATACTAATGTCATCCCTACCAGTCTTGGTGGCGCCCAACAAGCAGACTTACAAGGTGGTGCAAACGCTAGTCAAAAAGGGAATCCTAGCTTTGATACCGCAGACTTTGCTGATACGACTCCCGGAAATCTGCGGACTGATTACGTGCTACCTTCCGCTAACCTAACAATTGCCAACTCAGGAGTATTTTGGCCCCTGAATACCGACTCAACGTTCCCCTTGGTGGGTACTTTTCCCTTCCCCAGTTCTGACCATCGCTTAGTATTTAAAGATGTGCAAACTGGGCCAACTGAACCAGGTAAAACCATTCCGCGTCTAAGATTTCAGGGACAGTCTACTTTCGTTACTGGTTTTATTCCTACTGACGCGGCGGGAACCGTAAATGGGGTACAGACTCCGGTGGGTGGATTATCTGGTGTCACCTACGATGCAGTTAACAACCGCTACTACGCTATCTCAGACGATCGCTCTCAATTTGGTCCTGCCCGCTTCTATACTTTCACTGCTGATACTGGGGTGACTTTTACCAATGTCACACCCCTGAAAGATACCAACGGCAACTTTTTTGCAACCAACAGCCTTGACCCTGAAGGCATTGCTTTTACCAATAATGGGACAGTCTTCATCTCTTCAGAAGGCGAAGTCAATCCTACTGCTGGTCGTGTTACCAATCCCTTTATTAAGGAATTTTCCCTTACAACGGGGCAAGAAGTAGGATCGCTATTTGTCCCTACCAAGTTTTTGCCAATAGTTGAGGATACCAACAACAACGGTATTGTCGATGCAGGTGATACGCAGAAATCAGGCGTTTACAATAACTTAGCCTTTGAAAGCCTCACCATTACACCCGACCAGAAAACCCTATTCACCGCCACTGAAAACGCGCTTTCCCAAGATGGATTAAAGGCTTCACTCACCAGTGGCAGTCCTTCCCGAATTCTGCAATACAATCTGCTTAGTGGACAGCCAGAAAAGGAATACCTCTACATCACCGATGCGATTGCCCAACCACCCAACCCTAGCACAGGTTCTAGTGACAATGGTTTGGCAGATTTACTCGCGATCGACAATCGAGGCACATTGCTAGCATTAGAACGCTCTTTTTCTGCGGGTGTCGGCAACACCATCAAAATCTACGAAGTTTCTTTGCAAGGTGCAACTGACATTAGTTTTTACGATTCTCTCAATAATCTGAGTACTGAGCAACTAGCTGCTATCCAACCCGCTCAAAAGCGCTTACTGCTGAATTTAAATGATTTAAACTTGCCTAACGGTACAGATAACATCGAAGGTATCACCTTTGGCCCCAAACTAGCAGATGGTCGTCAGTCGATTGTATTGGTAAGTGATAATAACTTCAGCCAAAGCCAATTTACCCAAATTCTCACACTGGATGCAGACTTAGTTCCAACTGCTGCACCCACGCTAGAAACCCGTCCCGATTTATTCGACGATGAAACACTCCCAGTTGATCAACGGGCTGATGCTGATGACCCTGCCATTTATGTTAATGCCACAAATTCTGCCGATAGCTTAGTACTAACCTCAGTCAAAAATGCGGGATTGCGGGTTTATGACTTATCTGGTAATTTGTTGCAAACAGTTAATCCGGGTGGCATTCGCTACAACAATATTGACCTGCAATACGGTTTTAAATTAGGCAATCAATCTGTTGATATTGCCGTAGCTAGCGATCGCCAAAATGATAAACTAGCAATCTTCAAAATTAACCCCAACCCCACTACACCCGGTCAATACCTGGAAAATATCACCGATAGCAATATTGGTACTATCTTCCAAGCATCACCTTTTGAACCTCCTTATTCTGCATCAACTCGCAGTTCTTACGGACTTAGCTTATACCGTAGCCCCGTAACCAATGATTACTATGTCTTTACTAGTCGCCGCCAAACTGGAGACATAGCTCAGTTCAAATTGATTGACAAAGGTAATGGCCAAATTGGAGCGGAACTGGTGCGGGAATTCACCATCCCCTCGCCTACCACAGAAGGGCGTTCTCCCCAAACAGAGGGTATGGTGGTTGACCAAGAAACCGGCTTTCTCTACATAGCCCAAGAAGATGTGGGCATCTGGAAATTCCAGGCAGAACCGGACGGTGGCACAACAGGTAAGCTGATCGATCGCGTTCGTTTTGAGGGTGGTTCTCACCTCACCGACGACGCAGAAGGGTTAACCATCTACTACGGCAAAAACGGTACAGGCTACCTGCTAGCATCCAGCCAAGGCGATAGCACCTTTGTTGCCTACACTCGTGAAGGTAACAACGAATACGTAGGCAACTTTGCCATTGGTAACAATGGATCAATTGACAGCGTACAAGAGTCAGACGGTGCTGATGTCATTAACCTCCCACTGGGGCCTAACTTCCCATTTGGTTTATTTGTTACCCAAGACGGCTCCAATGAACCTGCTAAGACAATCGATGGCGAAAATGTTAACTCTAACTTTAAGCTAGTGCCTTGGGAAAACATCGCCAATACCTTCCCTAATTCTCTAAATATCGACACCACTAGTTACGATCCCCGCAATCCTGTTGCCCAACCCAAGCTGACTATCTATGAATTTGACAACTTACCTAAGTTAGGGACGACCTCTAAAGGTCAAGATATTTTCTTAGGCGGTTTCTCTGGATTGTATTTCCAAGGGTTTGCAGCAAATGGCAACCTGAAATTTGTCACCAACACAGACCGTGGCCCCAATGGAGATTCTAATGGTTCAAACAGACCATTTTTCTTGCCCGACTTCCAACCAGAAATAGTCAGTTTTGAGCTTAACCGCACCACAGGTGAAATCAGCATTACCAATAGAACAGGACTATTTTGCCAAGATGGGACGACACCATTAACTGGATTGCCTAATTTGCAAGCTGGGGCAAATGGTTTGGCTTACACTGATGAAATTGCTGTTGACTTAAACAACAATATTCTAGCTAACGATCCTTTGGGTGCTGACTTAGAAGGGATTGTAATTGCGGAAAATGGAGACTACTGGATGGTAGATGAATACCGTCCGGCAATTTACCACTTTGACGTTAATGGTAAATTAATTGACCGCTTTATTCCTCAAGGAACTGCCACTGCACCCAACCCAGATCAACCCCCTGGAACTTTTGGCACTGAAGTATTGCCAGCAGTTTATGCCCAACGCCGCAATAACCGTGGATTTGAAGCTGTAGCGTTGGAAGGTAATAAATTATATGCCTTTATCCAGAGTCCAATTGATAATCCAGATGTTGCTAATGATGTGACATCCAAAGCTTCTCTCAACCTGCGAATTCTGGAGTTTGATATTTTCGCCAAGCAGGTAACAGGAGAATATTTATATCGCCTAGAAGGTTTACCGGCAACTGACAAAATTGGCGATGCAGTAGCTTTAGGTAACGGCAAATTTGCAGTAGTTGAGCGAGATGACAATGGTACATCTGCTGGCAATAAACTAATTTACCAAATTGATTTAGCTGGGGCGACCAACATCAACAACCCTGCTAACTTTACCTTGCCAGCTGGTAAAACTATTGAACAACTTTCCTCTGCGGAATTAGCTACTGCCAATATTACCCCTGTCAGCAAGAGTTTGATTGCTAATGCCGCTCAGTTGGGTTACACCGGGGTGGAAAAATTAGAAGGTTTAGCATTGGTAGCACCGAACACTCTAGCCTTGATTAACGACAACGACTTCAATGTTACGGGTAATACGGCTGCTGAAAAACTCGGTATCCTGGAACTACCCAATAACCTAACAACTGTACAGCCTACTTTCTTGAACGGTTTTGGTTCTAACAACAGCGATACTGTCAATCTTCAGCCAGGACGATTCTTTAGTGCAGGTGAGGGAGCAGACTTTGTAGAAGGCGCTCAAGGTAACACAATCATAGCCGGAAACGGTGATGACACAGTGCTTGCAGGCAGTGACTCTTCAGTTTCCGGGAATGACGGTAACGATCAGATATTTATTGGTCAAAATGGCCCGGCTCAAAATACCAGTGCTGATGGTGGCAGTGGTAATGATGTTATTACCGTAGTGGAAGCCAGTGGTAGTAATAATTTGTTTGGGGCGGCAGGTGATGATACTCTCACAGTAATTGAAGGTTCTCATCAATCATTATTCGGTGGCTCAGGTAAAGACACCCTCACGAGTAACGGTAGCAATAACCGTCTCTCTGGTGGTTGTGGAGATGACAAACTCTTCTCTAATGTCAATGACTCCCTATTTGGTGGCGATGGTGATGATGTGCTATTTGCTGGTCAAGGAGGTAGCGATCGCCTCAGTGGCGGTACTGGTGCAGACCAATTCTGGATTGCCAATAGCAGTCTGCCAAATAGCAAGAACATCGTCACTGACTTTACAGTTGGGATTGACAAAATCGGGCTTGGCGGTGTTAGCGTAACTCAATTTAGTGAGCTAACACTGTCGCAACAGTGTAGTGGCACTTTGGTGAAAATCGGAAATACAGAGTTGGTTTCATTACTAGGAATTATCTCAACGAGTCTGACTGCAAATGATTTCGTTTTTTCAGCTAGCGTTGTGGTTTAGTTTGTTGGCTAACGTCATCCCAATCCTAAATCATTCCTGAACAAAGAGATACCCGCCTTCTTTAAGAAGTCGGGTATCTAAACGTTTCATTAGTTGTAAAGATTTTCACAAATGGTATAAGTCCTGACGATTAAAATTGATGCGATCGCTAACCAACTCAAACTGCAAAAACTCAAATTTTATCTTTTGATAATTATCAACAAAGTAAGTTGCATTTAAAATATAAATATGTTGACTTTATCATCTCAAAATTTTGTTTATATAAATTTTAATCAGTATTAGTTTTTCTGGAAATACTTAATCATTTCTTCTATTTAATTTTATCTTATCTTAATCTTATCCTGGAAAAATATCTACTGCTAGCTAAGTTATCTCATAACTACTATCGACATTAAATTCTAAATCTCAGTATTCCAGATTCATTACTCACTAACACCAATACTACTCGGTTAAGCATTTTGAACTCTAAATTTGATTTGGAAAAAAGCATAAAGGGTAAGGGTTAAAGGTTTTTTCTTTACCTTTTCCCATTAACAGACAAGTATTGTCAGTAACACAGATTAGTAGTTGACATTCTACTATCATTTCTCAAAGTTTCGATAACTCTGAAAAAATACGTTTTCGTAAATGTATTCTCGGCATCTGGAAAACCTCACTTCTATTTCTCTCTTCCTTTAAGGAGAAAGACTTTGAATTTCCCCCCTTCCGGGTCGGGAAGGGGGTTAGGAGGTTAGGTTTTGGTGGACTTTTCCACATAACATGAATTGTCAAAATTTCAATAGCTTGTGATGCAGTTAAATCCATATACCCAACCAACATTTTAAATTATGGCAATTGAGTTAGTCGGCTTTGCTTCTTTACCTGCTGATACCTTTAGTGATGGGCCAGTTTCTGGTGCAGACGTTTCAGCCAATGGCAGAACGGGGCCTTTCCCAGGACAGCCAATACAGGGCTTTAGCGGTGTCCAATTTGCTAACAGCAACTCTTTGTACTTCCTATCAGATAATGGTTACGGTAGCAAAGATAATAGTGCAGATTTTTTACTGCGAATCAATCGTGTAGATCCAAATTTTAAAGGAACAGAAAATGGAGACGGCAGCGTTAAAGTTTTAGATTACATTCAACTGTCTGATCCTAACAAAAAAGTTCCTTTCCAAATTGTAAATGAGGGAACTACTGGAAGATTACTGACTGGTGCAGACTTTGATGTAGAGTCATTCGTCTTTGATAAAGACGGGACAATCTGGGTCGGAGACGAGTTTGGCCCTTACCTGCTGCATTTTGATGCCACTGGTAAATTATTAGAGGCTCCCATTACTACACCCGATCAATTCAAAACTTTAGATGGAGAAGCACCTAAAGTAATTGGTCATAGAGGTGCAAGTGGCTATCGTCCAGAGCATACCTTAGAGTCTTATAAGCAAGCAATTGAGAGAGGCGCTGACTTCATTGAGCCTGATTTAGTAGTTACAAAAGATGGTGTGTTAATTGCTCGTCATGAACCTGCTTTAGCAGTTCTGAACGCTGATGGTAGTGTCAATTTCAACAATACAACCACAGATGTTTACAAGCATCCAGAGTTTGCTGATCGCAAAAAAACAGTAAGTTTAGATGGAAACACAATTACAGGTTGGTTTGCTGAAGACTTCACCTTAGCTGAAATCAAAACTTTACGCGCAGAAGAACGTTTACCTTTCCGAAACCATTCCTTTGATGATCAATTTGAAATTCCTACCTTCACAGAAATCATCAACCTAGTTAAGCAAGTAGAAGCCGACACAGGTAAAAAAATTGGTATCTACCCTGAAACTAAGCATCCGACCTATTTGGCCGATGAAGCTACTTATGTAGGCACCACCAACAAAATAAACAGAAACATCAGTCAGTTATTAATCGATACACTGAAGGCAAATAACTTTACTGACCCCAGTCGGATCTTCATCCAGTCCTTTGAAGTATCTAATCTCAAACAGCTGCATGATAGCATTATGCCGGCGGCAGGGGTAGATATTCCACTTGTCCAACTTTTAGATGCCAGTGACATTGATATCAACGGTAAGATCATCGAAAGTCAGCCTTATGATTTGAAAGTCAGTGGTGACACTCGCACTTATGGCGACTTGCGAACTCCAGAAGGCTTGACTGAAGTTGCCACTTATGCTGATGGCATTGGCCCTTGGAAGCGGATGATTGTTAGTGTCAAAGGTACTGATGCTAATGGTGATGGCAAAGCTGATGATGTGAATGGGGATGGGGTAGTAAATGATGCTGATAAGACAACATTACCTCCCTCTACATTAATTCAAGATGCTCACAATGCAGGGTTGCAAGTTCATCCCTACACTTTCCGGGCGGAAGACCAATATTTAGCAGCAGATTACAAAGGCAAGCTAGAGTTAGAGATCCAGCAGTTCTATCAATTAGGTGTAGATGCACTATTTACAGACTTCCCAGATATCGGGGATAAGGTACGAGATCAACTCAGAGACGATCCTCAGTATAATGTAGTGCGATCGCCACAAAACCCCGATGTTCTCTCAGGAGATGCTTTTGCTAACTTAGCTAGCTCAAAAGGTTTTGAAGGCGGAGCAATCAACGCCAGCAAAACCAAACTCTATATGCTGTTAGAGGGTACGGTTCAAGGCGATACTCCCGGTGCTTTGCGGATTAACGAATTTGACCTTGCTAGCCATAAATACAGCGACCAATTACGTTACTACAGATTAGATAATCCGTCAAATTCGATTGGGGATTTAGCAGTCATTAATGATAATGAGTACCTAGTTATTGAACGGGATAACAATCAAGGATCTGCGGCTAAATTTAAGAGGATCTACAAAATAGACTTGTCTAAAACAGATTTTAATGGCTATGTAGCTAAAGAAGAAGTTGTAGACTTGTTAAACATCCAAGACCCCAAAGACCTGAATGGGGACGGCAAAACTACCTTTGACTTCCCATTCCAAACCATTGAAAATGTTTTAGTTGTTGACAAAAACACCATTTTGGTAGCTAATGACAATAACTATCCTTTCTCTACAGGTCGTCCTGGGAATGATCCTCAGAATCCAGTTATAGACAACAATGAAATTATTCTCCTAAAACTGGAGAATCCCCTCAATCTTGCTCCTGGTTTAGGTCAACCTCAATCTGAAGTAATTAAGTTTGGCTCCACTAGCAGCGATGATATTACACTTCAGCCAAATCAAACCTTATTTACAGGTGACGGAGCAGACTTTGTAGAGGGGAATATTGGTAACACTATCCAAACTGGCAAGGGTGATGACACGGTGGTGGTCGGCGGTGACTCCTCGGTGTCCACAGGAGACGGTAACGATCAAATTTTAATTGGTGCAAATAGCCCTGCTAACAACACTAGTGCTGATGGTGGTGCAGGTGATGACGAAGTTACCTTAGTTGAAGCCAATGGTAATAATAATCTATTTGGGGCAGCAGGTAATGATACTTTGACAGTAGTTGAAGGAACTGGTCAATTAACCTTCGGTGGCTCAGGTAACGACACTCTCAAGAGTGAAGGTAGCAATAACCGTCTCTACGGTGGTTCGGGTGATGACAAACTCTTCTCCAGTGTGAATGATTCGGTGTTTGGTGGCGATGGTGATGATGTGCTATTTGCTGGTCAACAAGGCGCTAATCGCTTGAGTGGTGGTGCTGGTGCTGACCAATTCTTTCTTGCTAACGCCAGTCTGCCAACTAGCAAGAACATTATTACTGATTTTACAATCGGCATTGATAAAATCGGGCTGGGCGGTATTGCCGTCAGTAATCTAAGGCTATTGCAACAGGGTGCTGATACTATAGTGAAAATCGGAAATACAGAGTTGGTTTCATTGCTGGGAATTGCATCAACTAGCCTCACGGTAAATGATTTCGTTTTTTCTGCTAGTGTCGTTTAGCTGAAAGTTCAACATTCAAAATTAGTTAAGCTGTAGCGATTTTGCTAATGCGGGGGAGTGATACTCCCTCGCTTTTTATATTTATATAGTAATAATTTTGCCTTTAAAGATCCTTGTGCTTTTCGTCCAAAATCTTAACTTGCTTATAACCTTCCTTAAACATTGAAAAACTATCTTTTGAGACAGTGGCCATTAGATTCATTTAATTTTCTCCACTAATTTATGTGGACACTAAGCATTTTGTCGCCAAATACTACTCAGGTTTCTGTAGCCAAGAATTTTTCGCTTGGGTTGAGTGTAATTAATCGCTCAGTCTCTATACACATAATTGCTGCGTAGGCGTAGCCAGGCGTAGGCATCGCTCGTAACTTACAATACTTAAGGAGTAGCTGACATGGCTGATACAAACGGCAACGGTAGAAATGTCATTATTTTTGTTGCAGATGGATTGCGTAACGGTTCTGTAAACCCCATTGACACCCCAACTTTATATAGCATCCGTCAGCAGGGAGTTAGTTTTGCCAATAGTCATTCGCTGTTTCCGACATTTACCACCCCGAATGCTTCTGCGATCGCAACGGGGCATTATCTTGGTGATACAGGTGACTTTAGTAACACTATTTATAGTGGTTTTCCTAGTCCTAATGCCAATGGTAGTGTCACGCCATTCATTGAAAATGATTCAGTTCTGGGGGATATTGACGAAAAGTTTCCCGGTAACAACTTTTTAGATGAAGAGTCACTCCTAGCTTATGCGCGATCGCAAGGTTTCAACACAGCAGCAGTTGGGAAATTAGGGCCTGTTGCCATCCAAGATGTTACACAAGTTAACCGAGAAGGTGGTACTACGGGTACTATTCCTACTCCCGATACAATTATTATTGATGACAGTACAAATGGTGCAACACCACCGACTACAGCTGCTGGTTCACCTTCTGCTGTTCCACTCGATCCAGATATTGTCGCTCGCTTACAAGCTGCTGGTCTAGATGTAAAACCGACACTGCGAGTCCAACCAGCTGGTACTAATACAACTCCTGGCACCCTGAATGCCAATGTGGCTCAACAACAATACTTCGCAGATGCCACTACCAAAGTAATTTTACCCAAGTTTCAAGAAGATGCTAAACCATTCGCATTGGTTTACTGGTCAAGAGATCCCGATGGTAGTCAACACAATCAGGGTGATAGTTTAAACACCTTGACACCAGGTATCAATGGCCCTACTTCAAAAGCTGGGGTCAAAAATGCTGATGATAATTTAAAGCAACTTCTTGACTATCTCAAGAGTACAGGCTTAGACAAGACTACTGATGTTTTTATTACTTCTGACCACGGTTTTTCTACGATCAGTAAACAAGTTATTGATAGCCAAGGTACAAAAACTACAAGTTATGCTGCTACTCAAACATACGCTGGCGTAAATCCGGGATTTTTACCAGCAGGCTTTGTTGCTATTGATTTGGCTCACGATCTAGGTCTATCCCTATACGATCCTAACCCTACAACCCTCCCCCCAGACCTCAACCACATTCAGTATGCGACTGTTGATGCCACGCAAGGTCAACGTCCTATTTCTGGGAATGGTGTAATTGGTGGTACAGGTGAAGTAATTAATGGGCAACTTGACCCAGGTACAAAGGTAGTTGTAGCTGCCAATGGTGGATCTGACCTAATTTATCTACCTAATGGCAATGCTGCCTTAGCTACACAGGTAGTGAATTTGCTCTCGCAGAAGGACTATATCAGTGGTATTTTCGTAGACGATGCCTATGGAACTATTCCAGGTGCTTTACCACTGAGTGCGATCGGGCTAAAAGGTGATGCTCAAACACCAGTTCCATCTATTGTTATCAACTTCAAAAGCTTTAGCACAGACCCAAATAACCCAAATAACCCTCAAGCTCAAGTAGAAATTGCTGACACAACTTTGCAGCAAGGGCAGGGGATGCATGGCAGCTTTGGTCGAGGTGATACCTTCAATAATATGGAGGCTATTGGCCCCGACTTTAAACAAGGCTATGTGGACTATGCGCCCGTCAGTAATGCTGATGTAACGCCTACACTTGCTCGTATTTTAGGGTTAGAAATTCCCAGTAATGGCGATTTGAAAGGTCGTGCCATTACAGAAGCACTGGTGGGAGGCCCAGATGCAGTTTTTTCCACTAAAGAAGTCTTGACTTCGGAAGAAACTACTAATGGTCAAGCAACAACTCTAGATTATCAAAGTGTAGGTAATACTCAGTACTTTACAGCAGCAGGGTTTGATGGTGGTACTGTTGGACTAACAACATTAGATATTCAATTTGGTTCTACCAATAGTGATGATGTCACCCTCAAGCCAAAGCAAACCTTATTTACAGGTGACGGAGCAGACTTTGTAGAGGGGAATATTGGTAACACTATCCAAACTGGCAAGGGTGATGACACGGTGGTGGTCGGCGGTGACTCCTCGGTGTCCACAGGAGACGGTAACGATCAAATTTTAATTGGTGCAAATAGCCCTGCTAACAACACTAGTGCTGATGGTGGTGCAGGTGATGACGAAGTTACCTTAGTTGAAGCCAATGGTAATAATAATCTATTTGGGGCAGCAGGTAATGATACTTTGACAGTAGTTGAAGGAACTGGTCAATTAACCTTCGGTGGCTCAGGTAACGACACTCTCAAGAGTGAAGGTAGCAATAACCGTCTCTACGGTGGTTCGGGTGATGACAAACTCTTCTCCAGTGTGAATGATTCGGTGTTTGGTGGCGATGGTGATGATGTGCTATTTGCTGGTCAACAAGGCGCTAATCGCTTGAGTGGTGGTGCTGGTGCTGACCAATTCTTTCTTGCTAACGCCAGTCTGCCAACTAGCAAGAACATTATTACTGATTTTACAATCGGCATTGATAAAATCGGGCTGGGCGGTATTGCCGTCAGTAATCTAAGGCTATTGCAACAGGGTGCTGATACTATAGTGAAAATCGGAAATACAGAGTTGGTTTCATTGCTGGGAATTGCATCAACTAGCCTTACAGTAAATGATTTCGTTTTCTCTGCTAGCGTCGTGGCTTAGGAACGCGGATTTAATAAAGTACAAAACCTCACCTTTAACCCCTCTTCTTACTTAGGAGAGGGGAGCAAAAAGCCTAATTTTTCCTTACTCCTCCCTCGCCTTGTAGGAGAGGGAGGTTGGGAGGGAGAGGTTCATCGAATTGACTTAAGTTAACACGTATAGACGCCGCCGTAAACGAGAAGAACTTTACCCTCAATCCCTCTCCGTGAGTTCAAAGAGGGAAGCCGGAGGCAGGGTGAGGTTTTATATTTAAGTGATTAAATTGCCGCTTCCGTTATAGCGTTGATCTGCGGTAGTGTAACAGTGATAAGATATCGGGCACGGACTGAAGAGTGCTTTTTGAGTTGTCGTAGTAAAAGACAATAACTCTACTATCTCAGCCTGATTTTTTCATAGCCTTTTTTTGGCGAAGATATTCATAAATAGTAAGTATTAATCAATAAGATCATGACAGCACCAGTCTTGTCCAAGGCGATCGCAGACCAGCAAGCCACTGTAGGTAGTCTCTTCAGCTTCACTGTACCAGATGACACTTTCACTGATCCAGATGTCGGAGATACCCTCACCTACACAGCAACTCTGGAAGACAATACGCCTTTGCCGAATGGGTTGAAGTTCGATGCTGCTACCAAGACTTTCAGTGGTACTCCTGATAATGGAGAGGTAGGTAGTAGAAACATCAAAGTTACCGCTAAAGATGTTGGTGGAGAAACAGCCAGTGATGTGTTTAAACTCACGGTTAATAATGTCAACGATCCTCCAGTCTTGTCTAAGGCGATCGCAGACCAGCAAGCCACTGTAGGTAGTCTCTTCAGCTTCACTGTACCAGATGACACTTTCACTGATCCAGATGTCGGAGATACCCTCACCTACACAGCAACTCTGGAAGACAATACGCCTTTGCCGAATGGGTTGAAGTTCGATGCTGCTACCAAGACTTTCAGTGGTACTCCTGATAATGGAGAGGTAGGTAGTAGAAACATCAAAGTTACCGCTAAAGATGTTGGTGGAGAAACAGCCAGTGATGTGTTTACACTTGCGATCGCTGACGCGACTCCTCTACTGACAAACATTACAGGCGATATCTTTAGTGTCAAGACTAAGCTGAACATTAAAGGTGATAAAGGAAGACTCTCAATCAAGATTAAAACCAACACCTCCAAAGAGGTGAATGAACTGAGTGTATTTACCGTTGACGATGAACAAGGTAGGATTAACGGCATAGCCCCTGGTGCAGAAGGCTATACGCAAGCAGCTCTTTCGCGCTCCAAGCTGATTTTCTCTACCCTTGCTAATCTGCCTAATGATTTTAATCCTGCCGACCTGACAAACATCTTAGAATTTGACTCTGATACCAAACTCAGATTTTATCTGGTATCTAACAGCACTACTCAGGATGTAGTGTCTGGAAAAAGCTCTTTCTCAAGCGTTACTTTTTCCTCAGCTACAAATAACAACACAGAAGAGGAAGGGTTTTCTCTCAACTTCCCGAATTTGGTTGTGACGATTCAGCCAACAGATCAACAACTAACTTTAGGTACAAGTCTGCAAGAGCAGTATCAAGGGGAACTGATTGATTTACAGGGTGTGGCACAATCGGTAACAGCTAACTTTGCAGTCAACAGAGAAGCTTCTTACAACAACTTTGTGGGCTTTTATCAGGTGGCTGATCAGAATGGTGGCATTGACACCAATGGTGATGGCAAAGCAGATATTCTCGTAGGACAGGCTGGTTACGCCCAAGCCGCCGTGCGTGGGCGTGTTTCAGGCATTGACTTGACAGTGAATAACCAAGGGACAGCAAATTCCACTGGGACTTTCGGGGCTGATTCTCTGTTTGCACCATTTATTATTGTTGATGCTAGTCCCGATGCGATTCTCAATAACAATGCCAATAAGGATGTTTACTTCGCATTCTTGGGTGCTAACTCAGACAAGACAGATCACATTCGGACGTTAGGGAACAACACCTTTGGCTTTGAGGATTTGGCAAATGGTGGTGACAAAGATTACAACGATATAATTGTGCAGGTAAATTTAAGTGTCAATCCTGCATAATATCCAATGCGAGTAATTACTTAGCAAAATAAAACAACCTCATCTCGCAATCGGGATCAGGTTGTTTATGCAAAACAATTAGATGGACTCGATATTAATTAAACAAGTAGATTTACTGAAGGCAGTTATTGTCTTTACTTAATACATTTAATACTTAATCGCTGTAAGGTGACAAAAAATCTTCATCTTTACTTTTCTAGTTAATTTTTATTAAATTAAGCTAGCAAAATCATGGGGAATTCTTTTACAAATCGGGTATAGCGCTGTTTACCAAGGAAAGTTTACCATTTTGCCATCAGTGATACTGTCAATCCTTATATTCAAGAATTTGTAAAAAATAATTCCGAAACTTAAAGTTTTTTTTATTACATAATTCTTAATTAGGGTATTTACTTAAAAAAGCATTTGTGATAGTTTCATGTTGATTATCATAAATTAAAATGGGCGACGCTAAATTTAACAACTGCGTTTTTGTGTTTTAGTTTGATGAGTATCCATTTTACATAGCAATGCTAAATACTGATTTTAAGTTTGTATAAATTATGTAGCATTAATCAATTGATAACTTATCCTGAATGTATTTACACTATACTTTATTTTGAAAAACGCATAATTAATTGTAACAGGGTGATATAAATACAGACCTGCAATTAGACGAACCTCTTCTGTGTACTTTTGCATATTTAGACACCGGAATTTCACAGAAGTCTTGCCAACGACTAGCAAAACAGTAAAGACTACCACTGTTAGTAAGAAATACTCCCTAATAATTTCGGCTTAATTCCTCACTTTTACTTGTTTTATATGACTTATATTAAGAACACTTTTCTGGAATTTGTCACTACCCTAGAAGGATTTGAGCATTTACCAGATGCAGCGATCGCTAACCTATCAGAACAGGTGCAAGCTTGGCGCTATCGGATAGGTCAGAAAATTATCGGTAAAGATAGTCTCCCAGAACACATCACGATCATTTATGAGGGACAAGTGCGCCTGTTGGGATACGATCCCCAGACGCAACTGCCAATTACCCTAAAATTGCTGCAACCTGGGGAAATTATCGGCGAAATTGGTTTGTTGCGCGATGTTGCCTGTGAAACCGCGATCGCCTCCACCGAAGTAGTATGTTTAACCTTGAGTGCATCGGCATATTTTAGCTTTCTGGGTTTATACCCAGCTTTTGCCAATGCTCGCAAGAACCGCAGTTATTTAGTGGAAGTTTTCGATATTCTCTGTTCATATTGGAAACAGCAACCGATCGCTACTTTAAATTTCAAAGAAGCGGCAGAAAACGCCTCACCACAGGCGAAAATACATTACCTCCCTCCAGGGGCAACTCCATTCAACCAACTTGATAGCGAAAGGGTCTGGTTTTTGAGTGGCGGAGGCACAGTAACGAATTTCTCACCTGGCGATCGCATAGAATCGGACAATGACAGAGACAATATCCAAGTCATAAGTCAAAACCCCGCACGGTTGGTTGGTATACATCCGTCAGATTTGATCTTGGAAGATAGTCATGAGATAGTACTTGCGGTAAGTAACACCAATTTAGATAGCACAGAGGAATTAGATATTCCCTACGCATCAGACGAAATAGTTCCCCAGACAGCCCCGCCAACCTCAAAGAGTTCGTCAAAACAAAAATACCCGTTTTTTAGTGGTAAAGGAGAATTAAATACAGCCTTCGCCTGCTTTCAAATGATCGCGAAGCACCTAGAAATGCCGTTTCGTCGAGAAGTGGTTCGGCGCATCTTAACTGAGCAAGTCAAACGTCAGGGTGTCATATCGTTTCAAGTTACTGCTTACCTGGCAGAGTTAATCGGACTGAAAGCGCAGTTGATAGAGCTACCAATCGCCTCAGTGTCGCGCATTCCGACACCGGCGCTGATTCGTTATGGTGATAATTTTGCAGTTTTATATGAAGTGGATGCACATACTGTAGTTGTGGGTGTCCCATCCAAAGGAATTGTGCGCTGCAAACCCGCTCAATTGGTTGAACAATTAGATGTTGATCCAACCGACTTTCCGCCCAAAGTTAGGGTATTATTGCTGACTGCCACCAATCAAACGCCGCAAGAGCGTTTTAGTTTACGGTGGTTTTTACCCTATTTAGCACGCCACCGTCGAGTCCTGATAGAGGTCTTTATCGCTTCCTTTTTCGTGCAGTTGGCAGCGTTGGCAAATCCTCTGGTGGTTCAGTTAATTATCGACAAAGTTATCACTCAAAATAGTATTGGCACATTACATATTTTGGGGATTTTGTTATTAGTAGTCGGACTATTTGAAGCAGTACTGACTACTTTACGAACCTACTTATTTGTCGATACCACTAACCGGATCGATATGGGTTTAGGGTCACAAATTATTGACCACTTGTTACGTTTACCACTGCGCTACTTTGAACGCCGGCCGGTGGGTGAACTTTCCACTCGCATCAACGAATTAGAAAATATCCGCCAATTCTTGACGGGTACTGCCTTAACAGTCGGGTTAGATGCTCTGTTTTCGCTAGTCTATATCGGTGTGATGCTGATTTACAGTTGGCAACTCACCTTAGTAGGCTTAAGCACAATTCCAATATTTGTGATTATCACCTTAATTGCTTCTCCCACCATTAGTAGACAGTTACGTGGCAAAGCTGAACGCAACGCCGAAACTCAATCTTATTTAGTGGAGGTGATGTCAGGAATTCAAACCGTAAAAGCGCAAAATATCGAATTGCGATCGCGCTTTTCTTGGCAAGAGCGTTACGCTCGGTTTGTCGCTGCTGGTTTTAAAACGGTTGTAACTTCTACCCTCGCTAACTCTACCAGTAATTTTCTCAATAAACTTAGTAGCTTACTCGTTTTGTGGGTAGGAGCTTATTTAGTACTCAAAGGAGAATTAACTTTAGGTGAATTAATTGCCTTTAGAATTATATCGGGTTACGTTACCAGCCCAATATTGCGTTTAGCTCAACTCTGGCAAAGCTTCCAAGAAACAGCCTTGTCTCTAGAACGTTTAAGCGATATTGTCGATACCCCACAAGAAGGAGAAACAGACCGCTACAATATACCCTTACCTACGATTAAGGGAGCAGTGAAATACGAAAATGTTTCCTTCCGTTTTGGTACAAGTGGCCCTCTGCAACTTTCTAATGTCAACCTCGAATTTGAGCCAGGGAAATTTGTCGGCATTGTCGGACAAAGTGGATCTGGTAAAAGTACGATGATGAAATTACTGCTGAGACTTTACGAAACTGAGTCCGGCAGAATTTTGATTGATGGTTATGATATTGCCAAAGTGGAACTCTATTCGCTGCGACGACAAATTGGCGTAGTTCCCCAAGAAACATTGTTGTTTGACGGAAGCGTTCAAGAAAATATTGCCCTAACCAATCCCGATGCGACAACCGAAGAAATTATCGAAGCGGCTCAGGTTGCGTGCGCCCACGAATTTATCATGAACTTACCCAACGGTTACAACACGCGGGTAGGAGAACGGGGTTCTGCACTTTCAGGGGGACAACGACAAAGAATTGCGATCGCCCGCTCTGTTTTACAACGACCAAAATTACTGGTTTTAGATGAAGCAACCAGCGCATTAGATTATCCCACAGAGCGGCAAATATGTCTCAATTTAGCCAAAGCTTTCAAGGGTGATACAGTATTTTTTATTACCCATCGGCTGAACACTGTAAGTAATGCAGACATGATCGTAGTCATGGATAATAGCAGGGTTATAGAACAAGGTAGCCATCACGAATTAATGGCTGCTAAAGGTCATTATTTTTACCTGTATCAGCAACAAGATGTGAACTTGTAATTAGTCATTGCATTGGGCATTGGGCATGGGGCACAGGGCATTGGGTATTGGGCATTAGTTATTAATTCTTGTCCTCACTCCCTCATCTCCCCCTGCTCCCTTATCCCCCTCATCCCCGTCACTCCCTGCATCTTTTTCAAAGGATTTTCAGTTTGACTAACATTCTATAGATATAGCAATAACTTAGGGTAGGTACTATCACAAAATATCAAAATCAAGGTTTTCGCATTGGTAAAGAGTGCCCACTCTACAAAAAATCCAAAATCTAAAATCCAAAATCTAAAATCGTTATGACTCAACTTAATGGGAATCACCTCAACGGGAATCAGAAAAATGGAGTCAAGCAAGATTCATCAGTACTTACAAAACAACAGAAAGCTGCTCAACAGTCTTTAATCAACTCAAGTAGTCAAGAATTTGAGCAATCTATTGTCTTGCGACAATCTCCAATGTGGTCGCGTACAATCATGATCACCCTAATGGCATTAGCCTGCTTTGGGATTGCTTGGGCTTATTTTGCCAAAATTGAGCAAGTAGTGCCAGCAACAGGGCAATTAAAGCCAGAAGGAACAGTCAAAGAAGTTCAGGCTCCTGTTAGTGGAGTTGTGAAAACAGTTAATGTTAAAGATGGGCAAGAAGTAAAGCCAGGAGATTTGCTGCTGACTTTTGATTCCATTGCTTCTGTTGCTGAATTAGATTCTTTGAATAAAATTCGCATTGCATTAACTAAAGAAAACCAGATTTATCGCCAATTGATGACGGCAACTAACGCCACGGGTTCTGAACTGTTATATTTGCGTGGTAATTTGCCACAAGAAACTGCTTTTCTGCTGAAAAGTCGGGCAACGTTAGTAGGAGAAAATGAATTATTACGGACTCAATTAAAAAATTCTGGTGTAGGTTCTGCACTAGGAATTGATGAGCAACAACTTCTACAAGTTGCCAAAAAAGAATTAGACTCTCGCTCTTTGGCAGCGCGATTAGAAGTAGAAAAAACCAAAAAACAATTAGCTCAAAATAAATATAAGCTGGAAGATAGTAAAGCAAGTTTAGCTATTCAAGTGGGGATTTTAGCTAAACTTAAGATATTATCAGAAGAAGGTGGTATTTCTCAGCTTCAGTATCTCAACCAACAACAAGAAGTACAAAACCGCACGGCAGAAGTAGCGCAATTAGGTGAGGAAGAAAAACGCCTCCAGTTTGATATAGAAAAAGGGCAACAAGAGTTAAGCAATACAGTGGCTCTTTCTGATAAAAATATTTTGGATAAGATAGCTGAGAACAAACAGCACATTGCCGACATCGATAGCCAATTCATGAAAGTTATTTTAGATAATGAGCAGCGTTTGGCAGATGTCAATAGTAAAATCTCTCAAGCAAAATTAAATGTTAAATATCAACAACTCCGTGCGCCTGTAGCCGGAACAGTTTTCGATTTACAAGCAAAAAACCCTGGATTTGTAGCGACTCCGACTACAAAACTGCTGCAAATAGTCCCAAATGAAAACTATATAGCTGAAGTTTTCATCACTAACAAAGATATTGGTTTTGTGCGAAAAGGTATGAAGGTAGATGTCAGAATTGACTCTTTTCCTTACAGCGAATTTGGCGATATCAAAGGGGAAGTGATGGGAATAGGATCAGACGCATTACCGCCAGATCAAACACATCAGTTCTATAGATTTCCGGCAAAGCTCCATTTAGATAAACAATCCTTAGTGATTAAGGGTAAAAATGTCACCTTGCAATCAGGTATGTCAATTAGTGCCAATATAAAAGTACGCGAAGAACGGACTGTGCTTAGTTTATTCACTGAGTTGTTTACCAAGCAAATTGATACTCTTAAAGAGGTACGTTAAAACAATTCGCTTTTTCGCCCATGACGCTCCTACGTCGCTAACGCTGCGAAGAGAGCAATTACGTTTTGTGACGGGGATTTAAACCCCGACACAAAACACGCTGCTTCTTAGTTGCAGGGGACTTAAACCCCCAAAGTTGGTTAAATCAGTGAACAGTCAACAGTTATCAGTTATCAGGCGTATATTGGGGGATAAAAAAGCGCTACTAACGCCTACCACTAATCGGCAATTATGACATCAAGATTTTACGATGATTAATTTTCAACGCATTGAACCCGCTCCCGGACAAGAATCAGTTTGGGATTACCCCCGTCCTCCTCGTCTTGAGGACACAAGTAAACATATCCAAATAATCTTTAACGGTGTAAGAATTGCAGATACCCACAACGCCAAACGTGTTTTAGAAACTAGTCATCCTCCTTCTTACTATATTCCCCCTGCGGATATCAAAATGGAATATTTGCAGCTGACACCGCAATCTAGCTTTTGCGAGTGGAAGGGAAGTGCTGGTTACTACACAATCCGAGTTGGTGAAAAAGAAGTCCATAATGCTGGCTGGTTCTACCCTAGCCCTACATCAGCTTTTGGAGCTATCAAAGACTATGTAGCTTTTTACGCTCATTTAATGGATAAATGCTACGTGAATGGCGAAGAGGTGCAACCACAACCAGGTAACTTCTACGGCGGTTGGGTCACCAGTGATATTGTTGGGCCTTTCAAAGGCGCTCCTGGTACTTGGGGATGGTGAGCCAATTTGAGATTTTGCGAAAATAACCCAAGGTGCTAATTATTCATTCGAGCGATCGCCGTTTGTAGAAAAATCTTAGTCTATCTTTCAGACAGCGATCGCAAAACACCCAACCTAGTACAGATCGGCAAAAATAAACCTACTATTTGATTACAGCCAGAAAGCCCAAAATTAAAGTATGGGTTACTTTTGACATTTTGAATTGCCTCAGTGTTAACTTTTGACTTCCGCCTTGCGGTACTAGGCTAATGCCGCTACCTTCTCTAACAATCCTTGAAACAGCCTCAAGCCATCGCTATTCCCCAGCATCGCGTCAGATGCTCTTTCTGGGTGCGGCATCATCCCCAACACATTGCCCTGGCGATCGCAAATTCCGGCAATGTTGTTCAGTGAACCATTGGGATTCTCCCCTTCATAGCGAAACACAACTTGCCCGTTATCTTCAATTTCTGCAAGAGTGGCTGCGTCAGCGTAGAATTGCCCCTCTCCGTGGGCAATGGGCAAAGTGATAACTTCACTATTGGTATAAGCTTGCGTCCAAGGGAGATTAGTCCGCTCAACTTTCAAGGGGACGCGATCGCAGATAAAATGCAAATCCCGATTTCTAGTCAACACCCCTGGCAAAAGTCCAGCTTCAGTTAATACCTGAAAACCGTTGCAAATACCGATTACAAACTTACCCTTTTGGGCATGTTCGATAACCTGCTGCATCACGGGTGAAAAACGCGCGATCGCACCGCAGCGCAAATAATCCCCGTAACTAAAGCCACCAGGGATGATAACGACATCCAAATCAGCAATGTCCGTTTCTTGATGCCAAACCATGCGAGTCGGTTGTAAGAGCAAGTCTCTGGTTACATAAGCAACATCGCGATCGCAATTAGAACCTGGAAAAACAACAACACCGAATTTCATAATTAATCAAAGGGAGTGGGGAGTGGGGAGTGGGGAG
>NZ_CAXTNP010000096.1:12098-26025 GCF_964245575.1 uncultured Nostoc sp. | reverse complement strand
GAAGGAATAAAGGTGTACTGAGTTTTTTTCACGCAATCAAATATGAGTCCTATAATACTTGTCGTAATTAAATAAACTACTAGAGTACAACTCCCTTGACTTTTTGACTCAATGACAGCTAATGATTATCTCTGGCTACCTGCACCGACAGATTTAACTTTGCTACCGGATGAGATTCATGTCTGGCGCATAGAACTTGACCAACCAGAAGTACAGCTGCAAAATTTAGCAGCGACTCTTTCTGGTGACGAAATGGCTCGTGCTGAACGGTTTTATTTTCAGGAACATCGGCAGCGTTTTATCGCTGGTCGTGGTATTCTCCGAACTATATTAGGTCGCTATTTGGGTATCCAGCCGTCACAAGTGCAGTTTAATTATCAACAGCGTGGCAAACCAGTATTAGCAGATACATTTGCCGATAGTGGATTGGCGTTTAACTTGTCTCATTCCCAAGGGTTGGGTTTGTGTGCGGTGAATTGCACCCGCCCAATTGGTGTAGACCTAGAATATATTCGCCCGATGTCTGATTTAGAAGCTCTTACCAAACGGTTCTTTTTACCGAGAGAATATGAAATGTTGCGATCGCTATCTCTCAACCAACAGCAAGAAGTATTTTTCCGTTATTGGACTTGTAAGGAAGCTTATTTAAAAGCAACTGGAGATGGACTATCCCAGTTAGAGCAAATTGAAGTATCGCTGACTCCCACAGAACCAGCTAAGTTACAGATATCTGAAGACTGGAGTCTTTTTGAACTAGTACCTGCTAACAATTATGTTGCAGCTGTTGCTGTAGAGAATTTTGGCTGTAACTTAAAGTGTTGGCAGTATTAGTCACTTGGACTGAGCGTAGTCCTAAAGCCTGCTGCATAGCTACGCTTAGGGCGCAGCCTAAGAAGAGAAGTATTAGTCATTAATTATTCTTTCTTCCCCTGCTCCCCCTGATTACTTATCTTCCTGCATATTTCTCACAAATTTTGTTACCAGCTTTCTGGGTACAAATCTGACGCTTTTTGCAAGTAGTTTATTCATAAAACCAGGAATGACAATGGTTTGGCCCTTCATTAAGGCGCGAAAACCAATTTCGGCTACTGTTTGTGCATCCATCATCTTTTTGCCCTTGAGCAACTTAGAGTCAGCCATTCCGGTTCTTTCATGAAAGGCAGATGCGGTTGAGCCTGGGCAAAGAACTGTTACAGTGACACCTGTACCTTCTAATTCATTAGCGATCGCTTCTGAAAAAGATAAGATATAAGCTTTAGTAGCAAAATAAACCGCCATCAAAGGCCCTGGTTGAAAAGCAGCAGCTGAGGCAACGTTTAATATTTTACCTTCACCTTGCTTTATCATGTGTTTCACAAATAGCTTAGTTAAATGAGTGAGACACACCAAATTTACCTGTAGCATTTCTAGTTCAGTAGCTAGGTCTGTTTCGTGAAATAATCCATAGATACCAAATCCAGCATTATTTACCAGCACATCAACATTAATATCGGCTTTTTGCAACTCTGTAAAAATTTCTTCAGGAGCCGTTGATATTGATAGATCCTTAACAATAGGTTTGACTAAAATTCCAAATTTTTCTTGGAATTTAACTGCAATTTCTACTAGCTTTGACCCGTTTCTGTCTACTAAGACAAGATTGTAATCATGAGCAGCAAAAATACATGCTAATTCATAGCCAATTCCACCGGCTGCCCCAGTAATAAGAGCAGTTTGTTTGTCCTGACTTTGATGTGTTGTGTTCATGTAAGAATGTTGGTGAATTCAAATTGATGAAGCTGTATTGCATTTACAGTCGTTCTTGCTCTACAATTAAGTACGCGTAATATCTCAACTGACGAGAAGTGTCTTGAGTTATTACCCTTTCAAATGCTTGTGTGGTGCGTTGGATAGATGTAGCAGTCCAAACGGAAATTTAGGATTTATGCATCGAAGAAGTTGGGCATTAAAGAAATTCGGTTATTTAAAACTACTAGCGCTGGCTTTTGATTACTCACAAAAGCCAGTAGGTAAAATCAAACTTTTATGCCCGACATTAACCATTCTATCCTCAATTGCTTCTGTCAAGGGGGGAATCCTAAAAATTTACATGATTGAGCATAAAAAAACAGGGCAATTATATTGCCGCTGTTAATGTATGAGTTCTTGCTGGCATCTGAAATATTGGCTATTCAGTAGTACTGAGTTTTAAAAAATGGATTAAATCAAATTATTTTGTAGGGGAGCCAGTGCGTTGCGGTGAATCCAGCGCTGTAAGTGACTGGTGTTAGCGTAGCGGTAGCGACTGTGCGTAGCGTCACCCAGAAGGGAGGTTCCGACGCTCGATAGCGCAGGGTTAGCGAGTCATCGAGCGTCGGAACGAGCCTCTGTAGTAGCGTCTGACTCGCTCATAGCATTGCTATGCCGAAGGCGTTGCCTCTCGAGTGCGAGTGCGTCTCCCCGAATCCCAAAGGGAGAGGCTAGCGCCTGCCGTACCGTAGGATGCCCGAAGGGCTGTAGGGAGAAGAGAAGGCTTTACACTGCGCTATGCGTTGTAGCAACTGGCGTTGCGTTACGTTCCTAACGCACCGAAAGTATCCGGGATGGTGCGTTAGGAACGTAACCCACCCCACGAAAGTTGTAAATTCTTAAGCGATATTTAAGAAACCGCTTTGAATCAAGTAGGCGGTATAAGTCATAAACAATTGAGAGTCAATTGGAGGGCAAACAATAGAACTGTCTGCTAGTGCATGGAGAGTATCTTGGCAGCTAATATGGGGTCTTCTAGCTTGTAAGTAGAAATCAGGAATAGTCAGTTGTTCATCAGACCAGCGTTCCAGTAAAAAGGGTCGCAGAGTGTACAAAGGATTGTCAGCAGAAGTGACATTATTGATTAACTCTGATTGCCATTGTTGATATGGAATCATTTCAACTGAATAACCAAAAGAGCGTATCCACTCAACTAGCATTTTTAAAGCGGCGGGTTGAGGATGTTGTAAATTGAAAGCTTTACCTATGGATTCCTTTTGCCGTGATAGATAAACAATTGCTTTACTTACATAGTCAACAGGAGACATATCCAACATATAATCTACATCAGGGAAACTTCCCATTTGTAGACAGCCCTTAGTCATCAAATTGATAAAGTCATGTGTGTTACAAATGCCTGTTTGGCTATCACCAGAAATCAGTGGTGGTCTATGGATAGTTACAGGAAGTCCACGGTCACGAGCAATTTTGACTAACTTTTCAGCTACCCATTTAGTTTGAGAGTAACCAAGATAAATACCTTCCCAATGATTGAATTCATCCTGTTCTTTAACAACCTTGCCAGCATAAGCAGTGGATTCAAAAACAGCCACACTAGAAACGTAATGTACAGGCTTGACTTTAATTTGACAAGCCAATCTCAATACTTCCTGCGTTCCTAAAACATTGGCTGCCTTCAGTGCGGAGTAGGGAAAAACATAATTCAACAAAGCACCACTATGATAGATAGTATCAATATTGGCAGCTAAAATTTGAAACTGTTCTGAACCAACACCTAACAATGGCAGAGATAAATCGCCGACAATCGGAATAATTCTGGAATTAAATTCTTCCTGCCAAATTGCATACTGTTGCAGATTCTTTTGGAGTTTGCTTTTGCCTTCTTCAGCATTAGCAGCACGCACTAAGCAATAGATATCCGCATTGGTTTCTTGTAGCAATTCCCGAATAATAAAAGCTCCTAAAAAGCCTGTTCCTCCAGTTAAAAAGATGTTTTTGGGTTCACCCACAGACACATTAGATGCTGCACCGGGATGGATAGTAGGGTCAAGAACAGCCTCGGCACTTAAATCTAGAACAGAGGGTGCAGTGTTGGCATTAGAGGATGCTGCCTTCGTATCTTGAACTGGTGAACCTTCTTGCACTTCTTCAGCTAAACGCTGTGAAAGAGCTTCAATATTTGGATAATGCCATAGTAGCAATGGAGATGGTTGAAATCCTAGCAACTTTTCTAAGTTACTTACTAGAATCATTGCTTGGGCTGAATCTAACCCATAGTTTTCTAAATGTTCTTTGACATCTATTTCATCAGCTGCTACTCCTAGCAACTTAGCTAAGTTAGATACCAAAAATATTTCAATATCGTCTGCTGTGAAAGACTGTTTTATAGTCATTTTTAAATCTCCAACAATGATGTAGAACGAACAGGGTGATATTGACTGTAATAATCGGAAGTTTGTAGTCCTTGAATTTTCAAATTTTGGACACGATACAAAAAGGCTGTACCAGTCATAATTTGATTAGCAACATCAACTACCTGACGATTATTTGGTTCAGATAGGTAAGAACCGCGTACCCAGTCATTGAAACCGCCCATTGCCGGGCCACACCAAATTTGATAATCGACTTCTCTACCTTTTTCACCAGAACTAGACCAGCGAGAAGATAATCCTAGATACCAGCGAAAAATCAATGCCATTTTCAGTTTAGGATTATTAACTGCTTTCCCAAGTTTCTCAGGATTCTTTTGGGACAAATAAGCTGCCGTTCCTTCCCACACTTCAGCAATAGTTTTGCGAAAAACTTGTTTTTCTAATTTCTCTCTTTCTGCCAAAGGAATGTCTTCAATGGAATCATAAGCGCGATAGAGTTCAAATAATTTCTGCGCTCGCATGGGGAACATTGTACCCCGTTTGAGAACTTGCAATTTGACTCCCATTTCAAACATATCTGCTGCTGGGGCCATAATCATATCAGCCATTTCTGCTTGAGCTAGTAACTTTTTAGTATGTTCACAAGCCCCAGATTCAACGCATGACTGATTAATGGAACCAGTCATTACATAAGCAGCACCCATCATAAAGGCTGCTAATGCTGATTGTGGTGTACCAATTCCCCCTGCTACTCCGATTCTAATGGGTGTTTGGTAATGATATTGGGCTTGAATTTCATCGCGCAAGGCAATAATAGAAGGTAACACACAAACCAGAGGACGGTTATCTGTATGACCTCCAGAATCAGCTTCAACCGTAATATCATCAGCCATCGGAACTTTGGCTGCAAGGGTTGCTTGTAACTCAGTAATTAATCCTTGCTCCAGAAGTTCTTTGAGTATTCTGGCTGGTGCTGGTTGCAGAAATTTAGTCGCAACTTCTCGGCGAGAAATTTTGGCAATGATTTTATTTTTGATTTCAATTTGATTGGCGTTATTCAACCCCAATCCAGCAACACGATAATAAACAATGTTGGGCGTCAAGTCGAGAAATGCAGATGCTTCTACTGTTCTCACTTGATATTTGAGGTATAAATCCACAGCCCGGCGTTCAATCGCAGGTTCATTGGGACTGTGAATTAAATTAAATGCATAAGGCCCTTGAGGTAAAGCTTCTTGAATGCGATTTATGGCTACTTCCAAACGTTCTGGAATTAAACCACCTGCACCAAAGGAACTCAAAATTTGCTCTTTTCCGAGTGCAATGACCATTTCTTCGGAAGCAATTCCGCCAGCCATTGCGCCAGTAACGTAGGCATATCTCACTCCATGAGAGGAGAGAAAATTGGGATCTCCAAACTGTTGAATGCGGATTGGTGCTGTAAATGTTAGCAGTTCTACTTGTGCTGTTGTGCCATTATCACCAGGGGATAAATACCCCTCATTAGTGACACCGATTTTTCCGGCAACTTTCACGATGTAGCAGGGTTTATTTAACACCATCAATTTATCTTTGATGGTTTGTTTCTCAAAAGATACAGTTTCTAAAGAACCTTTCCAAACCTGGTTTTTGTTATAAGACCAGGAAGAGAAATTAAGGCCATTATCGTGTTTACTTAGTACCGTATCTACGGTTGTCACGGCAGTTATCCCTCGGATTACAAGCAATGGATGATAAAGTTGAAGGGTGTAGACTTTTTATATGAGTCTAAGTTTGATTTTTTTATGAACCGCAGAGGCGCACAGAAAACAGAGGAAGAGAGTAATACCAATTCTCTAGGAAGATGCACGTAATAATTTTTAAACGAACCGCGAAGGACGCAAAGGGCGCAAAGGAAGAGAAAGTTTAGAGAGAATTGGTATGAGATATTAAGATTCTTCGTTAAGCAAGTTTTGGGCGCAAGCTAGTTGCAATTGAATGATTTCGCTCATTTGCTGACTGTAATCTTGTCTAGCTTGTAAGAAGGCAGTATGTGCTTTAGTTATCTTTGAATTATTCGCATTGAGCTTTTGATACTGTGTCTTATTTAAATCGAACATGCTGATGATGCTACTAATTTTTTTAGTTCTGACGGGTGGGGAAAAAACAGGAATTGGCTGTTGAATTGCGCTTGACTCAGAAGATTGTAATTGTTCTCTCGGTTCAAAAACGTTATCAATGATATTTTTCGGTTTTACTTCTTCTGGCTGAGGCAAGATGTTAGGGGAATAATTTTCTACTTGGGTGATTTGGTTGAAAGTGTTAAGAAAATCTGTGATTTCAGATTGTTGGACATCAGGTATATTTAGATGCTGTATTTTGAAGCGATCGCCCTTGGCGTTGGCGTTCGCGCAGCGTCTCGAAGAGAAGCGATCGCTCCTAAGCTCCCCAGCAAAGTCTTTAACAAGTTTGCAATTTTCTTCGCTCAAAATTGTAGCAGCAATTGCTTTTCCACCCAAGGTAACTGTTCTCAATGTTGCTTTATTTGAATTAGCGGTTTCTTGAGCTTTGCTGTACAGTGGTGATAAATCCACGTTCACCTGATGACTGAGTAGTTTTGCTAATGCTTTGACTATCGAAGCATGGTCATCCATTCCTCTACGATTCAAAGAGACTGTGATGTGTTCTTGGTTGCCGAGAATTTTATCAATCCATCGCGAACAGACACTACCAGCACCTGCTTCTAGAAATATTCGGACGCCATCGCCGTAAACACGATTTACTAATCGTGGAAAATCAAGTTCTTGGCACAATCCTTTGGCAATGTTGTGAGCAATGGCATCACTTTCAAGTGCGATCGGTTGATAATCGGCGGCTGAATAGAAGACAATACCAGGGAGAGTTTGCGATGGTAAGCTGTTTACCTTCTTAATTTCTTCGTACTGCGATCGCATCGCTTCACAATGGATCACATGGTCGAAGGGAGCGGGGAAAGAATTGCAACCTAGAGTTTGAATCAATCGCTTACAGGCTGCATCTTCACCAGCAATTAATACTTCTTCTGGTGTGTTGATTTGAGTTAAGTAGACGCGATTCTCATGTTTGAGGCATTCTCTAACTTGCGATGGAGTAGCCATGAGAACATAAGTATTCCAAAAATTGTTGTTTGGTGAATCTGTTAATCCCCAATATTCACGCACAGCATTTTTTGGCCCAGATAACTTATCGCCAAATAAAGGTGATGAGTTTAAGGTGTTACTTCCGCCCTCAAAATCACTCCAAACTCCTTGGGCAACCATCATGCTAGTTTCACCCAAGCTATACCCAAAGACACATTGCGGCTTAACTTGAAAATCATCTCGAAAAATTGCCGTCATGTATCTAGCAAAGGCGATTTCACTTTCAAACATTGCCAGTGAATCATCTAACAATTGCTTTTCGAGTGTTTCTAGTTGCCTGGTTGTCAATTTAGGTAAACTTCTGGGATAAACCAATTTTTCAACATCGGCAGCCCGATTATAAAGATTGTTACTTTTTAAGTCCTCAAAAACTTTCGGAAATAACCGGAAGACGCTGCGACCAATGCCGATATAAGAATTGACTGCTGCGGGATAAACGTAAGCAACTGCTCCGGTTTTACCCAATGGTTTAGCGGTGAAATAACTACCTATTGGTGTTTGCCAATCTGTCCCTTTCTCAAAGGCATTATTTACACCTTTGCGGGCAGATTCAATTTCTTTGAGTAGTTCTTTTGTGTTACGTCCTGCGATTGATAAGACGTATTTTGGATTAGAATGCTGTTCAAAGGTAGCGAATGTTTGGCTGGCGGTAGCTGATAAAGAAGAACTAGCTTCTATGGTATTTTGGAGATGGTTAAGTAAATCTGGTATGGTGGAGCGATCGCTAACTGCGATCGGGAACAGATGAAAAGGCATTTGTTGCAAATATCTGTTGTCGCGCTCCTCTTGGCTGGGTTCCTCCGATAAGATTAAATGGGCGTAACTCCCATCTATACCCATACTATTAATTGCTGCTATTCTGCGTGTGCCGCCTTTATCGACAAACCAAGGTCTTGATTCCATCGCTACATAGAAAGGGCTACCTTCCCATACTTGCGGTGTTTTGACACCAGACCATTTGGGGGTCGCAGGAATATACCTGTAATAAAGACACAGAGCAGTTTTGATTAAGCTAGCAATTCCCGATGCTGTATAGGTGTGACCGATATTGGCTTTGACGCTGCCCAATGCACAGTGCAAACCATTGCCCACTTTCGGATAAGCTTGCAGTAAACCTGTGATTTCGGCTTCATCCTCCTGGGGAACGCCACTACCGAACACTTCCACATAATTAACATCTGTGGGTTGAATCTCTGCCATCTGGAAGGCTTGTTTGCAGACATTGCTGATAGCTGAAGCATCAGGTTTTACCAGAGCGTTACCCAAAGTAGAATTATCTTGAGCGAAACTCATGGCATCAATAACTGCATAGATGCGTTCGTTGTCTTGTTTAGCAGCTTCGTAGCGCTTGAGGACAACTGCACCAGCACCTTCACCAACCGTCCAGCCATTAGCTTGTTGGTCATAACCCAACGTGTTGACACCCGTATTAATTGGTGCAAATTGGCTGCGGAACAAGATATTTTCCACACCGCCTGCCAAATCTACTGCACCCACAACCACCGCATCAACTTCCCCAGTAGCGAGTAGCATTTGGGCAACTTCCAACGCCTTGAGGGCAGAATTTTCGCCAGCCGTCATCGTGAATGCAGGGCCAGTAAAATTCCACAAAGCAGAAATCCGACTCGCCATAATGTTGGCGATGTGACTCACATATTCGCCGATTTCTACTGGTTGGTGAATGCTATCTTTAACAATGGTTTCCAGTTGGGAAAGCTGTTCATCAGGTAAAGAAATTCCTTGATTGAGTAAGCCATCCTTAACTTGCCAAGAGAGATTCCATCTTTGCTGTAGCTGATGCACAGAGAATTCTGTCTCGGCGGCGATAATCACTGCCACATTGCCACCCTCCTGTAGTTTCGCATCTTTCACGGCGCGATCGGCAACCTTCAGGAGTAATAATTGTTGTGGGTTTAACTTCTCTATTTCATTTGGTGGGATTTTGGACGATAAAGTATCGATTTCAAAATCTTTGATGTATGCCCCTATTGGTGCTTTTCCATCTGTTAAACCGTACTCTTTCAGGACATTCTCTTGATTTTCTATACCATGCCATCTTTGAGGCGGTAGGGAAGTAAAATGCTGCGTTCCATCATAAATACTGCGTTCAAAAGCATCCAAGCCATTGCAATTACCAAAAAAGGCATCCATGCCGACAATGGCAACTTTCACAGGTGGAACAGGCGCAATTGAATCAACTGATTGTGCTGTATTTCCTTGTTCTAAAATCAGATGAGAATTAGTGCCGCCAAAACCAAAAGCACTGATGGCTACCCGTTTAATTGGTGCATTATTATTGGGCCATGCCGTAGCTGTTCTAACAATTTTATCAACGGAGATTGTACTATTTTCGGAAGGTAAAGGTTCAGCAACATTAATGGTTGGTGGAATTACGCCATGAGACATACTCAAAACCGCTTTAGTCAAGCCAACCATGCCAGCAGCAGTTAGTAAGTGACCAGTATTTGCCTTGACTGAACCTACTAGAGGTGCAGCATGATTTTTACCAAAAAATGTTTCTATAGAATTGACTTCAGTTGAATCTCCCAGTAATGTGCCAGTAACATGACACTCTAAATAATCGATAGATTTTGGATTAGTTTTTGCCTCATTATAGGCTCGCTCAAAAGCTAAGATTTGTCCTTTAGAATTAGGACTGAGTAAGTGTTTACCCTTGCCATCATTTGAAAGTCCATTACCGCAGATGGTAGCGAGAATACGATCGCCATCTCTGATGGCATCAGAATATCTTTTCAGCATCACCATCCCAACACCATCGGCAGGGATTAGCCCTCTTGAGGACTTATCTAAGGGGCGGCTGATGCCGTTTTCTGGATACCCTTGAACACCGGAAAATAACATTCGCACGAATAGGGGATCTGCACAACTTATAGCTCCAGCTAACATGACATCAGCTTTGTGCGACCATAAGTAATGAGATGCTACTTTAATTGCATAAAATGATGAAGAACAAGCAGCATCCAGACAAAAATTAATCTGGGATAGAGATAGAACTTGAGCAATTATAGATGCTGGTAAACCAGATATCATGCCATTGTACAAAGATGCTTTAGTTGCAGTTGAGACAGCTAAATCAAAGTCTTCATACTGCAAAAGTTCTCTGACAGCAGGTGCGATCGCTTTCTGGTAAATCGGAGAGAATAATTGATTAGATAATTTCGTCGGAAGCGAAAGATTACCTAAAATTACACCACATTTAGAGAGAACAGTTTGATTACCCCAATAACCACTATCCACAATTGCTTGTTTAGCAGCATACAACGACCATTTAAAGGTATTATCTAAACCAGCAATCAATTCTGATGGTAGATTGTATTCACTAGGGTCAAACTGAAAGTTACGGATGTATCCTCCCTGGAGAGAATAGGTTTTATCTGGTGTGCCTTTAACTGGATTGTGAAAGATTGTCGGATCTACTCCGATTTCTTCGACTGTTGCAGAGGATGTCGAATCTTTTTGATTAACAATATTCTCCCAGAATTCTTCGGGGTTTTTAGCATCGGGAAATAGACATGATAATCCGACGATCGCTATTTTTTCCACTAGTTTTATCCTTAAGGTTTGGGTATTAGGCAAGAGATATTTAAAACGCAGGATTTACGCTGTTCCCCAAACTTTAAAAAAGCGGTTGCTAAAGAAATAGCTTACGTATGAGACAAAAGAGGAGGACACTTGTGTGGGCGGGTTTCCCACGCCACTTGCTACAACGGAGGGAACCTCCGCAACGCAGTGGCTTGACTTGAGCAAAGTGTCCGTAGCGCAGAGAGAAGAAGTTGAAGATTACTAGCTTTTGAGTGATTTCATCGACCAAATAATTGCGTGGGCACCGAGCATACGCGAATATATTTGTCCTTGACGGTCATGTATGATAAAGTCAGCGATCGCACTAGTTGCTGTTTTCGCTTTCACTTCACAAGAAACGTAAAAAGGTTTGTTATGTGGTGTAGCTACAAACTGTTCATATTTTTCCACCCTACCAGGTAAACAAGCTTCTTGATAAAAGTGCTGTGTCCAAATCCATAACCCGTGCATACTCAAGTCAATCGTATAAGGATTGATCCATTGCACTGGAAATTGTCCTTGTTGCTTGTCGCTGATTTCTTGCCAAAAACATTCTGTAGTGATTTTTTCCGGGCTAATGTTTAAGACTTTTTGGACTTCCTGAAAAGCAGGCCCATGAAATAATGTACTTCCTCCATTTTGGTAAAAAGCTTTTCCTGTTGCGGTGATGATGTTATCCTGTTCAAGATTAATTGATTCATAAGGATGGCAAATGGGAATTTCTTGCCGGAGATTGAGTTGAGCGCTAAAATGATAATGAATTTTTCCTTCTGCGTTTTTACTCCAGATTTTCGCTTTAAGTTCGATGCTTTCAAAGCTCACCTTGGAAATTTCTTCGATTTCTAAAATATGTTCCTTTGCTAAAGATTCATTGAAAGTAATTCCCTTCAAGATTTTAAAGTTTTTGTGATAGAACAATCTGTAACCTGGATAAAGTTGTTCACAGGCGTTGATCATCCATGACATTGCACAAGTTGCTGGTAAAACTGGATAACCAGCGATAGTATGATCCAGCAAAAAGGGATTATCTGCTAGTATGATTTGGCGACGAATATGATGGGTTCGCAGCTGAGAATCTAGTTCTGTAGCAAGTGGAGCAAGTGTGCTACCAATCACAACTTGTGCAGTTGCATCAGTGGCGCTATTTATTTCTTGAACGAGCATTTGTGCCCCAGCTGCAATCGGAATTATTTCAATTTTGCGCTCTTGAAAAACTTTTTTTAATTCCGGTGTCACCATACCACTATCCCAAGCTCCCCAATTAATCGCAACTACATGGCATGAAGGATAATTTTGCTTGATTAAATGGGCTGATTTATTGAGAATTTCATTAGCGATCGCATAATCAGACTGCCCAATATTTCCATGAAAACCTGTTACAGAAGAAAACAAAACTAAATGCTGAAGTTGACTAGGGTTAATGCAAGTAAGTAGATTTTCTAATCCTTGCACTTTGGCAGTGTAAACTTTTTCAAAATCCTGTTCTGTTTTCTTTTCAATTAACTTATCAGCTAAATTCCCAGCTCCGTGAATAATTCCTGTAATTGGGCCCATACGTTGTACAGAAGTGGCAAGTTTTTCCTGTAAAGCTTGCGTATCTGTGACATCAACGCTGATATATTCTGCTTTAGCTCCTGTTTTTTGAATTGCTGCTAGGGTGTTTTTAATTTCGCGGCTGGAGGTAATTTTGTTATATATTTTTTGCACGCTCATGGGTGTAGGCTTTTCTCCTTGGGAAAGAAGATTTTCCATGATGCGTTTTTTCAATGCTGATTCATCACAATCTTGAGCAAAATCTGGCTCGGTTTCTAAAAGTTCGGAGCGACCGAGAAGGATAAATTTGCAGGGTTGCTGCTGGGCTAATCTGATAGTACACTCAGCCGTAATCCCTTTTGCACCGCCGCTCACGACAAAGACAGATGATGGACTAAGCTGGGCTGTTTGGGTCATAAATCCTCGTAAATACCTGCATAAATTGGTTTTTTTGATATACGAACCGCCAAGAGCGCCTTCTCTGCGAGAGGCTCCGCCAACGCGCAGCGTCTCGTTAGAGAAGGACGCAAAGGAAGAGAAATAAGTAGTCTTCTTGTAATAAAAATAGCAGCCCTAAAAGATTTGTGAAATTCTCTGTTTATTTCTTTTCTTTGCGCTCTACCCTATGGGAAGCCACTTCGTGTCTATGCGTCCTTGGCGGTTCGTCAGTAATTTTCACAATTCAAATAGGACTGCTACATCAGCCTTTTAATCAGCAATTAAAGTGACTCGTCCTTGTGAGCCGTAGCCAACTTCACTAATATAAAGATTGGGGTCGTGAAGCTCGGCAATGATGTTTTGTACTGACTGTTTAGCGTCAAGTCTGGGGCTTAGGTCGATCGCACGAGCGAAAACCTTTGGCCATTCCCATCTGAGGGTTTTGGTTAATCCGAATAAACCAGCGCCGATCGCTCCAAAGTTGACTTTGTACTCTAAGCCGAATGCGCCATCGAGATGAGCAACTGTACAAAAACAACTACGTCCATGATGCGCGGCTTCGTTTAGAGAGGGTTTGAGGTGTTTCGCCATCAAAAATACGTGCTTGACGATCGCCTTTTCTTGTTCGTGATAGGGAATTGTCCCGGTGTGATTTGCTACAAACATTGGATGGAGATGGATGAAGACCCCAATCGCGCCACAGTGAGATGCGATCGCTTGCAATTGTTGTTGGAGATGTTCTTCACTCAAGTTTCCTAAGGTAACGCGGGTTACTCCTGTGGGTAAGGGCGCTTGTTGGGCGATCAGCGATTGGGGGAAGCTGATAACTACTACTTTCCAGCCTTTGGCGATTAGGGATTCAGTTAATTTATAAGTGGTGAGGGAACCATCATCGGTAATTAAAGCGATGTGTCCCTCTGGTAACGTGAAATCCAAATAATCGGGCTGTGGTAGGCTTTTGAGTTTGACGGGATGGCGCTGGATATTATGCTCTAATTCTGGTGGCTGTTGTTGGACAAACTCAGGCTCAGATTTTTTTTTTTCGCCTCCAGCTAACTGCTGTAGGTAATCGACTATTTGACCGATGGTGCGGAG
>NZ_CAXTNP010000096.1:0-11998 GCF_964245575.1 uncultured Nostoc sp. | reverse complement strand
CGTTTGATGGAGTCAATCCCTAAATCAGCCTCCATGTCCATGTCCATTTCCAGCATTTCTACTGGGTAGCCCGTTTTGTCGCTGGTGATGGCTAAGAGGTTTTTATCCAAGTCAACAATATCGATGGTTGCGCCAGATACAGGTGCAGCAGTTGTGGGTGCTGGTTCTGGAGTGAATGCAACAACTTCGTTGACTGGAGGTGAGCTAATTTTGACTACAACCTCGGCTTGGGGTTCTACAACTGGCGGAATCGGTGATGCCGCTACAGGCTCTACTGTCTCTGTTGAGAAAAGATTAGGGAGCAAAGAAGAGAAATTTTCATCCTTCTTAGCAGTGGGGGATACAGGAGTTTCAACTACAGGTACCACCTGAGGAGCAGGGGGGAGAGGTGCTTGAATAACTGTTGAGCCATTTTTAGCTATTGGCTCATTTACAGGCAATGGCTGGCTTTCTACTATCTTGGTAGTAGGGGGTACGGGTGCATCAGTGACAGTTGTTTCTGCGGTGAATGGGATGAAATGATCGCTTACCCCATTGCTGAGTTTCTCTGCCAGTTGAGTAGTCCCATCACCTGAGATGATTTGAGAATACTCTTGCTGTATGAGTTGGAAAAAGTTTTTGGTATATTCCAACTGCTCTTGAAGATATTGCTCATGGATGCGTAGGGTTTCACCTTGTTGGGAATGAAACTGCATCATGCTGCGCTCTAAGCTTTCCATCACAACTAGCTTCATTTTGGCAGTTTCGGCTGTTGATTTACTTTCACTCAACAAAGAATTCTGCTGCTGCATCAGTTGGAAAAACGCTTTGGCGTATTCCATTTGATGGTTAAGATAAGTACCGTGAACTTGTAAATTCTCGGCTTGATTTTCCTGAAACTGTGTCAGAAGATATTCTAAACTTGCTAAAAGTTGTTCGTAATTTGTAAGTTTTTCTGGTGTTGGTTGCATCTTAGATTCCTGGGCTGGTTGTGACAGGGTAACAGGATTCATTTGTTGCTCTGTTTGGGTGATATTAGAAGTCACACTACTGATTGCTGGGGTAAGTTTTTTATGTCCGTTAGTCTCGATCGCAGCGAGAGTTGGAGTCACACCTGGACTGCTAAACAAAGGAGCCGCATCAGAATATTCGGGAGTGGGTAATGTAACTTTATGCCCATCCTGCAAAGCTAGAGCGAAGGCATTTTTCGTTTTTTCGGATCTGTAGTTTATCCCGTTTAAACGGACATTTAATGTCTTCTTCGTCTCAATTGGGGGGATAGTTTGGGGAAGTTGGTAAGGATCGAGGTTATTCAAAGCCAAACCAATCACACGCAACTGCACAACTGCTTCTCGTAAAGAGCGATCGCTATTCTTTTGAGTGCTGGGATTTAAAGATACGGTGAGATGAGGGCGATCGCCAAGGATATCTTTGACTAAGTTGGTGAGAATTTTCCTCGGCCCAAATTCCACAAAGCAAGTACCACCCGCCGCATAGATATTTTCAATTTCCTGCTTAAACAGCACTGAATTAGAAAGGTGCGTTTCCAGGATTTTTTGAATATTTAGGGGTTCTTTGGGATACTGTTTGCTGGTAACGTTGCTGTAAACAGGGATTTTGGGACTTTGGAATTTGACAGACTTAGTAGCGATCGCAAAGGATTTCTGAGCAAAGGCGATTAGCGGTGTATGGAAAGCTGCTGAAACAGGTAACAATACAGCCGTATATCCTTTCTCGTGTAAAGCCTCTCTAACTCTCACTATTTCTGCGGTGGGGCCAGCCAAGACAAATTGAGTCGGAGAATTTTGATTAGCGATCGCAACTTGCGGAAAATGTCTGATTACTGCTTCGACTTTGCTGATGTCTTCTTTAACAGCCAGCATACTTCCTGCATCATGATCCGGGTCTTCGGGTGCAGCCATTGCTTGACCCCTAGCTTTCACTAAGAACAAGTAATCTTCCGTACTCAAAACCCCCGCAGCCCATAGCGCTGTTAGTTCACCAAAACTATGTCCCGCCACAAAATCTGACTTGAATCCAGCTTGTTGCAGAATGCTGTACATCCCTGCACTCAACACCCCGATGGCTGGTTGAGCGTATTCTGTGCGTTGTAAGGCAGCAATTTGGACATTTTTTTCTGTTTCCGCAAACACAGGATGAGGAAAAACGATTTCTGACAACGGCTGCAAATTATCTTTGAGCAACAGGCTATCCATATAACCATGAAGACGGCGCATCAAAGGGAAATTCATTACCAGTTCCCGGCCCATCTCTAAGTATTGCGAACCTTGACCAGAAAATAGAGAGACAACTTTTCCGCCCAACTCCATACCAGAGGCGCGGTAATAAATTCCTTGGGGATGCTCCCAAGATGCTGCTGTTCCTTTGTGTTTCAGCCAGTCAATGCTAGTTTGCAGCAACTTGCAAGCTTCTTCGAGATTCTCAGCTACAAATCCAAATCTGGCAGCAGAGAGGGGAATTTGTGGCGATTTACACTCATTGACTAATTGTGCATAATGTGTTTTTGCTTCAGGCGATCGCAACTTACCTAAAATCTCTTCCGATTTGCTCAACAATTGATCTACTGTAGGAGCAAACAACAGTACTTCACTAGCTGCACCGTGTAAGCGGTAAGCGTGGTTTTGGTCGGCTTCATATTCTTCCAAAACAACGTGATAGTTAGTTCCGCCAAAGCCAAAGGAACTCACACCTGCGCGTCTGGGTGCTTCCCCTTCTGGACGAATCCAAGGTCTGGTTTCGGTATTCAAATAAAAGGATGAAGTTTTAATGTTGAGTTTGGGGTTTGGCTCAGTGATGTTAATTGTCGGCGGTAATACTTTGTGATGTAAAGCCAAAGCAGTTTTAATCAAACTCGCCGCACCCGCAGCCGCTTTTGTGTGTCCGATTTGTGATTTCACACTACCCAAAGCGATGTGCTGCTTTTTCTCATCATGTTCATCAAAGAAGTCTTTTAAAGATCCGAATTCTGTCGGATCTCCAGCCATTGTGCCAGTGCCATGTGCTTCCATCAAACCAACAGTCGCAGGAGAGAAACCGGCATCTTCATAAGCACGTTCTAAGGCTTTGACTTGACCTTCTTTGCGGGGAGCATAAATGCTCTTGTAGCGCCCATCGCTGGAAGTACCAATACCTTTAATTACGGCATATATTTTATCGTTGTCCCGTTCAGCATCTTCTAACCGTTTGAGGACAATCATCCCGATACCTTCACCCAGCATCATCCCATCGGATTTAGCATCGAAAGGTTTGACACTCTCACTAGGAGAAACAGCCGGTGTTTTGCTGAACGAGATGTAAGCCATGATGGTGTTGTCGGTATCAACACCACCAGTCAACATCATGTCAGAACGATGCTCAACTAGTTCGCTAATTGCCATTTTTAAAGCACCGAAGGAACTAGCGCAAGCGGCATCAACTACGCAGTTCATTCCGCCAAAATTTAAACGGTTGGCAATTCTACCCGCAACTACGTTAGCTAACATTCCAGGGAAAGCATTCTCATCCCACTTCACATAAGCGCTTTTGATTTTATCAACGATTTTTTGCGTATCTTCGTCAGATAAACCACTGCTTTTAAGTGCTTTTTCCCAAATCGGATATTCCAACCTAGCTGAAAGTGGCATTCCTAATTGCTTGGCCATAGCCACGCCTAAGATTACCCCAACCATCTCGCGGTTAAACTGACGTTTTTCGCCATAACCTGCATCTTCCATTGCCTCTTTCGCAACTACTAAACTTAATAGTTGCGATACATCTGTGACTTCCAAAATGCTAGGTGGGATACCGAATTCCATTGGGTTAAAATCAACCTCTGGAAGAAACCCGCCTCTTTTACAATAGGTTTTATCTTCAGTAGTTCTGGGATTGGGATCGTAATAATCTTCCACGCTCCAGTGAGTGGCAGGAACATCAGTAATACAGTCAATTTTATTTACTATATTTTGCCAGTATTCCCGCAAATTTCTGGCTTGAGGCAATAGAGAAGCCATCCCAACAATGGCTATAGGATTGTGTTGTAATTGTCTGTTAATTCTGTTAATGGACACTGATTTATCTGATTTATCTGACTTCATTTTTTTTTCCTCTATAGACCTCATTACAGCCTTTTCACAATTATTGATAAGGCTCTCTAACTCCGCTAAGGCAGTATCAATCGAATAAGCAGACATAGGGCATAGTTAGTACTGTGGATTGTGTAGCTACAGTAATTCTGTTGCCTACTAATTAATGAAAAACTCTCGTTTTATAAGCAATTAGCTATCTTATCTTTGCTAAATGCTTGTCTTGAAATCGACACCACACGATACATACTGCCGGGGTAAAGCCTTATGTTTCCAGGCGACTTTGGTACACTGCGATCGCGAAAAAATCTTATTCAACGCTAGACTCTTGATGTTGTGGCAATAGGTCAACCAATTTTGGATTTTAGATTTGCATTAGCGTTAGCGAGTAATCCAGCGTCTTTTAGATTTGTTCCACCCACCATAAGTGGAGGACAAACCAAAAAAATCCAAAATCCAAAATCTAAAATCGCTACGGTCGATGACGTTGTTAAAACTGGTAAAATAGTCTTGGAGTGTAATACCTGCTTGACCAGTGAATTCAATGCATTTGTAATAGTAGAGATTTTCAGCAATGGTATCCCACTGGAACAATAAAAACTGAGGAGCAGCTAAGGGAACAGAAACGCTTTTTTTGCCTGAAATCGCTTGATTATCTAGCCTAACCACAGCAACATAGCTGTTATTAATGACAACGTTCTGTATCTTGATCAACGTCATAGCCAGTTTCAACGTCCAGGATAATATATTTTATGGGATTTGACCCAGGAAAGTTGACAAGTTCGTTACAGAAAAGACACCACCTTTAATCCGAGTTTATGCAATTTTAAAAGTAATTAAACGATCAGAAGGTGATGGATAAGCAGTTATGTTTAGTTATTTTTAATTTTAAAATTCTAATTAAATAACTAGTTTACTTAACTGCTTTTAAGCATTGAATTAATAAAAACAATAACACACTTTACATAAACTAAATCATTCCTTTAAAGTTATTTTATAAATAAACCTCCACTATTGCTGATGTGACTTTTGAATAAAATTCAGCATCAAAGTATAATTTCTGACTAAAGAAATGTGTAAGATATTTTGTTATCTACGGGTTAGCCAAAAATTTGTGCTGGCTTAAGTTAACAATGCAAATCTGTTGTCTAGTAAGTAACAATTCCATGAATACATAGATAAATTCAATAACCATAAGTATGTTTTCTCAGAGAAACATCATAATTGAATCAAAGTTTTGGGTTATTTTTCAATATAAGTCAAGTTAAGACGTAAAGCGGTTATTTATAAAGCAAATGTTAATTTTTAGTATGTTGCTTGGTAAACATAATTATGATTGCATCCTTTAAAAGGGTGGTTATAAAGCGCAGTTACACAGATAAACGTCAAAGTCTGACATCCCGCCCAGAACTTAAGTTCTGCGGCTCATAGTTCAAGTCCACTAAGCGTGAACTGAAATTTTCGCTTTCATCAAGGATAGTCATGTACATCGCTACAAATTTTGTATTTAGTCCTCTCAAGAGGACTTTAGCTATTAGCCTTGGAATAAATTTCAAGGCTAATAGCACCGAAGCAGAAGATTTACAAGTATGTTGGTAATTACAAGGAGTCAAATCCCTTGTTAAAGGTAAACAAACTTCCGCCACAGTGTACTCATGTCTTATTAGATATGCGTTGGCATAACCCACTAAAGGTATCGCTTCATGCTTTTAATTACTATGAACAAAGCTGATAAGAATGTCTAATCCTACACAACCTTGCTAATAATAATCTGTTAGTAATATCAAATCTGCTTAATAACAAACTATCTTTTGGTATTCAATTAGCAGATGAGGGATTAGTGATGAGCAAATTTATTCAGTCTCTAATCTGACTGTGATGAAATATTTTAGTGAGAGAATCAGGACTTATGCAAAGCTAATCAGTTGACAAAATACACTTTCTATGGCATTATTAATAAAAAGTTTATCCAAACTTTGAGTTCATTTTAACTGGCGCTTCGTTATTCTTGAGAGTTAAGTTTTCTGGTTAGCGCTATTGTATTTTACGCTACTGGATTAGATGTCAAATTAGGATATAACTTAGGAAGCTTTGAAATAACACCACCATTAATTTCCACGCCACAATAGTGAGTTTGGGCGGCAAAAGCGTACAACAATTCATATAAAACCAATTTAGACCCATCCACTTGATTAAGGTAGAAACCCTAGAGGAAAAGCCCTCTTGGTAATTTGCGGATGAGTCTATATCTAATCGACTAAATATAACCAGGCTATCCCCTAGAGAACAGAATTGGAATGAAAATATGGCAGTAAATAAAGAAAGCCGATTATTCACAAAACCCGTAGGGCGATCGCAAGTAATTTTAGCAGCTTCTCTCACCTTGGCGGCCGGATTAATAGCTTTTTATAGTTTGGTACCGTTTTGGTCTAAACCTAAAGTTGTGACACCGCAAGCGCTTCCTCCAAAAGCTGCCACTCCTGTGAAACTTGCTGTGACAGCCTTGGGACGTTTGGAACCAGAAGGCGAAGTTACTTCTTTGACTGCTCCGGCTTCTAATAACGGGGTGCGAGTAGACAGACTGTTGGTAAAAGAAGGCGAGACGGTTAAAGCAGGGCAAATACTGGCATATCTAGAAAATTATGGTCGTTCTAGAACCGCATTGCAACAGGCTTTAGACCAACTGCAAGTTGCCAAAGCTAAACTAGCGCAGGTTAAATCTGGAGCTAAAACCGGAGATGTCGATGCTCAAAAGGCAGCGATCGCCCGTTTAGAGCCACAATATAAAGGAGACGTTGCTACACAACAGGCGACAATCGCCCGAGTCCAGGCTGAAGTAGACAATGCTCAAGCTGAGAACGATCGCTATCAGCAATTATATAAACAAGGTGCGATCGCGGCTTCTATAGCAGATACCAAAGCTTTGCAACTCAAGACTGCACAACAGCAGCTAGCAGAAGCTCAAGCCACCCTCAAGCGGACTCAAGACACATTCCAAGAACAACGCAAGCAAGCACAAGCGCAACTCACTAGTATTAGTGAAGTGCGTAGTGTAGATGTTCAGGTAGCACAAACCGAAGTCAACAGTGCAACAACTTCTGTTCAACAAGCAAAAGCCGACTTGGATTTAAGTTATATCAAATCTCCCATAAATGGCAAAATTTTAAAAATTCATGCCAAAACCGGAGAAGTCATCAGCGCCAGCAAAGGATTTGCTGAAATAGGTAAGACATCTCAAATGTATGTGATTGCAGAGGTGTATCAAACCGATGTTAAAAAAGTGCGTGTAGGACAAAAAGCCACCATTACCAGCACTGCATTTAATGGAACAATAAAAGGAACTGTAAAAGAGATTGGTTGGCAAGTTGACAAGCAAAACATCTTCAGCCTAAACCCTGGTTCAGATACAGACCGCAGAATAATTGAGGTAAAAATCTCCATCGATAATCCCACAGATAGTGAAAAGGTTGCTCGTTTAACCAACTTACAAGTGGATGTCGCCATTCATATTTAGTCATTGGGCATGGGGCATTGGTCATTCACAAATGACAAATGACAAATGACAAATGACAAATGACAAATAACAAATAAATCCATGATTTTCAAAATTCCTTTAGCATGGCTACAGCTAGCGCAGCAAAAAGTTCGTCTACTAGTAGCTGTAGCCGGGATTGGTTTTATTGTGCTGCTAATGTTTGTGCAACTTGGTTTTCAAGATGCTCTCTATTCAAGTGCGACCGCAGTACATCAGAATCTCAAAGGAGATTTATTTTTAGTTAGTTCTCAATATAAATCTTTGACCTCAAATCAAAGTTTTTCGCGGACTCGTTTGTACCAATCTCTGGGGTTTGATGGCGTAGAGTCAGTTAGCCCCATGTATTTGCAATTTGCCAAACTGAAAAATCCGGCAACTGGTGAGAAATATTCAATATACGTTATTGGTTTCGATCCAGGTAGACCTGTGATCAATCTCCCAGAAGTTGAGAAAAATTTAGATAAACTGAAAATTCCTGATGTCGTGCTTTTTGACCGGAGTTCTCGCCCAGAGTTTGGCCCAATAGCTAAAAACTTTGATGGGGGAGATACTGCACAGACAATTGAAATATTTCCCTTCAATTCATTAATTGGCTATAGAGTTAGAATTGGTGGCTTATTCAGCTTAGGGCCTTCCTTTGGGGTAGACGGAAATTTACTTGTCAGTGACTCAACTTTCTTAAGGATAAATCCCAATTCTCGTCCGGCAGATATGATAGATATCGGTTTGATTTCCCTCAAACCTGGTACTAATCCAGAAACAGTACTAAAAAATTTGCAAGCAAGTTTGCCTAATGATGTCCAAGTTTTTACACGTCAAGGTTTCATTGATTTTGAGAAAAAATATTGGGCTGTTAGAACACCAATTGGTTTTATACTTAACTTGATGTTGACAATGGCTGCTGTTGTTGGTGTAGTTATTGTTTATCAAATTCTTTACAGCAATATTGCTACCCAGTTTGTTGCTTATGCAACTTTAAAAGCCATAGGTTATGCCAACAGATATTTGTTGAACGTGGTATTTCAGCAAGCTTTGATTTTGTCAATTTTAGGTTATATTCCCGGATTTATTACTTCTGTTTTGTTATATAGCTTTGCAGCAGAAGCAACTAAATTACCAATACTTATGACCACTAATAATGCACTGATTGTCTTAACTTCAACAGTTCTCATGTGTATAACTTCAGGAGCGCTTGCTATCAATAAACTCCGCTCCGCAGATCCGGGAGATATTTTCTAAATAAGACAAGTTGCTCAGAGCAACTTTTTAAAGGTAGGTAAACTTTCGCTACAGTCTTCTATCTGTCAAGTCAACAATACTTGGTTTGTAGTGAGCGCTTTAGCACTCAAATCAAGGACTAAAGTCCTGACGACGAACTTATTCATCCATCAACCTTGGTGTGATGGGCTACTAAGCTTTTGCTTGAATCCAAAATCTAAAATTGGTATAACCCCTAATATATGAACCTCAACAACAAAACTCTGCTAATTACTGCAATTGATGAATTTGTCGGTTTGCGTACAGCCGAGTTAGCAATAGCGCAAGGAATGAAGGTTCGTGGACTACAAAGTTCTACAGAAAAGAACAAACAATTAGAGCATTTAGGTGTTGAGATAATTATTGGTAATATCACTGATTCTACTATTGCCCAAAAGGCTTGTCAGGGAGTAGATATCGTTTTACATACAGAGCAAATTGCCGAAGAAGCTGGCTCAATTAGCCATTTTCGTGATATCAATGTTGGCGGTACTATCAACATGGCTAAAGCCGCTAAACAGGCTGGTGTCAAAACATTTGTGCATCTATCCAGTGTGATGGTTTACGGTTTCAACTATCCTGATGGTATTACAGAATCGGGGCCACTCTCAGGCGAAAATAATCCCTACTGTCAAACAAAAATAGAAGCTGAAACAGCAGTTTTAGAACTGAATAATCCCTCAGATTTTGGCATCATTGTTATTAGGGCTGGAGATATTTATGGCCCAGGAAGTATCCCCTGGATAGTCAGACCAATTCTGATGATGCGTCAAAAATTATTTGCCTGTGCCAACGATGCTAAAGGAGTGATTAATCATGTATATATAGATAACCTGATTGATTGCATCTTTCTAGTCATAGAAAAAGAAACCTATGGTGAAATATTCAATATCACCGACGGACAAGAAACTTCGTGGAAAGAATATTTTATGCGTTTAGCAGCAATGGAAGGTTTACAAGCACCCCTTTCATTATCGAAAGATGAAATCAAGTTGTTTCTAAAGCTACGTGTTCAAGGGCAAAAACTTTTTCGGAAAAAAGTTGATATCTTACCAGAGTCTATAGATTTTATGACTCGTCCCTATGCTTGTTCTATTGTTAAAGCCCAAAATCTGTTAAATTATAAACCAACAATTGACCTAGAATCAGGAATGCAGCGAACACATGAATGGCTGCAAAAAACAGATATTCAAAGCTTGATGAAATAGTCTTTTGGGCGTGATACTGCAAGGCGGAAGTCAAAAGTCAAAAGTCATGCATAATTGTATTCCGAGCTTCTTGCGCCATTTGAAATGGTGAACCAGCGCTGCGGGAGAGTTTCCCTTTGCAGGCGACTGGTGAACCCGAAGGGTATGTTTATTTCCGCCGTGCTGTAGTAGGGATAATATAAGGATTAGAATAGTAGGTTAGGTTGAGGAACGTAGCAACATCCCGCAGGGTAACCCAACATTATTAAGGCTTTGTTGGGTAACGCTTAAGCTCAACCCAACCTACTAAATTCTAACTTATTGATTCTGAATTATGACGTTGCATCTACCTAATAATTATCTGCAATTAAGCAATAATCCACAGGTTTTCAGAATACTTGTTTTATATGAATACCAATCAGCCACGATTGAGCATCGGGTTACCTGTATACAATGGTGAAAAATTTCTCAAAGAGGCCATAGATTCACTCTTGGCTCAGACTTTTGAAGATTTTGAGCTAATTATTTCAGATAATGCATCTACAGATAAAACTGAAGAAATCTGTAGAGCTTATGTCAAGCAAGACCAACGTATTTGTTATTACCGCAATGACAATAATATCGGTTGTGCCCGTAACTTCGATCGCGTTTTTAAATTGTCTTCGGGTGAGTACTTTAAGTGGGCAGCCTATGATGATCTACATGCTCCAGATTTTATCAAGAAGTGTATTGAGGTGCTTGACCAAGATCCAACTATAATCTTGTGTCACTCCCAGACATATTTCATTGATGAAGAGGGAAGTTTTCTCCAAAACTATGATATCAAACTCAAGGCAGATGCACTCAAACCACACAAGCGTTTTCACGAATTGTTGACCAAGCATTTATGTTATCAATGTTACGGTGTAATTCGCGCCAGTGCCTTGAAAATGATACCGCCTATGGGTGGTTATGGTAATGCAGATGGAATTCTCTTGTTAAGACTTGGTATTATCGGTAGGTTTTATGAAATTCCTGAATACCTATTTTTTGCCAGAAGCCATCCGCAACAATCAATGAGTATGTATTTCCCTAATTATCTGTTGTTTACTAACAACAGAAAAAAACACTCATTGAGTATGCTGCCTGATTTTTATGCGTATGCAGTATGGTTTGATTCCGCAAAAAAAGGACAAATTTTATTGCCACATTGGAGAATACTTTGGGAGTATGTACTCTCTATATGGCGTAGTCCCTTGAGTTTGTCTGAGCGGCTGTATTGCCATAGAAGTTTGCATCAGCAGTTAAAAGGAACAGAATATCTTTTGCTAAAAGATTTACTAAAGGTGCTGCAAAGACTTTGGAAAGATTGGCAAGCAGCATTAATAAAAAAACAGCCAGTCCGACTTTGAACGAATCACTTCAGAAAAAAAGCTGTGTTTGCCAGTTTTTTTTAAACCCACGAATCACCTAATTATTCACCACAAAACTATGTTGAAACTATCTCAAGTTTGTCATGTTTTGCTTGCTACTTTAGTGAGCATCAGCTTTGCTAAAACAGTGAATGCAGAGCCAACTGCAACACTAAATGTTGTGGTAAATGGAGTACATCACCAAAAAGGTGAGATTTGCTTCAGAGTTTACGCAAGTGAACAAGGATTCCCGATGAGTAATTCTAGTGGCTCTCAAAGTGGCTGCGCTAAGATTACTGGCAATTCTGTAAAAAAACAATTTTCCGGTTTGAAGCCTGGAACTTATGCTGTCGCCGTAGTTGACGATCAAAATGGCGATCGCAAACTCAATAAAGACTTTTTCGGTATTCCCAAAGAAGGTTTTGGGATTTCCAAAAATCCAACTGTGTCCATACAAACAGGTTCACCAAAGTTTCGTGATGCCAGTTTTGTTGTAAACAAAAATACAACAGTCAACATCATCATGAAATATTCGCTGGATTCGTAAAGGAGTGGGGAGTGGGGACT
>NZ_CAXTNP010000095.1:19597-26042 GCF_964245575.1 uncultured Nostoc sp. | reverse complement strand
GCCCAAAAAAGCATTAATAACAATTGGTAATTGTGTCTGCTTTAATCACATTTGCAGATAGACTTTTTTGAAATAGCTAATTACTTTTTCCCGAATAAAAAATACGAGTGGTCTTAATCAGCGTTTTATCAAGTTATATGTTAACTAGTATTTTTAAAAATGTCACGTTTTTTTTGAGACATTCAAATTATCAAAAACTACTAGTTTAACTCTTTAGGGAGTCAGTAAATATATACAAAATAATTGAGATAATTGCCAAGATAATTTTATATTTCCGTTTAATTAACCTTGACAGTGACAGCGATAAATTGTTAACGCTTGTAGTTATAGCAGTTCCCAAATAATTAACCACAGCAAAGCAATACATCAGTACTAGTATTTCCTGCGGGAAGGTAAGCGCATCTGCGTTTAAATTTTAACCAAGTACAGTATTTCATTAATTTGTAGCGAATTCTTTGCGTACCTCTGCGCCCCTGGAGCGTTTAAACTTTAACCCTCAATTCGCTACGATTTTACACAAAGCTGCACTAAGAATCATGACCAGCTAAGGTCAACAGCAAGCGGCTAACTACCCGATTATCTGGTAATTGATAGAAATTCAACTCTTCTCCTAGTTCCTGCATAAGGTTTTGGCAGATTAGCAGATGTAAACCTGGCGGTTGGTCGAGGTTGGAGGGAGCAAGCACATCTTTGGGTGTATTATCATGTAGTCCTGTGAGTAGCTGTGGTTCGATCGCACCGTTGTATGTAATCGACAGTTCTAGCGATGTCTGATTTTCAGTCGCTTCACTTGCAGAAGAATATTTTGCATTTGAGGGTTTTGACGGATCTAAACGACGACACCAAATATCAATTCTGCCGCCGCTTTGAGAACGGTTGCAGGCATTAAGCAATAATTCATGGATAACTAACTCAATTTTGACAATGTCACCTGTGATCATCATTGAAGATTGAGCGCTGGAGGTAGGAACACCTCTGGCGAGTGAAGAATTTTTTGGCGATTGCTCCTCAATTTGTTGCCCCAAACCATGTACACCAATCCAGAGCTTTTGGTATTTAAGTAAATTTTCAATGCGTTCGAGCGATCGCTTGAGTAAACTGGCTATGGGCATAGTTTCCCAACTTATATTTAGCTGCCATTGCTCAAGTTTTAGCATTCCACTCATGGAGGCGGCTGTATGGTCTAATTGCCGCAGCAATAGCTCGTAGCGCATCTGAGTCAGTTCATTAGCAGGAATACCCAAATCATGTATTTGTCTAAGGGATAGCGCCGTTATTCTTTGAATTTCCTCTAAGCGACGATGTTTGTACCAGTTAAGTTGTCGTAATTCTTCTGTTGTGGATTCTAAAAGTCGGGTAATTTGCTTTTCACGACGCCACCAGGCTAATTGAGAAATCAAAGTTGCGGTTGCACTGAGGTTTTGTTCTGACCAGTGACGCTCTTGATAGTCTGCTAACAACACTACACCCGTAGTTTCATAATCAGCATTGGTACGTAATGCCATCACCAAAATTTGACCTTTGTCTGGAGTATTCAACCATTTTCGAGTTTGGGGGGGTAAATTATCTACGTTCAAAGTCAGGTAACTCTCTGTGGCAAGTGCCCACTGAATTAGTATCTCAGCTTGGATAGAAATAGATGCATCGGAAAAAATTCCGAATAGGCTATTGTCTACCACTCCAGGGATAATTTCTGCCCAACTTTCACCAGGTGACCAGGATAGCAGTACCACTAAGGGACAACCCAGAATCGATGCTATTTGTTCGAGTGCTGTACGTTCTAAATGTTTTTTTCCTACCTCGATTTTGCTATTTTGGGATTGTGTCAGGATGCGTAGGCATTGCTCAAATGCCTGGGAAGTTTTTTGCTGCTGGGTAGTGCGGTTATATAATTGCCACTGGCGAATAATTACACCAATTTGTTGACTAACGGCCCAGAGTAATTCTTTTTCTAGAGTTGTCCAAGAACGATGGGTTTCGTGAGTGATGACCAAAAGCGCTGCTGGTATATGATCGTGAGTGCATTTAGAAATAAGTAGCGATCGCACTCCACTTTCTAACAACAAGGGACGCCAATTAAAAAAGCGTAAATCTTCATCTAAGTTCTCAATTTCCACCGCTTGAGTTGAACGCTGCAAAAGCTGCCCATCTAATTCTTTGAGAGTATTAAGGGCAAATGTCAACGGTCGGCGATTATAAGGCTGATTTTGGTAAATAAATTGATAATTATTCTGTTCAGGATCATATTGCAACAGTAAAAATCGCGTGGCAGCTAGTCGAGCTAAAACTCTTTTAGCACAGTTGTCCAAAGTTTGCTGAAGGTCATGTTCGCTATAGATACCTTGGGCAATTTGGCTAGTCAGTTGGGCATCCTCTTGAATCTGTTTGATAGTACTTTCCATACTTTCGGTAGTTGCGACCAGGGAAATTAAGCCAGCAGCACCTTGGACAAAATTTTTGTCTGTCTCCGTCCAGATTCGAGGTTCATTGCTTTCCACCGCCAGAAAACCGAGCAAGTTCTTTTGCCAGATAATCGGAGCTGCCAAGAGCGATCGCACCTTCAGCCGTTGCAGCAATTTTGCCGTAAAATGACTCTTTAAAGAACTGCGTGCATCACCAATCGAGACAATTTGGTTAACTGTCAAAGCATAATAAAAGTCACTCAACTCCTGTACCGTCATTCCCGCCGCTTGCTGAGTGCTAGAATTGCGATCGATTTTCACAAGCTGATTGCTCATCCGACACCAAAAATAGCGCCCTTCTCGATCAAACCAGTAAACATTTGTCCGGTTGGGAGAGACAAATTTATGAGTTGCTTGTACTGCTGCTTCTAGTCTTTGATTAAGGTTACCAAGGGTGCGTAAATTTTCTAGCAATTCTAATAATGGTTCGTCGGTTCGCTTGGTTTGCTTTTGCTGCAAATCCATCTCGTTTTGATAAAGCACTGCCCCTAGTTCGCCTAAAACCATCATCAAACGTGCTTTTGCTTCCCCTGTCAGTAGGTAACCCCAGCGTTCTGAACCCAGTAACAGCACACCTAAGCAACGGTCTTTATAGCGAATTGGTAAAATAATCGTTCCTTGGATGTGGAATTTTTCAGCAATTTTTTGCCATTCGGTGGCGCGGATTTCAGTTTGCAAATCAGCTATGCCCAAAGGATGCTGTTCAATCACCACTTGCTCTAATAAATCCCCAGGACTGAGAACAACTCTTTGGCGTAAAAAGCTCGTGTCACGATCAGGTGTGATGCCCCCTTTGCCGAATAATATGTGATTCAGGCGATCGTAAAGAGCAATCCAAATCAGTCTGTAGTCAAACTGTTCTTTGAGATAAGAAATAGTAGTTTCAATCAGAACGTCAACATTATCTTCTTCTCTGAGGCTTTGGAGGACGCGCCCCAAAGAGAGAATCTGCTGTTCGGCGGCTATAGGTTTTTGCGGCTGCCCCATCTGATTTATTGGTTAACATAACTTGTAATATATAAGATGCCCAGAAAAGTACCCTGAGTAATATTGTCACGGGTGTTTGCTAAAAGTTTTAGGTAAACGGGTTCGTTGAAGTTAGATTATGGAGTGCTAGGGAAATGGGCGAAACTTCCTGCGATGATCGAGAGGAGCAAAGACAAGTCTCAGAGGAAAAGCGAGAGTCTGCTGAAGATAGCAGGCTCTCACAAGAGGAGCAGCGAGAGTCTGCTGAAGATGTCAGGTTCTCACAAGAGGAGCAGCGACAGCTTGCTGAAGAAATGAGAAATTATGCCGAAGTAAGTCGGCGGCTTGCTGAAGAAATGAGAAATTATGCCGAAGAAATGCGGCAGATTGCTGAAGAAGTACGACTAGGTAAAGAAGAACTCCGACAAGCTAAAGAGGAAGCACGCCAAGCCAAAGAGGAACTCCGACAAGCTAAAGAGGAACTCCGACAAGCTAAAGAGCAAGCGCGGCGTCTACCGAATTCGGGTAGTGTTAAGGATTGAAATGGATATTTATCAACTTGCCATTCGTCCGCTTTTGTTCAATCTGGTAAAAACCGATTCAGAGTGGTTACACCAGCAGACGATTCGCAGTTTTAGCTGGCTATCGCAAACCCCTGCTAGTTGGGCAAACCAACGCTTACAAAAATCCTTATGTCTGTACGATTCACGCCTAGAACAAAATTTGTTTGGGCTAAACTTCCCAAATCCCGTAGGATTAGCAGCTGGCTTCGACAAGGATGGAGTAGCTGCTGGCATTTGGTCTAACCTGGGTTTTGGCTTTGCGGAATTAGGAACTGTAACTTTTCACGCACAGCCAGGAAATCCGCGTCCCCGTTTGTTTCGCTTGCCGTTGGATAAAGCTGCTCTCAATCGGATGGGCTTTAATAATCGCGGTGCAGCAGCAATGGCAGCACGTTTGGCACAGGAAAAGCAGAAGTTAATCCAGTCAATACCCATAGGGATAAATTTGGGTAAATCTAAAGTAACTCCTCTAGAAGCCGCCGCACAAGATTATCTCGGTAGTTTTCGCTACCTCAAGGATTTGGGAGACTATTTTGTTGTTAATGTCTCTTCCCCCAATACACCGGGGTTGCGATCGCTCCAAGATGCTTCTATGCTCAGTGCCATCTTGAATTTATTACAAAAAGAAAATACTACACAAAAGCCAGTTTTTGTCAAGATAGCGCCAGATTTAGATTGGGTTGCGATCGCTGACATTATAACTCTTGCTAAAACTTTCCAACTGGCAGGAATTATCGCCACTAATACCACTATCCGCCGTGATGGACTAAAAACCCAGGTGATTGACCAAACGGGCAAATCACCTCAGGATGAAGCTGGCGGAATTAGCGGTGAACCATTGCGCGATCGCTCCACTGAGGTAATTCGTTTTATTTGGCAGCAAACCCAAGGACAAATCCCGATTATTGGCGTTGGTGGCATCTTTTCTGCTGAAGATGCTTGGGAGAAAATTACTGCTGGTGCTAGCCTAATTCAGGTTTATACAGGCTGGATTTACGAAGGCCCACTGATGGTACGCCAGATTCTAGCAGGTTTGCTTTTCAAGCTAGAACAAAGCGGTTTAAATTCCATCAACCAAGCTGTGGGTTTAGAATTCAAAAATCAAAAGTAATTAATATTTTTGAATTTTGAATTGTTATCCTTCTTCTTCCACTGGGAAAAACTCCTTAGTTTTTTCCGAGTATAACCAGGCAATACCATCAGGGTCTTTGCTGCGGCTCCACTCAGGAAACTCTGGATCATTTCGCCGTTTATAAACCGTGCTGGAATAGACATTTAGCCGTTTGGCAAGTTCAGATTGAATCAGAGAGCCAAAAATTAACTGTTTTTTCAGCGATCGTTGAGCTGACTCATGGGTTGGCTGTGGTGGTGATTCGGTTTCTGGTTCTTCCTCCTGTGGGGTTGGTGGTGGTGCTAGGAGCGATCGCGCAGTTTTAGTAACTGGTTGAGCAGGAAGTTCTTTAACAGGCTCACTACTATCAAGAATATTGCCGAGAATGCTGGCAGTTATAAAGTAATAAGACTGCCCCGCATCTTCGGAGTTCACTATACTAGCGCCAAATTCCGAGGCTTTACTATCCAAGTAGCGTTTTGCCGTTGTTCCAGGAAAATTGCCCCTTATTGCCAAGTCCATTGGCGTAAGTCTGCCCTGATTTTCCCGAACCAACTGATGAAAAATTGGGTTAACTCGCACAGTCCACTGTTGCCATTGATATTCCTGCCAAAGCTTGAAGCCAATTACCAGCAAAATTACCGCCAGTAAAATTCTCCATGTGGTAACTAGGAAAATAATCAAAAACGAGATGGGCAAAAGTAGAACGAGAAAAGCCTTGCCGTTACTTTCTATGGGTTTCTCACTCATGCGGATTTTTGCCAAGTGAATTTTGGGAAATAATATTATCTATATTGGCAAATATTAGGACACTTTTTTGTATCTTTTGGCAAAGTTGCAGCAAATTTGTCGGTAAAACCTTTCTTCGGTAGGTGTTATAGGCTTTGGTCTGCGATCGCGCAGAAGTTTTTTCAACAGAGAAAACAAAAGGGTTTTGACAGGAGCGATCGCAATACATCTTAGATAATATCTCTCGAAATTCTAAGCGACAGCTTGCTTATACCGCTCAGACTTTTCTTTCCAAAACAATAATTCTTGCATTAGCTTGCCAGACCCTTGACAACAGATAATACATATACTACATTAAAAATACAAGTTAGCTTTCACCAGTAGCGAATAGCTCAAATGGCACAGCGCCCACCTTGCCTGGAAGGGCCGACGTATTGAGAGTTATCGTATATAACTAAAACACCCTCGATCAAACTTCTGGAGGTGTAGGTAAAAATCCTACTTCGTTACAGTAAATTTAATGCTGAGTTTTGAATTTATATGTGGTGGGTAGCTCAGTGGATAGAGCGCCTAAATATCCTTATTCACACCTTGCCTGAAAAGGCCGACGAATT
>NZ_CAXTNP010000095.1:0-19497 GCF_964245575.1 uncultured Nostoc sp. | reverse complement strand
AAAGGCCGACGAATTAGGGTTATCGCCTCTTAAGCCGGATGTCGCAGGTACCCTACGGGAAGCAAGCTACAAATCCTGCCCTGCCACCTTTCATTTTTGCCCGCAAGGGCCGGGAGATGAAGCCATGAATTACAATTTTTTCGCTAACAAGAAGACTACTACACCTCAAAATCAGCCTATCCCCGGACGGGAAGCAGAAATGGTTCAGGGACGTTCCGGCGGTTGGATGTTTGATGCTGGTATTTGGAAGATGCTGCGCCGTTGTCTCTTGGTTGGCACAGCAAAAAGCACTTATTACGCTGGTAAACAGGAATTAACTGAGGATTTTGTGACAGTTGTCAGACAAGCTGTTGCCGAAAATCCCAGCCGTGTAGCAGAAGAAATTCTGTATGCTAGCGATGGACGCGCCATCAATAACAGTGCGCCTATCTTAGCTTTGGTGTTGCTGTCGATGGGTGAAGCACCACAAGCAAAACAAGCGTTTGGTGAAATCTTCCCGCAAGTTGTCCGCACTGGTAGCCATTTCTACGAATGGTTGAACTACACCAAATCTCTGCGGGGATTTGGCAAAGTTGTACGGGAAGCTGGCAAAACTTGGCTCTCAAGGGAAGATGTCAAGGCCTTGGCTTATCAACTGTTGAAATATCAACAGCGTCAAGGCTTCTCCCACCGAGATGCATTGCGGTTGTTCCATGTCAAACCGCCTACAGAAAATCACCGTCAATTATTTCAGTGGGTAGTTAGAGGCTGGGAAGAATTGCCAGCAGATATCCCCTCAGAAGCGTTGGCGCAGATTTGGTGGTATGAGTGGCTGAAGCGGAATCCTACCCAAACCCATGAAGCTATTTCCCAAGGACGCTTAACCCACGAAATGGCTGCACCTGTGGGCAAAATGGATAAGCTTGCTTGGCAGCTACTATTTCAGGAAATGCCAATAGGTGCAATGCTGCGTAACTTGGGTTCTTTAACTGAACTGGGTGTGTTGCGAGCTGATGAAAGCGCCAATTTGCTGCAAGTAGAAGCAGTTCTTAATCGTAGAGAACATCTGCGTAAAGGTCGCATCCATCCGATTGATGTTTTGAAAGCACTCAAAACTTATCAATCTGGTGGAACATTAGGACGCAGTAAGAAAACTTGGAATCCAGTACCTCGGATTGTAGACATATTAGAAAAGGCGGTTGAACTGTCTTTTGATGTTGTGCAACCCACAGGTAAAGTTTTCATGCACGCCGTGGATGTTTCTGGTTCTATGGGTAGCTTGGTTGCAGATATGGGACTAAGTTGTTGTGAAATTGCCACTACAATGGCACTGGTAACAGCAAAAGCAGAGAAAAACTACATGATTCGCGGCTTTGCTACGGAATTCCGGGAATTAGGTATCACCGCCAAAGATAGTTTCAGTTCTGCGGTTCGCAAAGCTAGCAACCAAAACTTCGGTGGAACTGATGCATCTGTGGCTTACGACTGGATGATTAAGAATAAGTTCAAGGCAGATGTTGTCTGCTTTTGGACTGACTCGGAAAGCTGGGCGGGAAATAAGCATCCAAGTCAAGCGCTGAAGGAATACCGCAAAAAGGTAAATCCTAACGTCAAGGCAGTGTATGTCACGTTGACACCTTATCAGATTACTTTGGTAGATCCTGAAGATTCGCTGTCTTGGGATTTGGCAGGGTTTGATCCGGGTACGCCTCGGATCATCCAGATGCTGGCTACGGATGAGTTGTAGATATTGCTGAAGGGTAAAGGATGAACACTTTATCCTTCATGCTTCATGGCGGGTTATCCCTGTTCGCAACTTGCCTTTCGGGGCCGAAGAATTTAGGGTTATCGGTTACGTCTCCACCATTGTGGGGATTAGCGGGTTCAAACCCCGCACCCGCCTTTGTTTTTAATTTTTACCTCACGCAAAGAAGAAGGCGATTTAATTTTTGAATGGTCGTTTTTCTATTTCAGCGATGGGTAAGAGTAGGGTGTCTTCGATGTGCGATCGCACCTCATGAGATACATAAATATTCTGCTTTAAAGAATAAATCAACAATTTATTAGTATCATAGTAATTTTTTAATCGCGTTTTCTCTTCTTCAGTTAATTGCAATTTTAAAATATTACTATCTGTTTCTCTTATACAGAAGTAAAGTCCATACTCTGGCATTTTATCTGGGTTTATTAAGTATTCAGATGTTTTCTTGAAAATAGTTTTTAACCTATATGCATCAGTGTAAACCTCGATTTGACTAAGAGCTTCACTAATTCCTGAGCTAATAACTCTGAGTGTATTAACTCGATTATTTTTAGTAAGTAAAGTTTTATCTAGTTTGATGGTTTCCAGATTAAGTATTATTTCGCCAAGTAAATTAGCAATTATATCTATATCATATAGGATTAATCTGTTTATGTTTATTTCACAAAAATTCGATAATTCAATGCCAAAGTGTTCAATTATTATTTCAATCATTTTTAATGATATGACTTGCCGATCAATTTTTTTATATTCTCTAATAATAGATTTTTGTAACTCTTCTTTATTTTTATTGAAATAATCAATTATAAAGTCAGTGTATTTTTCTTTAATAAAGTTTGCTAAGAGTTTACCTAGTTTTTCAGTATCTTTTAATTGTATTTTACAGTATACTGCAAAAGCGTGTTCAAGAATACAAGCAAGTTCGCAGTAATATCTATCACTATATTGTGCGAAGTTGGAGCATTCACCAAGATTATAGACAATAAAAAAGCCCAAATAAAAAGCTCTGAAGCCAGCTTTCGTATAGTATCGAGATACTCTAGAAAACTTTTTGTTTATTAAATTAAGTAAATACTGCAAATTATATAATAGACTAATCGATTGCTCAATTTCATGTTTGATTAATAATAACTTTTTATCATGCAATTCATTTATTGAAATTAAATTTTCTATTGTTGCTGTCCGAATAACTGGATGCAAGTAGTAACCATAATTATTTATCTTTACAAGAGAACGTTCTATTAAAGCATCAATCACTCTTTGCCTCCGATTTACTGGTACGTCCCAAAGTAAACAAAACAGCCATTCTTTTGGAACAGTAATATCTTGATTAGGGTAAATCCCTAAACGGCAAACTAGTTGATAGGCTTGTAAATTATTATTTTTAAGCTTATCTAATTGATATTGAACAAGTTGTTTAAGAGTTGGATGTCTTAATATATCTTCACAGTTTTCCTGCCAGTAAACTTTTAAATTCCCTTGAGCTTCTTTGACAATCTCAGGACTAAGGATAACCAGAGCCTCAGCATTTCCGCCATAGGCTTGATGCATTTCACCAAGAGCATTATCATCTATACTAATTTCGCAACTTTTAAAATACTGTTGCCATGACTCTTGCTTCAATCCATCCAACTCATAATTAGTAAAAGTTTGAAGGCGTTTTACTGTATAGTCATAAATTTGCTCACGGCTTGTGATAAGCGTTACCGAATGTACACTTTTATGAGCTAGTACGGTTAATAGTTCTAGATAATAGCTATGATATGGTTCTATAAATTCGCCATTTATTAAAGCAGGTTCAAGATTATCAATTAAAACACCAACTTTTCTAGTCTTTAGCTGAATTTTCAATTGCTCCAGCATAGCAATAAAATTTTGCTCTGGATTTACTTTAAAGTAATTTATGAGCTTGATTCTTACCCAATCTTCTACTGAGTTCAGGTTCTGGGGTGTGCTTCCTACACGCAGTTCAAGATATTCTAAACCTTGAAGCTCAAACCATTTTGTAGCCAACGTTGTTTTACCTATACCGCCCTCTGCATGAATTAGGATAACCTTTGCACCTTCGTTAACAAGGTTATTGAGGTGTGCGATCGCTTCCTCACGCCCCACAAAATCAGGATTGTTGGATATTGGTATTTCAGAGACTGACTCTTGAGGCTGAGGATTTATGGCTGAGTGCTGAGATTGTACAGTTGATTGAGCAAATATCCTTGTTAGTTCACCCAGTTCAACCCCCAATGCATTGGCTATTTTTTGAAGTGTTGCTGGTTTGGGACTAGCAGTATAGCCGTTAGCAATCTTGCTGATCAGACTTTTATCCAGACCAGTCGCTTGTTCTAGCTTGTATTGGCTGAACTCTTTTTGTTTAAGTAATTTTTTAAATGCCTCTCCAGCTTCCTTATTCTTTTTAGCTCTTGACACTGCGGATAAACCTCTATGAGCAAGCTTGTTCAACCGTTGCACGTTCAACTAGTTGCACAACTACAAGTATTCAAATTTTAGAAGAGGAATAAAACTAGTGAATAGCAAGTAAACCGATAAGTCCAGGGATAATTTAATATGCGTCACAATAACTTACAGCAAGAAGCGATTCAACTTGAGTTGCTTAAAAAAACTTTGCACGGTTGGCAACCAGCTTTTACAGTCGTTGAATCCTATGAATGGTCAACTGATCAGCTAGAGCATCACTTTGGTATTTCACGCCAAGAGTTATACAAAATTAGGAGTAAACCCCATCTCTGGCGTTCCTCAATTTTGGTTTTTTTACACCTGCGAAAAAATAAATGGCGGGTTTACAGCCTCAACCCTCTACAAATTGGGGGATAAGGTAAAAGTTGTTGCTCCAAGTGCGATCGCAAAGCTCTTAGGGGTGACTCTGTTCAAATATTAAACCGAGTCGGTATCTCACTAGAGGATCATCTTGCAGGCAACCAGCCGTCTGTTCAAAAAAACCAGGAGGCCACCACAATTCTTCGGGTGTTTTTACCTGCACTGGTGCTTCAATGTGACCTTTTGCTGCAAACACCTTGAGAGCATCAACAATTACTTCCTCTGGCGAAGCATACTTACCACTTTCAATCTGAGTTTGGATGAATTGCTCTATCTCTGGATTTAAGAACACATTCATAGATTTATTTACAAGGGTGCTTTTCCATAACTATTTTAGTCTCAGGTGAGATTGTAACTGAAGATTAAGCTGTTATTTATATGCTTTGGATCAAAAGTGCGATCGCATACCCGCCCGATGCGATCGTAAACATCTACCTCTTGTAGAATAGACACGATGCTTCTTTAGCAACATAATGTAATATAACTTAGTAATAATCGAGCGATCGCTGTTCCTTTTGCATGTAATTGCTATTAATGCAGCAATCTGCTACATATCAGCCTGGTTTCATCCCAAATTGTCCACCCAAAGACAGTAGATTAAGTTTTGTGTGAATCATTATAAGTTATGAAATAGCTCTGCTTTCCAAAAAGTGAAAAAGGAACAGATTTTTATGACATTTGATTACGATTTGTTTGTCATTGGTGCTGGGCCTGGGGGATTGGCAGCAGCTAAAAAAGCAGCTAGTTACGGTGTACGTGTCGCTATTGCCGAACAAGAATCCGTCGGTGGGACTTGTGTAAATCGCGGTTGTGTTCCGAAAAAACTGATTGTCTACGCTGCTGACTTCGCCCTGCAAAATCAAATAGCGCACAGTTATGGGTGGAGTGACTGTCAAACATACTTTGACTGGACATTATTTATTCAGTCAGTACATCAGCATATTGACAGAATTAATCAGTCGTATTTTCAGCAATTGCAAAAAGCTGGAATTGAATTAATTTCTCAACATGTCACTTTCATCGATACCCATACTATCAATATTGATGGACGCAAAGTTACAGCCGACAAAATTTTAATTGCTGTGGGAGGGCAACCCCTCAAGCCCAATATCCCAGGTATAGAATACGCTATCACATCCCGTGAGATGTTTCAGCTACCCTATCTGCCCAAACGTTTAGTAATTATTGGCGGTGGCTACATTGGCGTAGAATTTTCCAGCATGATGCAGGCTTTTGGCTGCGAAGTGACGGTGATTGAAAAAGACGGGATGATTTTATCGGGGTTTGATGATGATATTCGCTCTGCTGTACAACAGGGTTTGATTAAACGCAAAATTAAGTTATTCACCAATAGCACTGTTGGTGAAATTAAATTCTCAGAAGAAGGTTTCTTGTTGACTATTACTGGTGAGAGTCAAGAAATAATTACAGCAGATACCATCTTAGTTGCCACAGGTTACGCTCCAAATACCAAGAATCTTGGTTTGGAAAATGCCCATGTTGAACTTAGCGAAGATGGTGCAATCAAAGTAGATGAATACAGCCGCACCAGCCAAGAAAACATTTTTGCTGTGGGTGATTGCACTAGCCGCGTGCAATTGACTCCAGTAGCTAAGGCAGAAGGTATTGCCTTTGCCGATACAGTTTTTGGCAACAAGGCGCAAAAACTAAATTATGATTATGTGCCCACTGCTGTTTTTTGTCGTCCAGAAGCGGCTAGCGTGGGAATGACGGAGGCGAAAGCACGGGAAAAATTTGGTGAATCTGTACAATGCTACTGCACCCAGTTCCAACCACTGTTGTATCAGCTAATCGAACAGGATGAGCCAACCACTATAAAGTTAGTGTTAAATGGTGATTCTGGGCAAGTTTTGGGCGCTCACATGGTGGGTGAACATGCAGCAGATATCATTCAAAGTCTGGGTGTGGCAATTCGCAAGGGCATTACCAAGGAAGACTTGGATGAAACTATAGGCATTCATCCCACGACAGGAGAAGAATTTTTGTCGTTAACTTAAAATTATATGCAGAACTGAGCGATATCAAGTTCGGCAAATTACTTACTATATGTCATTGCGAATGCAACGAAGTGGAATGAAACAATCGCAACGATTTAGCATTGCCACGCTTTGCTCGCTTTTGATTAAGTATTAAGTCGAACATGATATGTCAGCTTGATTGCTTATTAAAGCCGAATAACCCCAAAGAGCCAAAGCTACGCTTTGTCTCCCTGCCGCTAATACCCAGAGAGGGCCCCGAGTTCCCTGCAAGGCGAGGGGTTGGGGGTGGGGTTCTTTTATTATGGGTAATTTGGCGGACATGATAAGCTAATCGGCATTTAACCTCTTGTGTCACTTTCCGGGAGGGCAATTTCTAGAAGCTTTATCAGTCAATCAGTACAAGCTATCCTATTATAAAAACTTGGTTATTGTATTTTTTACTAAGAAAAAATCTTGCGATGCCTGCGGCGGGCAAAGCCATCGCTTCGTATACAAAAGCTTTAGAATTCAGAAAAGGCAAAAGTTTTCCCAGAGTGACACAAGAGGGTTAAGTTGCATAATCAGGGCGGGCTTTTCGGGCCACCCCACAAGATATTGATAAAATTTTGATATGCAAGTTAGATGTGTTTTAGCTTCTCAAGTAGTTTCTGAGGATGCTTCTGAGCAAGATTTTGTGGGAGCGCCTAAGTCATCTAAAGTATTCATTAATGAGTCATTCTGTAGCATGGGGTATCTGGTTTGGAAATTTACAACATCCTCAAAAGCTTCAAGATCCTCAAGAGCCTCTGATGCAGACTGATATCGCTGTTTGAAATCATCCAGCACCATTTTACTGAGAATCTTAGCGAGGGAGTGACTCACTTGGGTGCGATCGCTCCATTTTATTTCTCCATCAGCATCTCTAGGTAGCTCACGGGGTGCCATACCAGTTAAGGCTTTAATCCCAACCATGCCGACTGCATAGATATCACTACTATAGTGTGGACGCCCAAAACATTGCTCGCTTGGTGCATAACCCTGAGTACCAATACCAATGGTGAAAGGGCTTTGCTCTTGATGATCGAGTTGTTTTGTACTAACTTCTTTGACGGCTCCAAAGTCAATCAGGATCAGTTTACCATCTGAATGTCGGCGGATGATATTGCTGGGCTTAATATCCCGGTGAATCACATTGTTTTTATGGATAAATGTTAATGTTTGCAATAAGTCCCTGACAATTTTGATTGCTGCAATTTCATCAATTGCTCTGCCTGCTGGCAATTCTTGATTTAAAGGATGACCAATGATCTGTTCTTGTACTAAATAAAATTCTTCATCTTCTTCAAAATACGCCAAAAGTTGCGGAATTTGGGGGTTTATTCCCAATTTTTCGAGTGTTTGCGCCTCTGAATTAAATAAACGTCTGGCAAGTTGCAAGGCTTCTGGTTTGGTGTTGGCTGGTTTTAGTTGTTTGACAACACATCGCGGATTCCCAGGACGTTGGGTATCTTCGGCAATGTAGGTTTCACTAAATCCACCGGAACCGAGAACTTTGACAATTCTATAGCGTCGAGCCAGGACTTTTCCTGATAAGGCTAAATCTCGTTGCTGGATTAGGTCTTGCAAATCATCTTGCTGGCTGATAATCTCTTGGACAACGGCGGAAGTTTTATACTTCTGAAATATGTCTAATAATTGGCGTTTTCTGATACTTTCTCTGATCACTGAGGTTCCCAGATAGCAACATCCAATCATAGCGATCGCAATCATTGGTACAGTAGTGGGAAAAATTAACTGACCATGAACAAATAACCCATAACTAATTCCTACCCAAGTGCCAGACAGGGCTAGGCTATAGAGAAATCTATTGATACTCCGCTTGCGTCTGGTAATCATCAAGGCTGTACTGCCAACTATAATTAGCACAAACAAACCCCGCAACGGTAGACTGTTAATTCCTGGGGCGATCGCTTTACCTGACATCAAAGTTGCGATTGCATTGGCGTGAATTTCTACGCCCGACATAGGTTTAGTCCTGTTGCTGGCAGCGACTGGATAATAATCATTGTGTAACTTATCTGTTGCACCAATCAGCACTATCTTGTCTTTGAAGACCTTTCCTTGCTGCAAATAGGTGTTCCAGTTTTCCGGGTCGAGTACATGCCAAAAGGGGATTTGCTCAAATGTACCCGCAGAACCCCAAAAATGAATGCGATCGCCCTTTGGTCGCGGATAATTTACTTGTGCTGCCCTCAGTGCTGCTTCATCAAAAGAGGGTAGCTTCTCGAGCAAATTATCTTCACCTAACAACTTAGAAAACTCACTCCCCAATCGATGAACTTTACCATCTACCTCCAGGGGGAAATTAACTGAGCCAATGGACACAGACCCTGTACGAAACATCTGTTGTGGGTCAATCAGTTGCATAAAAGACCCTTGCCGCATCTGGGAATTTTCGTAGACGGCTGCTAAGGTAACTTTGCTGCCATATTTTTGTAATACTACCTGGAGTTGGCGATCGTCAGTACCTCCATAGCTGCTTGGGGTGTCAAAAACGACATCCACCGCTACAGAGCGGGCACCTGCTTTCATTAACTTTGTGATTACCTGAGCATAAGCAGCCCGTTTATAAGGATAAGATTTCAATGTTTCTAAGTAGGCATACTGTTTCGGATTTGTTTTATAGTACTGTTCGGGAACTGATATTGACTGATCGTCTATTGCTAAAATTACGATGTCTTCTGGGGGCAAAATCGGCCCACGCAGTTGAAAAAAGGCAGAAAGCGCTTTATTTTCCATCAATTGAACCAATTCCCCACCAGAAGCACTCAGCACTGCTGCACCCATTACCCAACCGCCAGCGAGGAGATGACCTAAGCGAAGCATCCACCTAGACTGACGAGCCGATGCTGTTGACGTTACTTTTGTCGGTTTACTTGAGTGTCTATTGGCAGCAGAGACATAGTTTTTAGTTAAGGTAGATGTAGGTTCTTCTGCCATATCGTGTTACTCGATTGATTTAAGTCCAACACTTTTATTTATTCAGACCACGTTTTAGTACAAGCACATTGAAATAAGACTTAAATGACAATCTTATACATTTGTAAAGTATCTTCTATTCATCAACAAACTTTTATTGGCAAAGGTAGCCCCCAGAGATTCCTACTTAAGTCTAAATTATTATTTTTCTGTTGAATGAGTTACAACTAGTGATTGTCTCACAGATCATAGCCAGATATACTTCGTCTCTGTACTTAGTTGCGGCGGTATTTTACCCTAACCTAACCAATCAGTACACTCTTAACTGGGCTTTTACCAGAAGCTGTCCCAAGTCTGTCTTCTGTCTTTGGCGCAATATTGGTACTCCCCACAAAGCGTGTCCTTAAACTGAAAGCAAAACCTATAGATAGGCATCAAGTCATATCCTACCCTAAGCCTATGTCATACCTCTTTAAGAGTAAACTTTAATGTTATACAGTTATGAATGCTGTTACTAGTTCAATTTTATTGGTAGATTTTGATCAGAGAGTGGCTCTTGCAGTGCCGGAGGTGAATAAGGTTTAGCACCTAGTATCTCAACTCCAATGTTGCAGGCGTTTTTATGCCTTGAAAGAGGTAGGATAAAAGCTACAGATGAAGAGTTACTTTATAGATATTAGCAAACAAGGCATTTGAAAATTGCTATAATCTATTGTTCCATCTAAATTCATTTATATTATTAGGTGTAAATTTGTATGGGTTCTCCAATGAATCGTCTGTCTATTTTTGTAGACGGAAACAATATGTTCTATGCTCAACAAAAAAATGGCTGGTTTTTTGACCCTCGGCGAGTTTTAGAATACTTCAAACATGAGCAATCAGAGACAACATTAATTAATGCATTCTGGTACACTGGCTTAAAAGACCCACAAGATCAGCGAGGTTTTAGAGATGCTCTCATTAGTCTAGGATATACAGTCAGAACTAAAATTCTTAAAGAATATTATGATGATACTTCTGGTCGTTACTCGCAAAAAGCGAATTTAGATATTGAAATTGTTGTAGATATGTTTAATACAGTAGACCAGTATGACCGAGTAGTATTATTCAGTGGCGATGGAGATTTTGAAAGAGCAATCGAACTATTACGCTCAAAAAATACACATATTACTGTAGTATCGACAGAAGGAATGATAGCTAGAGAACTACGGAATGCTACTGACAGATATATAGATTTAAATGATATCAGAGATCAAATAGAAAAAACCGAAGGTTAATAGTCTTAGCAATTATTTACAAAGGTAAGAGTAAAAGAAAAACTAAGGTTGAAGATATATTGAGCTACAAGTAAAAACTAAACAACAAAGCGCAAATGACAAACAAAACAGATCGAATCATCATTTTTGATACTACACTGCGAGATGGAGAGCAATGTCCAGGAGCAACTCTGAATATAGACGAAAAGCTAGTTATTGCCAAGCAACTGGCGCGTCTGGGTGTGGATATAATTGAGGCAGGCTTTGCCTTTGCTAGTCCCGGAGATTTTGAAGCAGTCAGCAAGATTGCCAAAATTGTGGGGACAGAAAATGGCCCGGTAATTTGCAGTTTGGCAAGAGCGATTAAAGCAGATATTGAAGCAGCCGCAGAAGCATTAAAACCAGCAGTTAACGCCAGAATTCACACATTTATTTCCACTTCTGATATACATTTAGAGTATCAGTTGCGGAAGTCACGGGCAGAAGTGCTAGCGATCGCAGAAGAAATGGTAGCTTATGCCAAGTCTTTCATGACAGATGTAGAATTTTCACCGATGGATGCGGCTCGTTCCGATCCAGAATTTCTTTACCAAGTGTTAGAACGAACGATCGCAGCTGGTGCAACAACAGTTAATATTCCCGATACTGTCGGTTACACAACCCCTAGCGAATTTGGAGCAATCATTAAGGGGATTATCGAAAATGTCCCCAATATCGACCAAGCGATTATTTCCGTTCACGGTCATAATGATTTAGGCTTGGCAGTTGCTAACTTCTTAGAAGCCGTGAAAAATGGCGCACGCCAACTAGAATGTACTATCAATGGGATTGGCGAACGCGCCGGAAATGCCTCACTAGAAGAATTGGTAATGGCGCTGCATGTGCGGCGAGAATATTTTAATCCCTATCTCGGAAGACCAGAGGAATCTCAAGAATCCCTGACAAATATCGAGACTCGGCAAATTTACAAAACCTCACGCTTAGTTTCTAATTTGACGGGAATGTTAGTACAACCAAATAAAGCGATCGTTGGGGCGAATGCCTTTGCTCATGAGTCTGGGATTCACCAAGATGGTGTGTTAAAAAATAAGCTCACCTACGAAATTATGGATGCCCAATTGATTGGCTTGACAGACAATCAAATAGTTTTGGGCAAACATTCCGGCAGAAATGCTTTCCGCACCCGGTTGAAAGAATTAGGCTTTGAACTGTCAGATACTGAATTAAATAAAGCATTCGTCAGATTCAAAGAAGTAGCAGATAAAAAGAAAGAAATTTCTGATTGGGATTTGGAAGCGATCGTTAACGATGAAATCCAACAAGCACCCGATTTGTTCCGGGTAGAGTTGGTGCAAGTTTCCTGTGGTAGCAACGCCCGTCCTACAGCTACAGTTACCTTGCGTACCCCAGACGGTGAAGAATTAACCGATGCTGCGATCGGTACTGGGCCAGTGGATGCAGTTTACAAAGCCATCAACCGTGTGGTGAATGTGCCCAACGAGTTGATTGAGTTTTCTGTGCAGTCAGTAACAGCCGGTATTGATGCCATTGGAGAAGTCACGATTCGTTTACGTTATGAATCTAAAGTGTTTTCTGGTCATGCAGCGAACACAGATATCATCGTGGCATCCGCGCAAGCTTATGTAAATGCGCTCAATCGGCTGTATTCTGCGTTGCAAAGGCAAGAAAAGCCAGAGGAAGTATCTGCACAGAAAGTCTGAAATCATAATACAAGCACCGTACCTTGTTTTTAACTGATGCGAAAAAACTCCTTCCCAATTTTGGGGAGGAGTTAAGTGTGAGTTCCGAAAATTTGTTGGAAAATTATGCTGACAGAAAAACATATCACTATCAGAGAAGCCACCACCATAGAAGACTCACTGATTGCAAAACACTCTTACCAAATGTGGCTAGATATTGGTGTTCATGAGAGTAATATCGATCTTGATTGGCAAAATATTACCCTCAAATTCATAGAAGAGGCGCGTCGAGATTTGTTTTACAAGGCTTTTGTTGCAGAGGTTGATAATACAGTTGTCGGTTCTGCAAGTTGTTAACTGTTTGCAGGTTTATACCCAAATGTTTTCAAAGATGAATACCGCAAATTTGGATATATTTGGGGCGTTTATGTTGAACAATCTTACCGCAGACAAGGCATTGCTAAATGCCTAACTAATAGAGCAATTGAATATTTAAAAGCGATCGGTTGCACGCGAGTGCTTCTTAACGCCTCACCATCGGGTAAACCAGTTTACTCCAGCCTCGGTTTCTCTGAAGGGAATGTAATGCAATTAGATTTATCTCCCAAAAGTTAGCTCATTTTTTAATTTTTAATATGGATAGCACTTTCTGTTTTAATAATTCGATTAAAGCTGGTTCCATGTACTCATATTCATCTGGTATATCTAAACAGATAATTTTTTTATCTTTAAGAAAGGGCTGAAAATTTTTCGATAGCTTATTTTTATGTGACTTCTCCATCACAAAGATAATATCAGCCCAGATAATAGCTTCCGTTGAAACTGGTACTTGGGCATAGCGATCCAAACCTGCCGAGTCCGTTTCAAGTCCATCATATTCAGAAAACACAGCCTCGGCGGTGGGACTTCGCAACTTATTCTGGCTACAGATAAATAAGAGCTTTTTCATTAATTAATATGTAATATTTACTATTTCTCTTATTAGTTTCATGAATTCTGCCCTCCCCTGATTATCTGAGGCCTTTCTAATCCTATAAAGTGTTTGTCCAGCCAACGCCAAAATCTTATCCTTATAACTATCTCTTAGTTTTTGTTCAGGCGAATCATGATAAGAGCTATCTAACTCAAAAAATTTAATTGGTTTATAGCTTTCATGTTGATCAAATACAACACAATCTACAACTCCTCTAAAAAAGAAGCTCCTCTCTTCTTGGGACAAATTACTCTTAATTTTGTCAAAGTTAATTAAACAACTTAATGCAACATTAGGATAAACTACAAACATTTGAAAGTTTTCCCTAACAGCCATGAAAAATTCCATCTCTTGATGAGATTTAAAGAGGCTGGTAGTATATTTTACATTAGCTATATTTTTATTTTCTGTTACCTTTATTTGCTCACTTTGAGAATGTTCTACAACTTTGGGTAATGATTCCTGGTGCAGCTTAATTACTTCAGCACATATTTCCTGTTTAGGATAAAATTTAGCATAATTATATGCTTCAAGGAGTAAGCCTTTATTTCTATATATATTGACCAACTCAACAACGACTGTAATAGCTCTATCTTCTGTTAAATTATAAATTTTACCTTTATGAAGTAGAAATAGATTTTCTAATACAGTTTCAATATCATCCTTTGCAATTCCTTTATCTAATTCTCCAAAAAACTCATTTTCAAAAGTATTTACTGCTCTTTTAACTAATTCATCTGAAGAAGCAAATTTAGAATACTTATAAACAAGCTCCAATAACTCAGCCCATTGTTTACGGAATGTCAGTTGATAAATTTGCTCATAATCAATGTTTTCTGCCATATAATCTACTCTTAATAGAGGCATAACTTAATTATCGGTTATAACAGATACCGGAAAAACTGAGTACCTGCTTTCAGCATAAAACATACGATCGCTTACAATACACTCAGATAAGTTTGCTCAGAATTCATCGGTAAAACCCGTAACCTACGATTTTTAAGGTCTGGTTCTAACCCTAAAACTTCCATTGGTGTTACACCCAAAAGCGCATAGGGTACTTCTGTGAGTTCCAAACAATCAAAGGTTCCTTGACGCTCTGCAATACTAAGTTCAACATCTCGGAAAATCCGCCCCTGCTGCACTCCAGCAGCAGTCTCTACCTGGGCTTCTCCACCTTGGACTAAACCTAGTTGACTAATAATGCTAGCAGGTAAACACAGCAATGTTGCACCCGTATCAACTAAAACATCATCCAGAGTATAAGAGCGAACTTCCCCCGAAGAAATAAAGCCGCGCTGTGCCAAAACTTGATCAATTCGATTCGTGACAGTGAGGGTAACTATTACTTGTCCCATTTGCTTACCCTGAAGATTTGGCAGTACCAGCTTACCCATTTCAGCAAACTCCTGAAAACAAAATATTTTTGAGAGATGCCTTAGAACACAAAGACGCAAAAGCACTCTCTGCGCCTCTGCGTCTCTGCATGAGATATTCCCTACTTACACCATCTCAGACGAAGCCTGCACCATCTGCTGCGGCTGCGGCTGGAACATGAACAACGAGTACACCACGTCTCGGCGGATGTTGATCATCATATCCAAGAAGAGTTCATAACCCTCGCTCTTATACTCAATCAGTGGGTCTTTTTGCCCATAACCACGTAATCCTACTGATTCGCGTAAGGCATCCATTTGTTGCAGGTGTTCTCGCCACAATGTATCAATGCGTTGCAAGATAAAGAACCGTTCAGCTTGGCGCATAAGTCCGGGTTGAACTTGGTCAATCTGCGCTTCTTTTAGGTCATAAGCAATTCGCACCTGTTCGTGGAGGAAGGCTTTAATCTCGCTGACCGACATATCCTCTAATTGATTTGGTTGCAAATCTGCTAGCAGATAGACGAATTCTTTAACTTTCTCAACCAGCTTTTCTAACTCCCACTCTTCCGAGGGCAAGTCTACGTTGATATAGTAGTCAACGATGTCATCCATCGTTTTTTCAGCATACTTGATTACCTGTTCTTTCAAGTCTTGACCTTCTAACACCCGGCGACGTTCAGCGTAAATAGCACGACGTTGATTGTTCATCACCTCGTCATACTCAAATACCTGCTTACGAATATCGTAGTAGTAGGTTTCAACTTTTTTCTGTGCGCCTTCCAAACTGCGGGTGAGCATCCCAGATTCGATGGGCATATCTTCTTCCACTTGGAAGGCATTCATTAACCCAGCAACGCGATCGCCACCAAAAATCCGCAGTAGGTTATCCTCTAAACTGAGGAAGAATCTTGTGGTTCCAGGGTCGCCTTGTCTTCCTGCACGTCCGCGCAACTGGTTGTCAATCCGCCGTGATTCATGGCGTTCTGTACCAATGACGTGCAAACCGCCGATTTCTACTACCTCATTGTGTTCGCGGGTAGTAAATTGTTCATATTCTTGCTTAACGCGGTTGTAAGCTGACCGCAATTTCTGGATTACAGGATCATCGATGGGAGCTTTTTCTGCGGCTATAGCTACCTTGTCTTCTGCTTCCAGTTCCGATAAACTGCGATCGCCATATTCACGCACCGCAATTTCTACTGCATCTTTGAGTAGTTTTTCTGTTTCTTTTGTCAACTGAGTGGGGAAAATTTCTGGCGAAGCCCGCCAAGTTTTGACTTTTTTACCAGGGACAAAGCCTTGACCACCACCATGTCCTGTAGGCAATCCGGTTGGTCTTTGAACGCCAAAGCTATCTTCATCTTCTGGCATGACGATCCGGGGCATGAAGTATTCCCGCAGCTTCAGACGTGCCATGTATTCAGAGTTCCCACCCAAGATGATGTCTGTACCTCTACCTGCCATATTAGTAGCAATGGTAACAGCACCTTTTCGTCCAGCTTGGGCGACGATTTCCGCCTCACGCTCGACGTTTTCGGGTCGGGCGTTGAGTAATTCGTGGGGAATTGCCAATTCCTTCAGCAGCCGACTCAGAAGTTCGGATTTTTCCACACTAGTGGTTCCTACTAATACAGGTCTGCCGAGTTCGTGCATTTCGGCACATTCTCTAGCGATCGCACCCCACTTGCCTGGTTCTGTCTTAAAGACCATATCAGACAAATCTTCGCGTCTTCTGTCCCGGTTGGTAGGAATTACCGCGACTTCCAATTTGTAAATTTTTTCAAATTCCGGTTCTTCCGTTTTTGCCGTTCCGGTCATTCCACCGAGTTTTGGATACAGCAAGAACAGATTTTGATAAGTAATTGTCGCTAGAGTTTGAGTTTCTGGCTGAATTTCTACGTGTTCTTTGGCTTCAATCGCCTGGTGTAGTCCATCACTCCAACGCCGTCCGGGTAGCACCCGACCGGTAAATTCATCCACAATTACCACTTCGCCATTACGGACGATGTAATTTACGTCCTTGAGGAAAAGTTCTTTGGCTTTAATTGCATTGAAAATAAAGTGCGCCCAAGGATCTTCTGGGTCAAATAAATCTGTGACTCCCAAAAGATTTTCGGATTCAGCAAAGCCTTCATCTGTCAAAAGCACGTTACGAGCTTTTTCATCCACATCATAATGCTCATCTTTTTTGAGTGTGAATGCGATTTCAGCTGCTTGCAGATACTTTTCTGTAGGTCTTTCCACCTGCCCAGAAATTATTAGCGGTGTCCGCGCCTCATCAATTAAAATCGAGTCTACCTCGTCGATCACGCAATAATTGAACGGGCGTTGCACCACATCTGCCATTGATGTCGCCATGTTATCCCGCAGGTAGTCAAATCCTACCTCGCTGTTGGTAACATAAGTAATATCGCAATCATAGTTTTTCTGGCGTTCAGTGGGAGTCATGGTTGACTGGATTAGCCCCACACTCAGCCCCAAGAATCGATGCACCTGTCCCATCCATTCAGCATCCCGACGAGCCAGGTAATCGTTCACAGTGACGACGTGTACACCTTTACCAGTTAGGCCATTTAAATAACTCGGTAAGGTTGCTACAAGCGTTTTACCCTCACCGGTTTTCATTTCGGCAATTTGCCCTACATGCAAAATGATACCGCCAAGGAGTTGGACATCAAAGTGCCGCAAGCCCAAGACTCGCCGTCCTGCTTCCCGGACAACGGCGTAAGCTTCGGGTAATAGGTCATCCAGAGTTTCGCCTTTGGCAAACCGTTGTTTAAATTCGACGGTTTTACCTTTTAACTCTTCATCGGAAAGAGCCTTAATTTCTTCCTCTAGAAGGTTAATTTCAGTAACAGAAGGTTGGTATTTTTTAAGCTTACGAGCGTTGGGGTCGCCCAACAAAAGTTTTAGCATGGCAGATTATAGAACTGAATCAAGGGGGATGGGAATTAAAGGTTTGGCATTGATTATAAACATTTAACCCAACCCAACCGTCTTGGTTGTAGATGGGTGTCAAATGAGAATTAACTCAAAAACAGGAGAAAAACTAGGCAATCAGTGTACTAAATGATTGGTTTTAACTCTTATCTTATATTTAGTCTTTCTTCATAGTATCATTTTGCCCCCAGATGGGGCCAGAGAAGGAGTGGGGGAATAGAGTTATGAGTTATGAGTTATGAATTTTTCAACTCCTCACTCCTAACTCCTAACTTTTAACTCCTCACTTCCATTCTGCTGTCAGGCGGCGGAAATTGTAATCACTAGCGCCTTGATGACAGCTAACACAGCTGCCAAGCTGAACGGGACGTGGTAACTTCACTCCTGGATGCAAAGCTTTGAAATAACGTGAGTCATTAAGGCGATAGGGTGTTTCTTCGTCGTCTCGCTGGACACGGGAGAAAGTCGAAAGATATTTCCACACCAAGATGCGTGGCGGATCGACTAAAGGCTTTAGTTGTGCGCCGTAGTGCTGCGAGTCTTCCAGGAGATTTTTCCAAGTTTGGGTGGGTAAAACGGCTGGAGGTAAGCCGATGTGGCATGTGGAGCAGTTTTCCAAATACAGTTCTTGTCCTAATTGATACTGTGCAGGCACTACGTCAACAGTGCCAATTTCGGCGGTGGGAGTAGCACTTTGGGCATTAGTTGCCAAGGCTAGAAGCCAACCCATAGCTAGGCTCCAGGTTACAATTACCAGAAGTAAACCGAAAAATTGGCGTTTGAATTGGCGTTCGGCGCTTTGCTGTAGCGAAAGGCGATCGCTCTTTAGCGGGTGATTTTCGCGATCGCGGATTTTGCGCTTAACAAAAATTGACATTCCTCACATTCCTAGATATTTAGAAGTGGCGTTTGTGCTAATCATAGGACTTACCCAGCGTTGTCAGTAGCAAGATAGCAATGCCTATTGGCAAGCCCTTCTGCGTCTGTGCATCTCTCAACATTGCAAGGAAAAATCTCTTAGCAGTTTTAACCTGACTCACTAGAAAAATCAGCCAGAATATCTCGGATTTCATTTGCACCAATATCTTCTCAGTCAGATTTGGAATAAATCGTTAGTAGCAAAATACGGCGTTGCTGATTCAACTTGATAAATCAATCGCTATCCAGCACTCTTACCTTTTTGGATACTACTGTTGCGAACTCTCACCTTGTAAAAAATATACTCTTTACCAATGCCTGCAATGCGATCGCCTACAAAATTTCTTTGTTGTAATTGCTCAATAATCGGTTGAACATCAGAACGAATATTGCGGAATCTCTTTGATAGTCTGTAAAGTTCCTGCTCAAACTCATCGGAAAATCGAATTGAAATCGCATTATCACTCTGCATCAATCCTGTCCCATAGCTCACTAAGTGGTCTAATTTGACCAGCTTTTGCTTGCTGCAAGGCTCTCCTCAACGGGTGTATCATCAGGATCAACCTCTTCTGCTTCTGCCTGTTCTGGAACCAACACAATCACCCAAACCTGATGAGGATAAGTAGTTCCCTGAATCGGCTCATCTAAAACTAGGTTTCCCTGAGAGTCAAGTCGCTTCTCGAAATTAAAAATTAAAAATATAAAATTAAAAATTGCAATCAGTGCTTGCTCTGAACCCACCACTCCCGGATTTCTCACAAAGCCTGAAAAAAGAAGAGTCAAAAACTGCCAAAATGACT
>NZ_CAXTNP010000094.1:18181-26082 GCF_964245575.1 uncultured Nostoc sp. | reverse complement strand
CAAAACCTCCAAGCTCACATCACAGCTTGGGGGTTTTTGTTTTTGCTGAATTTAGTATTGGATAAATCACTATGACTTATGACTCAAGAATTTTGGGATTTAAGGAAGTCTATTCTTGATGGACAGAAGACTATCAAGCAATTAGCGCCTACTCATCTTCAGCTTCATCTTGAACAATGTTTTGTGCAATTAACCAATCGCTGTCTGGACGACAAACCAACCGAGCATTGCTGTATGCCCAGCCCAAAGGTAAAATTGTATGCCCAAGATAGCTACCTGATTGTGTTTTCTCAGTTACCAATGCAATATCAACTTGATTATCATCAACTAAGGCCAATGGAAGTAAGAGAGACATAATATTTCGTGTTGGAAAATACATTGGAATAGCAGTTTTATAATTCCATTTCACCCATTTGATAGCTAATCTCAGTGCGTCATCCAATCTAGCTTTTATAAACCTGTACACTCTTGCATCTTCTTTAATTGCTTGACCAAACCGTTCAAAGTAGAGAAGTTTATTTTGGTATGACATTTCTTTTGTATCCTCCAAAACAAAACTCTGGGGAACATTGCGAATTTCAGGTTGACTCATATAGTATTCCTGTGCCGAATGCCAGCAAATTAAAGCATTGTTGATGTTTATAGTGTGCCCATCAGTCTGCACACCCTAACACCTTAGGAACAGAATATGGATATTTGTAAAAATTACCTACTTTTCTACTACTTCAATCAAATAATCAAATCTTCAATTGATACACCAAAAGCACAGGCTATTTTTTGAACAGCTGTCAGATAAACCATATTTATCCCCGGATGGTCGGGCGTAACTTTTCACTGTGTTGTAGTTTACTTTGGCACGTTCAGCCAACTTTTTGATTGTCCAATTTCTTTCTGCTACAAGTTATCTAATCTTTAGTCTAACTAGCCCTATTTTTATCTTGACAAAGGCGAGATTCAACTTTTTAAAAATTAATGAGGTGGGATTCCACCTACTATATGAACAACATCAAAAGCGATCGCTCGTCCAGCCTGGAAAACTAACAGAGCGATCGCTATCTTCAGTTTTAAAGCCAACCAAGTATGGCAGTCAGCTCCCATACTTAGGTTAAAGGTTGATCGCCCTCTCCCTGTGGTACCGTCCCCGCCTCTGATCGTGGTGCAGACATGATTTGCTTTTGCTGTTCTTGTAGCCAGGTTTCAAAGAGTTCATTCAGCAGGCGCACTTTCATAAATTCATCCAGTTGTGCAGGGATAAATTTTTCCAGCCGCAAAATCACGAACCAGTCGGCGATGCGGGTAGGGGGCAATATCTGACCTGGTTGACTGCTAGATAGCATTTGCACCATTACCGGATGTAGTGCATTCAGTTCAATCGGGCCTACTAAGCCTCCTGTTTGGGCTTCTGGCCCGAGTGAATATTCACGCGCCAAGTCAGCAAAAGAGTTTTCTTTTGCCTGAATGCGGAAGTAAAGTTCTTGGGCTATTCCCACATCCTGGGTTCGCAGTAGAGAATAAATTACTTTGTCTAGTTTTGTCTTGGACTGAAAAAAGTAGGATTCCAGTTTATTACCCCAAGTAGCTTGCTTGAATTTTTCAATTTTAAGCTTACGAGTGATAATAACTTCTAGTTGTTTGGGAGTCAGCCCTTGATGTGCCATCCAAGTCTGGATGTCTTCTTCATTTTTGAACTGTTTTTCAGCGTAAAACTGCTGTTTAGCTTGGACTACTTCCTCAGGTGTACACTCTATTGCTAGCTTGGCAAAGCGTGAGTTTTGCTCTATCGCCTCATCAATGATTAATTCGCGCTGCAACTGTGGCAGCATTTGGTAACTCGCCAGTAAGGAAATCAGTTCACTAGCTGTGATTGTACGATTACCGATTTGGATCGCTTCAGTCATTAGCTTTCGGCCATCTCAAAGTATCTAGTTTGTTAAAGAAGCTAAACCTTAGCCCATTCATTGGGAACTTTTGTCTTAATCTTACCGAGTTAGGTACGCAACCTGACTTTCGTGATAATTAAATAGTGGCTTTAACATCCTCTAAAATATACAGTTTATATGAGTTTTTATCAAAGATTCTACGTAAATGCGACCAGATGTGAAGAAAAGGACAAAGGTCAATGACTAATGATACTTCTCGCCACTGCAACTTAGAAGATGAAGTTATCAAACTGAATTAGGGTGCTTTCAGATAACCCTCTCCTAACAAAGGTGTTTTTACTTAACCAGAAATACTCACTCTATAGCAAGTCTCATTTGAATCTGATTTTTCCCATTATCTTTTTGGTAAAGAGATGTCTACGACGGACGGGCTGCGCCTACGCTCACTATACCTCTATCCCAAAGTCCTATTATGTATCCCGCAACCAAAAATTCTAACGTTTACAACGACTCTAAATAGTTCAGAAGATCCGCCATTTCTTGGGCACTAGGTTGGAATTTTGGCATTGGCGGGGTTTCGCCACTGATCACCTGGCGAATCAGTCCATATCGAGACTTGTGCTTTGAGACAGCTTGCAAACTGGGGCCTACTCGCCCATCTGCTTCCAAGCCATGACAACCAGCACAATTAATTTGAAAGATTGCGTGTCCTTGAACTGGGTTTCCTGTTAAGGATAGAACACTCTTGACGTATGGATCGGAGGCTTGAACCAACTGAACACCAAAAAAGCCCAAAGGGACTGCTAGCAGTATAGCCAGCGTCAATAAAACGATCCGCTGAATCAAAATTTCAGGTTTGGTAATCTGGTTATCCAAAAGGTTTGCTGTGAAAGTCTAGGTGTGCTAAAAAGTTTTCATTTCCTACACATAGCTTATAGCTTAAAAGTTCTTGATTGTGTCTGCAAGCACAGAAGACTATTTTCTTGTGGGCAGTCGCCCTCCAAAAAGGCTGTAGGGCGCAGGATTCATACGAAATTTGGTAAAATCAAAAACAGGCAACGAATATTTAATAATTACAAAGAGGAGATTTACAGTGGTTGAACCCCTGCTATCAGGTATTGTCCTTGGTCTAGTTTTCGTAACCCTCGCCGGACTGTTTTACGCTGCCTATAAGCAATATAAGCGCCCCAATCAGTTGGGGGGGTAGGCACTGCTGAGTTTTGTTAGCGCATAGCTATGGTTTAGCACGTGCTGAGTTTTGAGTGGGAAAATGAGGGGGATGAGGGGGACAAAGTAAAATTTTCTCCTCCTGCTCCTTTGTCTGCCCCCTCTTTTCTCATTGCACAATTCTGTACAAAGTAAGTGATGTGTTGCCGTAAACTTTCTCGCGGCAAATTTCCCAATCGGGAATCTCTGGCGGTGTCCAACCTTGTGAGGCGTGTTCAACTGCGATTTCACCGCTAGGATCTAAAAGTTGATAGTGAGCGATCGCTTCTAATACTGACTGATACAATCCACTGGCATAAGGTGGATCAAAGTAAATTCTATCGAATTGCTTGCCTGATAAAGTCTTTAACTGTTGGACAATATCTCCCCGTAATACCCGAAGTTCTTGCTCGGCATTAGCTACCTGCTGCCAATTTTGTTGGATGGTGGCACAGGCTTGGCTTGATTGTTCAATTCCCACTACTAGGCTGGCTCCTCTACACAAAGCCTCTGCGCCCATTGAACCAGTACCGGCGCACAAATCTAGCCAGTGACAACCTGCAATTTCTCCCTGCCAAATATTAAACACTGCCTCCCTGACCCGCGCACTGGTGGGTCTAGTTTCCTTTCCTGGTAAAGTTTTTAACTGGCGATTACCGTAAATTCTCAGACTCATTGGTTATTAGTCATTGGTCATTAGTCATTGGTCACTTGTACTCTCGCACTCGTGCCGAGCGACTTGTACTGAGCTTGTCCTGATCGTAGCCGAAGGGCGTAGTCGAAGTAAGCCGAGGTAAGTCGAAGTATTAGTCATTAGTTTTAGACAAAGGACAAAGAACAAATGACAAAAATAATATTAGGCAGGAATTTTTTCGCGGACTTGAGCAACAAAATTAGATAGGATTTGCAATCCAATATTAGAGGATTTTTCAGGGTGAAATTGGACTGCCATCAGGTTTTCGTGGGCGATCGCAGCTGTGACGGTTTGAGTACCGTGGGTGATGGTTGCTGCACGGATTAGCGGGTCTATTGGGTCAACATAGTAAGAATGGACAAAATATACCCAAGGATCGGACGGTAAATGCTCCCACAAAATACTTTTTGTCTGAGTCATTTCCAGTTGATTCCAACCCATGTGAGGAATAGTGATGTCAGGTTCTGGGCGAAACCGCCGCACTTTTCCTTTAATAATTCCTAGTCCTGGTTGGATACCTTCTGCACTTGATTCAAAGAGAATTTGCAATCCTAGACAAATTCCTAAGAAAGGTTTACCAGATGCGATCGCTTCTTTAATAGGTTGTTCCAAACCACGCGATCGCAGGTGTTGCACTGCTGGATCAAATGCTCCCACTCCCGGTAAGACTATTGCATCTGCTCGGTCTAATTCCTTTGGAGAATAAGTAACATTAGGAGTTGCCCCAGCTTTTTCCAAGCCTTTACAGACTGAGTGCAAATTTCCCATCTCGTAGTCTACGACTGCAATAACTGGCATTTACCTGCTCCTTGTAAATTTATTATGGAGGGTTTTTCTATTCTAAATAATATTTGTTATGAAAAAAAGAATTCTATTAACTTCTTTTGATATTTGGCTAAACGATCAACTGTCGAATTCTTCTGATGATTTATTACTTGAAGTTACAAAACTTGAGTTGATACCCGATGATTTAACTTTTTTGCGCCAGTTACCCGTAGATGTACAACTTGCCAGTGCTCAGGTAATTGAACAAATCAATGCAATTCAACCTGATTACATCATCTGTTGTGGCATGGCTGCAAGTCGCACACAATTAAGTGTGGAAGCAGGTGCTAGCTGTGGTGAAAGTATTTTACAGACAAAAGTTGATTTAGAGGAATTAGTGACGGGAGCAGCAGCAATTGAGATTAGCCACGACTGCGGTAAATTTGTCTGTGAGGGTCTTTACTATTCAGTATTGGACTACTTAAGCCAAAACCAACTCACGGCGCGTTGTATCTTTGTCCACGTTCCGATTCTCAATCAAGAAAATTTGATGGGGATTCTGGCAGATTTCGTATTAATTATTAACAAAATGGCACTTTCATCAAGTTGTTAGTGTCTGTATGGTGGAAGAAATATTTAAGTATATGTTGCCATTGTTACTAATTTTCCCAATTGCCCAATCAATGCCTGCCACGCCACCATCTGAAGAAGTCGTACAACCACAAGAAGTACGTCCTTTACCAGGGAAGTTGGATACAGTGCCAACCTTTAACAGCAATAGTCCAGAATTGGTGTTGAAAGAAGGAATTTTACTCTCTACTTTTCCACCAGATGGCAAAAAAGTGCCAACGGCGCATCTGAATTTTCCCTTTCGGGGACGATTTGATATTTTTGCCCATCACGTTGCTAAGGCTGAACCAGCAGAAAATTTGCGTTCTCTTTATTTAGGAATAATTTTGCACAACCCTGGTTCAGAATCAGTGAAAGTGAATATTTGGCAGGCGGCGAGTTATTTGAGTCAACCGGATGCACCATTTATTCAGCTACCATCCTTTAGCCAAAATCTTTTAGGTAAAATTTTTGCTGGGCCAGGCGATCGCGTCATGTCTGATGTGCTTAGGGGAGTGCGACAAGAGAGTTTCCCTGCTCAAATTGAGATTCCACCAGGGCAAAGTCGGATGTTACTAAATTTACCAATTCCTGTGCAGGGATTGACACCACCCCTCAATGGTCGTTCTACATTGATTCGACTACAAAGTAATGGCACTGTCTATGCAGCTAGCCTAGCCATGTTTGCACGGGTGAATCCTGATGGCAGTGAGCGATCGCCTACTTTAGAAGAATGGCAAAATTTACTAGATAATGGTGATTTGGCTGGGCCACGGGATAAAGCGCCCACTCCCCTAGAGGAAACTGGCAAGCCAAGAATTTATGGGCGTGTAGCTGGAGTAGCTAGTGGTTCACGATGGAGAGGCTTATTAGTAGATAATCCTAAAGCCAGGTATCTGACTATTCCCCAGCCTGGTCAAGTGTTTTCCTATGCTTTGAGTACCGTGCATGGCGGTACATTAGGAACTGGTCAAATTCAAAGTGCTACCATGCTGGTGCGCTATCCTGACACCGCATATCGCGCTCATGGGAACTATGGGATTCAATATAATCTCAAGTTGCCGCTATACAACAATACTCAAAGTCCTCAAACTGTTAGTGTGTCCATACAAACACCACTCAAGGAGGAGCAATTGGGAAAACCGGGGTTACGCTTTCTGAGTACACCAGCCCCTGAAGTATTCTTCCGAGGCACAGTTCGGGTACGTTACAAAGATAAGCAAAATCAGCCGCAGACTCAGTTTGTGCATTTAGTGCAAAAGAGAGGTCAACTAGGGGAACCCTTAGTTTTATTAAATATGAAACCTAGTGATCGCTCTTTAGTAGAAGTAGATTTTCTCTATCCGCCGGATGCTATACCTCCGCAAGTATTAACAGTTTCAACTCAAGCTGAACCTCGGTAATGAGTCATAGGTAAGGGACTACCCATCATACTGATTATTATCTCTACTGGGAGATTTTATTTTTTGGAGGTCAGTGCAGTACATGCAATAAACGTGAATAAGCCTAGTACTATTAACAACAATTTTTTCATTATTTTCTCCATAATTTTTAATTTTTGAAGAAGAATTCAGAAGTCATACTGTTGCTTTGTGAAGCTGCGCCAAACTCTGTTTCGGAAGAAAGCACCATAGATTAAAGCCTAAACGTCCCCGTTACTGTTACTGTAAATTTAATTCCGAGGGAATAAAAACTCTGAAAATTTGTAACCTTTGAAACTCACACTTTCAGAAATTACACTAAAATTTCTGTCATAGCAAGTATCTGATTTAGGCGTCACCGTGCCGAAACGGTAAAATTGTCCGCTAATAAGCCTGAAAAGCTTGTACAGCAATACTTCCATTCAGGTATATCTTGAAGGTTTGATTAATAGTTATTAAAGCCTGTGGTCATAGATGAGTTGGCGGGGCGATCGCTTGCCTAACAGGGCGTTCAATGTTGATCGGTGAATTAACTTCTTCATATTGATAAAACTTTTCACCCCAAGTTTATGTATTTAGGGTGAATATTTATTCCGCTCCATGCATTCCAATAGAAATACTAGACTATAGCAGGCAATAAAAGGACGGCATGGCAACTGAGCAAAAAATCAACCAAGAAACTGAGTTAAATTCGCTCCAGCCACTTATTGGAATCTTGATTCTACTAGTTGAGGATGAGCCAGATATTGCAGATTTGCTCATCTTCATTTTGGAAGCAGCAGGTGCAGAGGTAATCGCTTTAAGCGATGCAGAAGCAGCCCTTGCCTTAGTGGAATCGCTTCATCCCGATATTCTGGTGTGCAATGTAAAATTGCCCGATCATGATGGAAATTGGTTAATTGAGCAAATTCGAGTGCATTCTTGCTCATCCTTAAGACAGTTACCTGCGATCGCTATCACTTCTTATACACGGGAAGTCTCAAGTCATAAGGCTTTGAATGCTGGCTTTAATCGATTTTTAGTCAAGCTTGAGAGTCCAGAGGAAATCGTAGGTGAGATTGTTCACCTGCTATTTACCGATATTTAAAAATAAATACTTTGTCTTAATGTCGTTTTTAACACTGATTGTACTAATAGGTGCTGGAAATACACAGCTAGTTGTACACTCCTACAAATTACTCAGTTTAAACTAGCAGACTCTCAAAGACCTATCGATAAATTCCACAATTGTCCTGAGAAGTTACCACACTCAGCCATAACGGGTTTATTGTTTATTCCATCATTGATGATATCTAAACACTTATTTGACCCTGTAAACTGTGTTCG
>NZ_CAXTNP010000094.1:0-18081 GCF_964245575.1 uncultured Nostoc sp. | reverse complement strand
TTATTCCATCATTGATGATATCTAAACACTTATTTGACCCTGTAAACTGTGTTCGTAAATGATAATCAGTTGACTGAGCAGTTGCCTCTTTTACTGGAAGCAAAGTAACAGAGGCAGAAGCTATCATAGCTAATAATACAATCTTCTTCAGAATTGTACTAAGAGGATGTTTGAAAAATCCTTCATGATGTATCAAATACTTTGAGATGCCTCTAAATACCCCGATAAATTGGGGGACTTTGATTCTAATTCCCCCTTAAAAAAGCAGGCTAGGGGGGATCAATAAGTGCAAAGATACAGCCAACCACTTTTCAAACATCCTCTAAGATTATCCAGCACGGTAAGCAATACCTCTCACTAATAAATGTATTAATCATATACCTTCGCTTAGGGCTATTTCGTTCTAGACATAAACCGCCCAGAACTAAACCTCTCTTATAGCTATAGTCAGTTTTAACGGAGTATAGCCTTTTCTCACTCGTCTAAAGACTACTTTCGCTATCAGACTGGTGAATACATTCTAAGGCAGGCTAGATGAGAATGAAATAGCCCTGTACCTTCGCTGCACACCAATAATTTTCATTCGGAAAATATCTAGCGCAATTTCAGCACATTCTTATTTTAATTTTCTACCTTTGAACAAGCACTCCTAGTGTTCACGACCAAAGTAACGTTAAAGTATTTGGGTGTTATCTCTGCCTTTTTAATTCTGTATCAAGCGTTGGTATTCTAAAAATGAACTTGATTGCATGAAAAGGACAGAGAATGAACTTAAAGTTGAAAACCTTTTGCTGGTTTTTTTTGCCCTTTACCCTTGGGCTTGGATTTGTTAACTTCTCCTAAAGCTTCCTGAAACAAGTTGTGTAGATGTATGGGGACACTAGCAATTTCTGGTAACTCTGGCTCAATAGGTTTATTGAATTCTTGCAAAAGTGCGTCCAAGTCGCTTTCAAGACGAAACTCTGGACGTTGCAAAACTGTTTGCAACACATTTTCTAATTGACTTGGATACTGTTGCGCTAATCGATGCCAAATAAAAGCATTAATACTTTTATCTTCAAGGTAATAGCGAATTAGTTTTTCAGATCCTTGAACACTTTGCCAGTCCTCTGCCGATAAAATTGCTTGTACCTTACTATATGTTGGTAAAAACATTTGTCCCCAACGAGGATGAGAAAGAGCGGTTACCTGTTCTGCTTTCTTGAGTTCAGGAGGTAAATCAACCTTTGGCATAACCATTTTGCTATTACTGCTTTTGCTGTTAAACATCTGAGAGACTACGTTAGAATCAGCACCAAATTCTTCTGCTGCTGCTTTGATTTCATCGTCTCCAATGCCAGCTGCTTCTGCTACTTCAGCCAAGGATTTAGAAGTATCAATTCCTGCTTCTGCAAAGCGTTTTTCAGTGATTAATTCTTGGAATTCAGCTATTTTTTTATTAAGCTGGTATCCAGGTAGTGTGATTTCATCAGTACCAAAAAAGTCCACAAACTGCTGATGATATTGTGCTACTGACTGCCAAGCTTCTTCTAGCAAGTCTGGAGCATCGCTGTAAAGATTACTTTTATAGTTTTCTTTGAAATTACCAATTGCTACAGCAAGTTTTGGTTTACCTAATTTACCCATTATTGTGTAGGGCCCAGAAAATATCCAGTAGCTATCGGTAACAGGAGAAATGCGAGTTAGTAAAATTTCTCCTACTTTCAACCGAGATATTGCCTGTAATGTTTGGACATTGTTTGGCTTGACGATGTAGTGTTTATCTGTCAACCAGTTCGTCAATTCAAAGCCATCAGGTAGGATGTTGGTAATGGCAAATAAGCCAATAAAACTATGATGCCAACTATTGAGCAGGCTGCGATCGCTTTCTTCTAAATCTGGATTGCTTTCGATAAACAACTCTAATGGAGACTTATCACCGACTTTCCCGGTTGTCAGAAAGCTGTCGATGATTAAGTCCTGCTGTGTACTATCCCCACTTCCACGACGCAATTGTGCGGCTGCATAAGTTTCCAGTGCTTGTGCCAGTTCCCCTTCAGCATCAAGGACAAAATCAACTAAGGCTTGTTTTAATTGGTGCGATCGTTCTAATATGACATCCACAAGTTAATCTCTCGGTGCAACAGATGTAGATTATAGCTCTTAAAAGAATTCCAGCATCTAGCTATTGCTAGATATGTGTACTTAGCGGATTTGTCCGTCAAGCTTCTCTTAAAGTAGATACAAGACATCACACAAGGTCATTACAGATGGTTGCAACTCCAAATTCTAGCCATATTTCCCCGGAAGACTATCTCAAAGGAGAAGAAACCAGTCCTATCAAGCATGAATATAGACAGGGACAGGTTTATGCAATGGCAGGAGCAAGTAATGCCCATGTCATTATTTCTCTTAATATTGCTTCAATGCTGAGAAATCATTTGCGCGGGAGTGGTTGTCAAGCTTATATCTCAGACACCAAAGCACATATTGAGTCGATTAATATCTATTACTACCCCGATGTTATAGTAAGTTGTGACCAACGAGATAGAGATTTTGATAACTTTCTGCGTTACCCCTGCTTAATAGTAGAAGTGCTATCTCCAACAACAGAAGCCTTTGACCGAGGTGATAAATTTGCTGACTACCGACAGATGGAGTCACTTCAGGAATATGTACTTGTCAGTCAAACTCGGTTAAATGTTGAGTGTTTTCGCCGCAACTCAGAAAGACAATGGGTACTTTATCCCTATGGACAACAAGATATGATTCATCTGGCAAGTGTAGATTTTCGGTGTGCTGTTGCAGATTTCTATGAGGATGTTAGTTTTGAATTGCCGTAATTGACTGATTACTAACTCGAAAGCCAGAAACCAGAATTCTTGAGGATTTAAAAATGTGTTTTTAGAAAGCAAAATAAAAAGGCAAAAGAAGATTTTCTTTTGCCTTTTTAGTTTTTAGCTTTTAAGAGAGACGGGAAATTTCAAGTCTCTACTCGTCGTCAAAATCATCTTCGTCGTCTTCCTCTTCTTCCTCGTAATCGTCGTCGTCTGCTACTTCATCGGCGATTAATTCATCTTCGTCATCTAGAACTGACCTTTCTGCACGTCTGCTACCAAAACCAGATTCCCCAAGAGTAGGAGAATCTAAATTATAGGTGCGAGCTGTGCGGTCATCTAAGACCATATCCAGGGGATCATCAACTTCATCCAAGACACTACTGCTAATCTCAGCAGCATAATCATCGATCGCACCGGGTTCATCATAGGTATTGTAGCCAGTACCAGCCGGAATCAATCGCCCGATAATCACGTTTTCCTTTAAGCCGCGCAGCCAGTCGGATTTGCCTTCGATAGCTGCTTCGGTAAGTACTCGTGTTGTCTCTTGGAAGGATGCGGCGGAAATAAAGCTGTCGGTGTTCAAAGATGCTTTGGTGATACCCAACAATACTGGGGTATATTGTGCCCTAGCACCGCCTGTAATTGCCATCGCTTCGTTCACCTGCTCAACTTGGCGCAGTTCTACCAATTCACCAGGAAGCATAGTGGTGTCACCACCATCATCAATCCTGACTTTGTTGGTCATCTGGCGAACAATGACTTCAATGTGCTTATCGGAAATATCAATCCCTTGAGACTGATACACCATTTGCACTTCATTCACCAAGAATGACTGTACCTTCTGCAAAGCATGGCTAGCACAAGCATAGATTCCATCTTCAGAACCCAGACTAAAGAAGATTTCCAAAATTTCGTGAGGATTGGATGGGCCATCGCTTAATGGTTGTCCCGCTAACACAGTCGAGCCATCTGGCACAATCAAATTTTGTCCTGGGCCTAGAGGATAATCTGTTATCACGCCATTTGATTCTATGACCTTGATAGCGATCGCTTCATCACCACTCTCAGCGTAAACTACCTTAACTTCACCCGCCCGGCGACATAAAATGCACGCTTCTTTCGGTTTACGAGCTTCAAGTAGTTCCTCAATCCGGGGCAAACCTTGAATAATATCTCCGGTTTTGGCGCGTTCAAACACCAACAACACCAAGTTATCACCCCGTTGTACCAAATCGCCGTCTTCTATCTGCAACACAGCACCAGGGCTGACTCGATAAGGGCGACCGATACGGCTAGTAACAACGTAGTTTTTAGTACTCAGGGCTGATTCTCCACCAGATGCAGCAGCCGCACTTTTGATATCCACTACTTGCCCTGATTCTGGAGCAAAAACTCCAGGAGCAACTTCTGTCCCTTCTACTAGCAAGTCACCCACTTTCACCTTTGGCTGAGTACTAGTATTAATGGTAAGCCTGTCAGCGTCGCGCAACACCAAGCATCGACGCACGTTTTCGGTTCCTTTTCGGACGCCTCGCACTTCCCCACCTTCTTTACACAAGATTTGGGTACGTGCGACGACAGATCCGGGGGCGATGGTTAGGCCATCGTGTACCTCAAGTGTCGTCTGGGTGCTACCTTGAGTGGCATCGGCGGTAATGTCTCGACGAATTACCAAGGACTCCAGAATCACCAGCTGCAAGCGCTGAACTTCTGGGTCTTCAGTATCCTGTACCAATTCAATATCTGCTGCTAGTGGCGAAGCATTGTGGTCTTGTTCGCCTTCTTGCTCGATTTCTAGCACTAACTGAGTTCGCAGAAGTTCCACGCCTTCAACCGACTTGACGCGTTCCGAATCTTTGTAAGGTAGTCGCTGCACAGCCCGTAACTGGATCGAGCGCCCGGTTTGTTGACTCACCGATGTAGTTGATGGCACATCTGGATTATCCGGTACTGCAAATTCAACTACTGGACGACTCAATAGTGCGGGCCCTTCTGGTGTCTCCACATACTGGATATAGCGCAATTCCGTGGCGACGTTGCCTTGAAATTCCTCGCCTGGTTGGATGAAGGTGTTATCTCGCCCGATGACTGATTCTGGATCGTCCACCATCAGCAGTTCCCCTGGCTTAACCACAACTTCCCGCAGGATGTCGTTTTTCTGGGTGACTTCTACCACTCCGCTGTTTTGGCAGAAAATATCTTTTACTACCTCGGTGCCAGCTTCCACAAACTGACCGTCTTCTACCAACAGCAAGGAGATATCTTTATTAACTTCATGGCTTTCTTCGGGAATCCACAAAAGGGTACCGCCCTGCACGACTTCATAACCCAGCTTGGCTTTGCCTTTTTTCTGGACTTCTACACCCGCGAATTTCAGAAAACCACCAGTGCTTGTGCGATAGCGGTCATCAATTAACTCAGCTACAACTTGACCATTTTGCACTTTTGTGCTTGGTGTAGCTCGAAGGTTAAATACCTGGTTATTGCCAGTGGAGACTAAGTAGTTATTGCGACCTTGGGAACTTTGGACTGTCACCGTTGCCTGGTCTAGTACCACAGAAGCGGTGATAATCTCAATTTCCCTGGTACTCTTACCTGGGGTAGCTTCTGGCAAGCGCACCACACCGCCGTGCAAACTGGCTAACTTGGTTTCTGCTAAAACTCCGTTAGAAGCGATCGCATCACCATTTTTCACCACCAATTCTGCACCAGGCGGCAAGTTGTAAACTTCCCCAGACAAAATCCAAATCAAGCCACCGCGTGCGGCTGTTGTTGTGGTATTACCTTGACGGTCAGTTTTTTGTTCTGGAACAACTTCGGCAAATTGCACTTCCCCTGCTAAGTCAGAGGCTACATCTTTAACTGCTTTTTCTGTATTAGTCCGAGTTGTGCGTCCACCAAGGGCAACCTCTGCCAACAACTGACCTTGTTTTACCTTATTTCCATCAAATACATATAGTGTTGAACCTTGAGTCAGATGAACCTCTTGGTTCTCTGGGGTAACATCACCTACTTTTGTTGGCTCCAAAAGCAGGATACCATTAGCCTCAACATACAGAGCATCTTCCCCGTGGCGGGTACGATACGTTCTAGTCTTCAGTTTACGAGGAAGCTTGACAGTCCCATCGATTTTAGAACGAACTTGTTGCGCCACTTCTCCAGTAAACACACCACCCGTGTGGAATGTCCGCATGGTTAGCTGAGTACCAGGTTCGCCGATACTTTGGGCAGCAATAATCCCCACAGCTTCACCCAAGTCCACCATTTTGGCGTGGGCCAAACTCCAGCCGTAGCAGTGTTGACAGACAGAACGTGCAGCTTCACAAGTTAGGGGCGATCGCAGCACAACTTCTGCCACCCCAGATTTTTCGATTTTCTTCGCCAAGTCTTCAGAAACTGGGGTGTTGCGTGGTGCAATTACTTCTTTTGTGACTGGATGCAGCACATCTTCGCCAATTACCCGTCCCATCAAGCGGGTTCCTAGAGGGATCAAGGTTTTGGCACCTTCTGTCATTGGTCGAATGGGAATTCCTCTGGTGGTACCGCAGTCAAACTCCCGAATAATCACATCCTGAGATACGTCCACCAAACGGCGGGTGAGATAACCAGAGTCAGCCGTCCGCAAGGCAGTATCCACCAATCCTTTTCTGGCACCGTAAGACGAAATAATATATTCCGTTACAGTGAGTCCTTCACGGAAGTTGGTTTTGATGGGCAAATCGATAATTTCCCCTTGAGGATCTGCCATCAGTCCCCGCATCCCCACCAATTGCCGGACTTGAGAGATGTTACCCCGTGCCCCCGAGAATGCCATCATATATACGGAGTTCAGGGGATTAGTCTTCTTGAAGTGAACGACTACTTCATCTTTCAAGGCTTCACTGGTACCATTCCAGGTATCGATTACCTTTTGGAAGCGTTCTACTTCAGTGATTTCTCCCCGTTGATAACGGGTTTCAGTAGCGCGAATTTCTTCCTCAGCCGCTTCTAGGAGCAATCGCTTAGTTGGTGGTATCATCAAGTCATCTACACTGATGGAAACCCCTGCTTTGGTAGCGTAGCGAAATCCCAAATCTTTCAGTTTGTCCGCCATCACTGCGGTTCGCGCCGTACCATAATGCGTAAACGCCCAAGAAATTAAATTTCTCAGTTGACCCTTATCAACCACGCGATTGCGAAAAATCATTTTTTCGTTAGTCATTAGTCATTAGTCCTGAGTCATCAATAATTAATAATTCGTAATTCTCGCTGGAGGCGAGAAGCAAGCTACGTAATTCGTAATTGAAGAATTGATTACGAATTACGATTTAGAAATTACGAATTAACTTGCTAGTGCTTCCTGAATGGCATTATTGTAAATAACACGACCAGGAGTTGTGTATATGTACTGAGAAAGGACATTGCCTTTAGCGTCTTGTCTAACTCGACGGAACTTATAGAGTAATGTGCGGGTACCATCCTCGTTTTCCGTCACTTTCACCGGTTCTGTATCCGGTTGGTCTGATTCTATTTCACCGTCAAACCGCACATAGATATAGGCGTGCAAGTCAATTTGATCTTGCTGGAAAGCCATAATTACATCCTCTAGCGAAGAAAAGTAATTTCCTGCCCCTTTTGTCGCACCGGGATTTTCTGCTGTTAAGTAATATGCTCCCAATACCATATCTTGGCTAGGCGTGATGATAGGTTTACCCGTGGCTGGTGACAAAATATTGTTAGAAGCCAACATCAACAACCGCGCTTCAGCCTGACTTTCTAACGACAACGGGACGTGTACCGCCATTTGGTCACCGTCAAAGTCGGCGTTAAAGGCTGGACACACCAAAGGATGCAGTTGAATTGCTCTACCTTCTACTAAAATCGGTTCAAAAGACTGAATACCCAAGCGGTGCAACGTTGGTGCCCGGTTTAGCATTACAGGGTGTCCTTCAATCACCTCTTCTAGCACATCCCAAACACTGGGATCATTGCGGGATATCAGTTTTTTCGCAGCTTTGATGTTATTTACCATGCCACTACGAATCAGGCGGTTAATTACAAATGGTTGAAATAGCTCAATTGCCATTTCTCTAGGCAAACCGCATTGATGAATTTTTAGCTTTGGCCCGACCACAATTACAGAACGTCCAGAGTAGTCAACCCGTTTACCTAACAAGTTTTGTCGGAAACGTCCTTGCTTACCCTCAATAATGTCGGACAAAGATTTCAGTGGTCGGTTATTTGCCCCAACTACAGTGCGTCCTCGACGACCATTGTCAATCAAAGCATCCACTGCTTCTTGCAGCATCCGCTTTTCGTTCCGTACAATAATCTCTGGTGCCAAAATTTCTTGCAAGCGTGCTAAACGATTGTTGCGGTTAATTACCCGCCGATACAAATCATTTAAATCGCTGGTGGCAAACCGTCCGCCATCTAGCTGCACCATTGGGCGCAAGTCGGGGGGAATCACGGGAATAACTGCCATTACCATCCACTCTGGTTTGGAACCAGTAGCGATGAAGTTGTCAATCACCCGCAGTCGCTTAATTAGCTTGGCCCGCTTTTGTCCCTTAGCGTTGCCAATTTCTTCGCGTAGGCTTTCGGCTTCTTGTTCCAAATTGATATCGGCAAGCAAACGCAACAGCGCTTCAGCACCAATACCTACTTCTACGCCTTGCAGCACAGAATCTTCGCTATAAATTTGGTCTTCTATTTCCAACCACTGGTCTTCACTCAGTAGCTGTTTGTAAGTTAAAGTTTCGGCATTACCTGGACTCAGGACAACATAAGAGTTGAAATAGACAATCTGCTCGACATCCCGCAAGGGCATATCCAACAGGATGGAAATATAGCTAGGAATACCTTTGAGATACCAGACGTGAGCTACTGGTGCGGCGAGTTTAATATAGCCCATGCGGTGGCGACGCACCCGTGACTCGGTGACTTCTACCCCACAGCGCTCACAGACAATACCTCTATGACGAACTCTTTTATACTTGCCACAATGGCATTCCCAATCTTTCGCGGGGCCAAAGATGCGCTCACAAAATAAGCCATCCATCTCTGGCTTGAGAGTTCGGTAATTAATCGTTTCTGGCTTGGTAACTTCACCGACTACTTGACCATTAGGCAATGTTCTCTCGCCCCATTGGCGAATGCGTTCAGGGGAAGCCAAGCCGATTTTTACGTAGTCAAACTGATTAGTTTGGGCAGGTCTCATAACTAGGGATTAGGGACTGGGGATTAGGGACTGGGGATTAGGGATTAGGGATTAGAAATTGGGAATTGCTGACTAAGACTAGAAATATCTGTTTTATATTTCTTCCCCAGTCACCAGTCCCCAGTCCCCAATCCCCAATCCTTATTCGTCGTCTTCCAGCGATTCGCGGGAAAGAGATTCGTATGTTGGTCGAGGAGGTGTGCGACGGGCTGATTGGTCTGCCATCAAATCGACTTCTACATCTAGGGAACTGCCGTCTGTTTGGGTTTCTACCTTGTGTACGGCAATGTCTAACCCCAATGATTGCAACTCGCGCATTAGCACCTTAAAGGATTCTGGGGTTCCAGGTCGAGGAATTGCCTTACCTTTAACGATCGCATTTAACGCTTCATTCCGTCCTTGCATATCGTCAGATTTAACTGTGAGCAATTCCTGTAAGGTGTAAGCTGCACCAAAGGCTTCCAATGCCCACACTTCCATTTCCCCAAACCGTTGACCACCTTGTTGTGCTTTACCACCCAAGGGTTGCTGAGTCACTAGTGAGTATGGGCCTGTAGAACGGGCGTGGATCTTATCATCCACCAAATGCACCAGCTTCAGCATGTAAGCCACACCGATAGTGATTGCTCGGTCAAAGGGTTCGCCTGTACGACCGTCATACACCATGATTTTGCCTGGGTTATCTGGGTTATATACCCAGTCTTTCCCTGTTTCATCCCGTGCTTCTTGCAATTTGCCATGCACGATTCGGCGAGATGACTCTTCACCGTACATTTCGTCAAAGGGAGTAATCTTAAATCGCACTCCCAAGGTTTGACCAGCCCAACCTAATAAGCACTCAAATACTTGTCCGACGTTCATCCGGCTGGGTACACCCAAGGGGTTTAGTACAATGTCCACTGGTGAACCATCGGGCAAATAAGGCATATCTTCCGCCGGTAATATCCGAGAAATAATCCCTTTATTACCGTGGCGTCCTGCCATTTTGTCCCCAACTTGGATTTTCCGTTTTTGGGCAACATATACCCGCACTACCATATTCGCTCCTGGTGGCAGTTCATCGCCTTGTTCACGAGTAAACAAGCGCACATCAACTACACGACCTTTTTCACCATTTGGGACTCGCAGAGAATTGTCTCGCACATCTCGCGCTTTCTCACCGAAGATGGCACGCAACAGTTTTTCTTCTGGCGGTTGGTCAGATTCACCCTTGGGGGTAACTTTTCCGACCAAGATATCTCCAGCTTCTACCCACGCACCAATGCGAATGATTCCCTGTTCATCCAACTGACGCAAGGCATCTTCCCCGACGTTGGGAATTTCTCTAGTGATTTCTTCTGGCCCGAGTTTGGTTTGTCTGGCTTCAATTTCATATTTTTCAATGTGAATTGAGGTGTAGACATCATCCTGCACCAGTCTTTCAGAGATTAAAATTGCGTCTTCGTAGTTGTAGCCTTCCCAAGGCATATAGGCAACGACGATATTTTGTCCTAGCGCCAATTCACCGCCTTCGGTGGAGGAACCATCAGCCAATACCTGACCAGCAACAACCCGTTCACCAATGCGGACGAGAGGTTTCTGATTTAAACAGGTGTCTTGGTTGGAACGTTGGTACTTGGAAAGGGTGTACTTAATTTCTGAGGTATTAGGTTTAGGACGGACGCGAATTTCTGTAGCATCCACATAAGTGACATCGCCATCGGTACGCGATACAATCACCATCCCAGAGTCTCTTGCTCCTTGGGCTTCCAAACCAGTACCCACCAAAGGACGCTCTGGTTTGAGCAGGGGGACTGCTTGCCGTTGCATGTTCGACCCCATCAGCGCTCGGTTAGCGTCATCATGCTCCAAGAAGGGAATCATGCTGGTTGCTACCGATACAATCTGTACGGGAGATACTGCTACATAGTCCACCTGTTCTGGTGTTGTGGTGGAAAATTCTTGACGATACCGGACTGGCACTAATGGCCCAATAATGTGCCCAGTTTCATCTACAGGAATATCTCCCGGAGCAACCCGCAGGTCGTCTTCTTCATCGGCTGTCATGTAGGCTGGAGGCAGATCAAATCTGACTCGCCCATTTTCTACAGGTCTAAATGGTGTTTCTAAGAACCCATACAGGTTAACCCGCGCATGGGTTGCCAAGGAGCCAATCAATCCGGCGTTGGGGCCTTCTGGTGTCTCAATGGGGCAAATGCGTCCATAGTGACTAGGATGAATATCCCGCACGGCAAACCCAGCGCGTTCGCGGGTTAAACCACCAGGGCCAAGGGCGCTCAGACGGCGTTTGTGGGTCAGTTCTGCTAAGGGATTGGTTTGATCCATGAACTGACTTAATTGGCTAGAACCAAAGAATTCTTTAATTGCTGCTACCAATGGTTTGGGGTTCACCAAGGAAGCGGGAGTTAGCACTTCAGCATCGGATACGGTCATCCGTTCTCGAATAATTCTTTCTAAACGGTTTAAGCCTACCCGCACTTGGTTTTGCAGCAATTCACCGACGCTTCTGACTCGGCGATTCCCTAAGTGGTCAATGTCATCGATGTTACCAATGTCATATTCTAGGTTGATCAGGTAATCTACGGCTGCCAAGATATCGCCAGGAGTCAACACCCGCATTGTGTCTGGGACAGAAAGGCGCAATTTCTTGTTGAGTTTGTACCGTCCAACGCGACCAAGGTCATAACGTTTCGGGTCAAAGAAACGAGAGTCTAGGAGTTGTTGTCCACCTAATACTGTAGGTGGTTCACCAGGACGGAGTTTGCGATATAACTCCATCAGAGCTTCTTCTTCAGAGAATTGCCCTTCTTTTTCGATGGTTTTTTGGAAATACTCTGGATGGCGTAAGGCGTCAAAGATTTCGTTGTCTGATAACCCTAAAGCTTTTAGGAGTACCTGCGCTGAGAGTTTGCGGGTTTTGTCGATGCGTACCCATACCAAATCGTTACGGTCTGTTTCAAATTTCAGCCATGCTCCCCGGTTGGGAATTAAGCTAGCTGAATAAGTCCGTCGCCCGTTTTTGTCTATTTCTGATTTGTAATAAACCCCTGGCGATCGCACGATTTGATTGACAATTACCCGCTCGGCTCCGTTAATAATAAACGTGCCGCGATCGGTCATCAAAGGCAAATCCCCAATGAATACCTCTTGCTCTTTGATTTCCCCGGTTTCTTTATTAATCAGACGTGTGGGAACATACATTTGGACAGCATAAGTACTGTCCCGCCGTTTGGCTTCTTCGACGCTGTACTTTGGCTCTTTGAGTTTGTAATTATGACCCAAAAAGTGCAGTTCTAATTTGCCCGTATAATCTGTAATAGGACTAAAAGAGTTAAGTTCTTCTATCAACCCTTCTTCCAAAAACCAGCGAAAGCTTGATCGCTGGATTTCAATCAAGTCGGGCAACAGAAAGGCGGGTTCCATATATGTTTCTTTGGTCATGCCTCTACCTTTGTCAACCTGGTTAAATTTTTACTTAGACACTGCTGTTTAACGCTTCCCACTGCTAGCCAGTGTCTGTAGCTGTTTGGGAGCTTCTTCTTACACACCTGTAAATAGCAGGTGTGGGCAAACGCAGCGATTAAAGCTGGAATGAACAATTTTGACTTGGGGGTAATCGCCCAAAATCGGGGACTCAGACGCCAAAAACCCACTATAGTCTTGATTTAAGAAGAATATACAGTTGAGATATTCCTGAGTTTTATCTACTTTCTTCATTTCCCCTCCAAAAAGCGCGTTAATTTGCTGACGCAGCTCTAGACGGTGTGTCTTAAATCCACCCGGCTATTTATACTCTCAGTGATATCCTAGATATCCTAAGACTGAGGGAATGATCCGCACCTTGTCGGCTTTGAATCAGAATCACTTCATTTTGCTGGATTATACTCACAAGGCAATTTTGTTTAACGATTTTGAATAGGTTCGATACACGCCAAGCCGATGTTGTGCAATCAAGCTCAACTTGGGTTAGCACAGTTAGTCATGTGTGGAGAGCATCCGCTTGTAGAGATTTGGAGGATGGCCAAGCCGATAACAGTACGAAAAATTAGGCTCAGAAATTTTAGGTTCCTTCCTTTATCATTATGGCGCAAGCAAAATGTTTTTGAGGGAATAATATTAGCATATTTTCCCTGCCTAGAGTTTTATTTTTTTGAGCACAACGGAATAAAAGAGAATTATTGCGCACTTTATATTGACAGACCAAATAATTCACAGGCATTCTGGGTGGTTTGATGGGCGATCGCTTCTACTGTTTCCTGACGCAGTTTAGCTACTTGCTCGGCTACATAAAGTACGTAGGCAGGCTCGTTGCGCCTCTCGCCTCGTTTCGGAACTGGGGCCAGAAATGGGCAGTCTGTTTCAATCAGTAGGCGATCGCTACTCACCATTGCCGCCGAGGATTGGATCGCTTTGGCGTTTTTGAACGTTACCGTCCCGCTAAAGCTGATGTAGAAGCCTAATTCGAGAAACCATTGAGTTTCTTCTGGCGTTCCTCCCCAGCAATGCATGACGCCCCGCACTCTTTCTCCTTTAAGTGAGTGCCATTTTTGCAACACTTCTCTGGTTGCCACAGCAGCGTCGCGGCAGTGGATAATTACTGGTAAGTTGAGTTCCGATGCGATCGCTAACTGCGACTCAAACACCATCAGCTGATGCTCATAGTTATCAGCTTTGTAAAAATCCAGCCCCATTTCCCCAATTGCTACCACATGAGAGTCAGAACTCGCTAAAGTTTTGATTTTCTCGGCTGTCTCGTGATTCCATTTCTCAGCATCTAAAGGATGTAATCCTACGGCAAAGCTGATTTCGGGAAACTCGTGCGCTATGGATTGAATCCTGGAAAACTCCTCTGGGTACACACAGGAATGTACTAAACGTACTACTCCTGCTTCTTGCCACCGCGATCGCACTGTTGCTAAATCCGGCTGGAAACTATCAAAGTTGAGATGAACGTGCGTGTCTATCAGTTGCATTCTTTGCCCTTTGTCATTGGTCATAAATTATTAGCCCTGATCATGACTAAGCACAAATGACCCTCCAGGTGAATCTTTCTCCTGCGATCGCTAAACTTCTCAAGAGGGAAACCACGCCCGCTACTCTTTTTAATTCGCTCATGGGACAGCCCTGCGGTGGACGGGTTGAGAGACATAGAGTAAGTGGTGTGGAAACCCTCAAGACTGCACTGGCTTGCCATTACCCTTCGCGTTTCACACCACTTACAATATCTTAGTATTCTTTTTAACGTCATGCCTCCCTGAGTCACAAGAGGGCACTGACTCATCAATGACTATTGAGCAACTGCTTGAGTTAAGGGTTTTAGTTTATGAGCCAATCTTGACTTTTTCCTTGCCCCATTATTGGGGTGAAGGACACCCCGTTTGATCGCTTTATCGATTTTGGCGTAAGCCTCGGATAAGCGAGCCTGTGCTTCTTGTTTTAATTCTGGGGTAGGATTAGCTGTATAGACAGCTACAGCATTAATGTATTTCTTCATCAGCGTCTTGACTGCTGATTTGTAAGCTTTGTTACGCAGTCGGTTACGTTCTGCGATTTCGGCACGCTTGAGAGCAGACTTTGTATTCGCCACAGTCAATTCCAAAAATACTATTAATATGTACACACACTACTAGACTTACTAATATAGCATCCAAATTGCCAATGTTAGAATTTCCTAAAAAAAATCTATCATTGGAAATTCGATACTGGAGATTGGGGAAGATAGTCCTTAGTCCCCAGTCCTTAATTTGGTGTGTCGTCAATTGAGGAAATGCGTTAAAATAAACTGCATGAAATAAAATAGTCACCCTAACTGATCACCTGGTTAAGCAATGTGATTGCCAATATAGTCAATTTGTCCCTACAAGGGATGTATTGTCAAAGGCAAGGAACTGTAAATAGCTAAATTTCAGGGGTTTCAAAGTATAGAATCGATACTATATTATCGTCTCTGTACAGTTGTTAACGACTAAAAGTTAGGAAAATAAAAATTATACTCAGACCCTACCCCCTGTATATCTGGGGGATTGGATGTGTAAATACACCACCTGCACCCCACAAGGAGTGAGGGTAAGGGCGTAAGAGTAGTGGGAAATGGCACGCCTGCTTCCTGCTGCTAGCCTGCCAAGGCTGGTTGGACTGAGCAATTAAGTGGCCTTCTCAAGCAAACTAGATGCTGGCAGACTTGAGAGTATCAAAAAAATCCAGGTTAAGCTAGAGAAGAGAATTAGAGTCAGCTTGCACACCCCAGTGGGTCAAGAGCAATACTAAATCTCAGGTGTGAATATTATAATTTTGGCATTGTCCTTACTCCATGCTGCGAATCATTACTCAGCAGGCAGACGTTAGAGCAGAACTACAACGGATCTGCGATCGCACCCATGATGAACAGGTGCTTCACAAAGAAGCAACGGTGCGGGAAGTTTTGCAAGCAGTGAAGCGCCAAGGCGACAAAGCTGTATTGCATTACACAGCCGAATTTGACAAACAAACCCTGAAAGCAGAAGAACTCCGAGTCACAGGCTCGGAACTAGATGCAGCCTATCAGCAGGTGTCAAAAGAGTTGTTGGGCGCAGTTCGGCTAGCTTGCCGCCAAATTGAAGCGTTTCATCGTCAGCGAGTCCCAAAAAGCTGGGTACACTTTGGCGACGATGAAGTAGTGCTGGGCAAACGCTACACCCCCGTAGATCGGGCGGGGTTGTATGTGCCTGGTGGTCGTGCCGCCTATCCCAGTACAGTGCTGATGAATGCAATTCCGGCTCATGTAGCTGCTGTACCTCACGTGGTGATGGTGACACCACCAGGCCCAGAGGGTGCAATTAACCCAGCAGTCTTGGTAGCAGCCCAAGAAGCAGGAGTGCAAGAAATTTATCGTATTGGGGGCGCACAAGCGATCGCTGCTTTAGCTTATGGCACAGAAACAATTCCGAAAGTGAATGTGATTACTGGCCCTGGTAACATTTATGTCACCCTAGCGAAAAAACTTGTCTATGGCACCGTTGGCATTGATTCTTTGGCAGGCCCCAGCGAAGTGCTGGTGATTGCCGATGAAACCGCAAATCCGGTGCATGTAGCTGCTGACTTGCTAGCCCAAGCCGAACACGATCCAATGGCGGCAGCAATTTTGCTGACGACAGATGCGGCTTTGGCGAAAAACGTGCAATTAGCCTTGGAAAGACAGCTAGTGGATCACCCACGGCGAATAGACACAGAAAAAGCAATCGCTCACTACGGCTTGATTGTCCTTGTGGAATCGCTCGAAGCAGCAGCAGAACTATCAAATGAATTTGCCCCCGAACACCTGGAATTAGAAATCAAAGACCCTTGGGCACTCCTACCACAGATTCGCCACGCTGGGGCAATCTTTTTAGGTTATTCTACACCAGAAGCTGTAGGAGACTATTTGGCAGGCCCTAACCATACCCTGCCAACTTCTGGTGCTGCCCGTTATGCTTCGGCATTAGGGGTGGAAACTTTCCTCAAACACTCTAGTATTATTCAATACTCCCAAACTGCACTGCAAAATGTGGCTAGTGCCATTGATGTGCTAGCAACAGCAGAAGGCTTACCTTCCCATGCTGATTCAGTCCGCCGCCGAATTCAGCAAGAAGAGTGATTTGGAATGCTTAATTTTTTCTTATAAGGGACTTCCAGTTAAAAAAAATCCCATCCCTGCGGGACGCTCCGCGAACGTAGGGTAGCACAGATGTAATCCGTGTCAACTTAACGTAAAAGTCATGTCCCGCAAAGAGCTGAAGTTCCTTGCTAATAGCAAAAGTCATCTTCAGATAACTAAAATATACCCAAAAATATAAAGTCTACTTCAGTAGACTTTAGCTATTAGCCTTGAACTTTAGTTTAAGGCGGGTAAGGAAGCCAATAGTGAACAGTTATCAGTTATAACTGATAACTGTTCACTGATTTAACTACGGTAAGCTACGCTAACGCACGCCATTTGCTATCCTGATCTTCATCTAATCTTTAAATACAAGTCGGGCATTGCCGCCAGTAGTTTCTGGGAGAGGGTTTTCCTATCCCAGAAACTCGTGAAAAGCTTCTCCAGACCAGTTGCTACAATGCACCACCATGAAACTGACATATAGTACAACCTCAAATATATAAACTAATTGGCAAATAAAAAATTGCTTTAGTGTCGTTGCCGACGAATTTTGCTAGATACTTATGTAAGGGGTCTACTCTTTAGGAGACGGGAGCGGTGCTAAATAGTGTTTTGGTAGCTCTGGACGGTTCGGAAATTTCAGAACGAGTAATTCAGACTTTAGATAATTTGGCGTTGTCAAAAGATGCCTTGGTTATTCTCTGTCATGTCTTCCTTACGCCAGAGTCAGAAATGGAACTACCCGCCGATCGTCCTCAGCCAGAGTCACCAACATTTTCTTATTTTCAGATTGAAAAACAGCTGCAATCCTATCAGGAAAAGTTATCAGTCAGCAGTGAGTTAGAACTGGTAACTGGTGATCCTGCCGAAGAGATTATTCGCCTTGCCAATATTTACAAAACTGACTTGATTATAATTGGTAGCCGTGGATTGATGGGGATGAAGCGAATTGTTCAGGGTTCTGTTAGCAGTCAAGTTGTGGAAGAGGCTAATTGTTCGGTGTTGGTGGTAAAGCCGAATTAGAATCAGGTAAAGGGAAATCAGATGATCATGCTATGACTAGAACCCCAGCAGTTACTAAACGACTTACTTTTGAAGAGTGTGTGGCTTATGATGATGGCACTGATACCCGTTACAAACTGATCAACGGAGAACTAATTTCCTGCCTCGTGATAATAAGCAAAAAATAGCAGGGTTTTATACCTGTATGGTTAAAAATTTGACCAACACTCTAGTTGCATTATAATTCCACTACACTTTTTAGTCGGAACAATAACCTTTCTAAAAGTTTTTCTCTAATTTTACTAATTTGTTTAGATGTCTGTACATTTTGTATTTGTACACCTGCTCGTCCAGATACTCCGGCTTGTCCAGATGCTCCGGCTTGTCCAGGTGCTCCGGCTTGTCCAGGTGCTCCGGCTTGTCCAGGTGCTCCGGCTTGTCCAGGT
>NZ_CAXTNP010000093.1:0-26261 GCF_964245575.1 uncultured Nostoc sp. | reverse complement strand
TGTTGACTTTGTTCATCCTCCCACATTTTGTATTTCACTCAAGCGAGAACCGCTAGAATTTAGTTTTCACAAATTGATTGGTAATATACAGCAGATTTCAAGTTATTTAAGTACACAAGCTAAGTCCCAAAGCCAGATACAAAGCCTGTTTTACTTCTGAATTATGATTCTGGAATTCTGAATCTGCTTATTACCAAAACTACAATATTTGCTCAAATTAAATTAAGTTTCACCAGTTACTTTTTTGGTCACTAATTTAACTTGCTTATTTACCTTATTTTTCTTGTTTTTAATTTTGAGTATTATAATAACTTTTACCCCTACGAGGTACAAATATCGTACTATTGTTATCATTAATTCCGTTAACAATAACTACAGTGCCTTTTTTAGAACGAGAGAACCATATATAATGCGATAAATCTACTTCTCCCCAATAGATTTTACGTCCATTTGTAAGGTCTTTGCATTCTGAATGTAGTATACCTGATGTATGACCATATAAAGACGATCCAGGGACACATGCTGCCATAATATCTTTAGCAATTGCTGACATAGTAACCTTTGATTTTTGAGTATTTGGAAGTGAAAATTCTGCGATGTGCTTAGAGAAAGAATGCTTCATAATTTTAGAAGCTGTCTGATCGATGATTCTATCCCACTCATATGTTAATCTACCATTATGATTTGTAATTTCCTCTAATCTAATGCTGGTATTTTTAAAAGTGTGGGATGAATTTTGACATTTAGCTTTAATTATCCCCATAGTTATATATAGATACGGGGAGAAGCTATAACACTTATTATTAAGAAAAGTAGATGTCCCTGACAAAGCATTTTGTGTTAGCTGACCAGACGAATTAACATGGATTCCCTTTAATATTAAAGTGCTAAAGGGTTGACTTTTTCCATCTGTAGTCAAACAATTAGCTTCTAGCCTAACTCCCTGGAGCAATTCTGTAGGACATGAGTATTGATAACTACTAGGAACTGCCAAAACATATTTATAACCTATAGTAAGGCTGAATACGCTAATAACGGTACTCCCCAGAATAATTATTGAATTCAAAAACTTAGATTTCATTTTTACTCCTAATGAATAATGATCAAGTGTTGGTACTCTTCTTTCTACGTAACAGATACTTATCCTGTGTATCGTTGCTTTATTAGCAATATGATGTCCACATCTTTAGAGGGTTGTGCAGTCTAAGGGAATTTGAATCTCTTGTCATGTGGCTTTAATTAAGTCGGCGGCCTTTTCACCAATCATGATGGTGGCTGCGTTCGTATTTCCAGATAAAATGGTTGGCATCACGGAAGCATCGACAACGCGCAATCCTTCAATTCCGTGAACTCGAAGTTGAGCATCAACCACCGCTAGTGAATCGTTGCCCAGTTTACATGTCCCCACAGGATGCCAATAGGTAGTAGCTGTTTGTCGAATGTAAGCAGCGATACCTGCGCTGGGCTGCGCCAACGTCTCATCACTGATTATGTCTGAACCAGGAGCCACTTCCTCTCCCAAGACTTCACCAAAGCCACCAGAATGAGCGATCTGACGGGCGATTTTAATACCTTCTACCAGCACTTGTAAATCAGCCTCCTGCTGGAGGTAGTTGACTCGAATGGTAGGTGAGTCAGTAGGGTTTGCTGATTGCAACGTCACAGTGCCACGACTTTGAGGATTGATCAGACAACAAATTAATGTGGAACCTGAAACATCAGGGGCAGAGTCCGAACTACCCCATAGAACCGGGCTGAAGAGAAACTGTAAGTCAGGTGCAAGCTCCTTGCTTTTGCCACTATGCAGGAATAATCCAGCTTCTACTAAATTACTGGTTGATGCGATCGCGGGTAGCGCTTGGGTAGACTTGTAACCAACAGCAACCAATGGGTGATCGTGCAAGTTCTCACCTACACCGGGTAAATCAGCAACCACAGGAATGTTGAGCGGGAGCAGATGCTCTGCATTCCCAATTCCAGAAAGCATCAGCAGTTTGGCAGAATCGAATACACCCGCCGACAGAATCACTTCCTGATTAACATAAACTTGTTGCAGCGTTCCTTGGTGCAGATACTCTACCCCAATTGTGGAAGTACCCTTAAACAAAATTCGAGTCACTAATGCACCAGTTTGAACCGTTAAATTAGGACGATCAAGAATTGGCACTAGAAATGCGGCGGCTGCACTGTGTCGCTTCCCGTCTTTAATAGTTAATTGATACAGTCCCACGCCTTCTTGTTGTGTGCCATTGAAATCGGGATTGCGATCGTAGCCTATTTGCGCTGCGGCTTCGATAAATCGCTCTGAGATGGCAGTAGGGGCGATCGGATCGGTGACGCTCAAAGCTCCATCAACACCGTGAAATTCGCATGTGCCTCGCTGCTGATTTTCTGATTTTTTGAAGTAGGGCAGTACTTCCTCATAGCTCCAGCCTGGATTGCCAAGCTTTTGCCAATGGTCAAAATTGTGGCGATTGCCTCGAATGTAAATCATGGCATTGATTGAACTAGAGCCGCCGACGACTTTGCCACGCGAACATAAGATTTTCCGCCCATTCAGGTGTAGTTCTGGTTCAGTCCAGTAAGCCCAATCAACTTCAGTGCCTAGCAAGCTTGGCCAGGCTACAGGAACTTGAATCTCAGGTTTATTTATTGGATTCCCTGCTTCGAGCAACAACACGGTTGTTTCACCATCTTCTGTCAAACGATTGGCAACAACACAGCCTGCTGAACCAGCACCAATCACCACATAATCGTATTGAGTCATGATATCCTTGCCTGTGTATTAAACTACTTCAATAACTGCAACTAAGACTTTTATTCAACGCTATATTTTTGATGGACTGCATACAGTCAGCAGATTTGCAATCAAATCAAGCAGCAACACCCATTCTCCCTATTTGTGCAATAACACCAATGCAAATAGCAAATAGCTCGTTTCTTAAAAGCCGATAAAATTTCTCGTGGACAATGATTCTTTCAACTTCATGTGTGCAGAAACGCGAGATTCTCCAATGCACGAAGTGCATGAGGGATGTTTGCGGGTATGTAAACGAAAACTCCCGGTTGTAAAGTAATTTCACGCCCCTCTAGGGTCAGCACTCCACGCCCTTCGATTACAGTCACCGAGATATTCCGTGAAGCTACATGTTCTGGTATTTCAGTGTCCGCCCTTAAACAAACTAGTGAGAATTGCACTTGCTCATCTTTAACCAAAGACTTTCGGCTAGCTCCAGGTTTGGTGTAGTTAGCTTGCTCTTGAAGCTGAATTGTAAACGATTTTTGGATCATCACCATGATTCTCCTATAGTGCTGTGATGGTGGATTTTATTTCAGAAAAGACACGCACCGTTGTCCAATAGTGGGGACAAAACCAGCAAATTTTATGGTGCTGAATGTGCCGTAGTAATGGGTAAGAGCAATAAGGACAGTCATGCATGATTATTTACCTGTGTCATTACTCATGGAAAAACAATCTTAGGAGTAGCTGCATATCCTAGATAAAGATAGGCGGCAGATCGCAGCACAATTTCGGAATAGAGAATCTTTTGGATATCTAAAGAAGGCGCACGTTTTGCTGTAAAGTTATAAGCCGCGATTTCCCCTTCCAGGCTGAAGTTGCTATTCGTCAAGTAATGGTCATAATCGTGCATTCCCTGAAAAATAAACCCGTAGATCGGATTGGGATACACGCTAGAATCATAACTATCGGCGGATACCCAAAGCTGCTGAAGCTCAAGATCGGCAAACATTTCTTGGGCGTTGTTGTAACGCATATAATCTGAAAATTGCAGATTTAAGGGCAATTGGTGGAACTCACCCATCAGCCAATCACAGAGTTGGGTGATGGTTTCGTCAGAAATCTCGGCTGGCTTGCCTTTTAGGTAGAGGTTAGCGAGAGTTTCCACAAGGGATACAGTTGTGTTTACTTTTGTTAAAGTCATATTGCTAACTTCATAGCCTTGAACTACCTTTACTCTGACAATTGTTCTCAATAATTTCTTTGAGCTAGCTCATACTTGGAAGAGAAAAAGTCAGAGCTAGCTCGATCGGGGTTTCAATGAAGAAGCAGGGGGCAGGGAGAAATGACCCAATCAAGAACTGCCATGAAATGAAGAGGGGAATATGGGTTTGAGTCACCCAAGGAAGCAGTGCTTACTTCCCCATCAACGTTTTGTACAAGCCTGCCGCATTAAGAGATGATTGTCTTCATACACTTCTAAAGTTCCAGACTGTTGGCTATCTAGTGTACCGTCCCATACCCAGTATTTATAATTGCCACTTTGAAACTTATACACTCGAACGCCTTCTGTCGCTTTGCTAGTTCCTTTGTTTAAACTCAAATCACCGTGCGAACTTGTAGAGCGATAGAGAAGTTCACCCGAAGAATACCTTTTCCAAACATTGATATTGTATCCACCCTGGCATTTCATACTGAGGATTAAGCCAGCAGTAGAATCAGCAGAAGCTCTTAAGGAGTAATTAGTCCAAACACAGGTTGTTAAAGCAAGAAATAGCGTGGATCTTTTCAGTAGTGTTTTCATAGTTTTCCCTATGGTTTAGTTGTTCAAAAATCAAATAAGAACTCTATAGAATCAATCCTGTGGCTCGATGCTAGTCGCCACCAGTTCAAAAACTGTATGGGGACTTTTGAAAGTTTGCCGTGCTTCTGGTAGCTGGAGCGCCTGCATTGTTTTGACGTGTTCGCATTCGTCATCCCGAATATTCACAAAGACGTCGTAGAGATTATCCACTTTCGGGCGGCGAAATTTATGATCTGATGTAAACTGGGTTTCTTCAAACATAGATCGCCATCACGGTAGTAGTTAATTGCGACTTTGGGCGCTATTTGAGCTTTCAGTTCTACTTCATGGGTTTTCAAGTAGTCGTCATAGGTATGGTAAGCATGATTTTCAATCAATTCCATTAGGTAGTAGGCATACTTGGGAAACAGCATATATAGCGGTTCTCAGTTGGGTGCAATATAGTAACAGCAGTGAGTGAACCAGCCAATAATGTCTTTTTTAGTTACTGCATTGAGAGCATTTGTAATGGCCCCGTCTAACTCAAGATATGTTTTAGCAGCTTGCGATCGCAAAAACTCTTTCACTTTCGACCAACAGTTTTCAATTGGTGAAAAATCAGGAGAATAAGGAGACAAGTACACCAGCCTTGCCCCAACAGCAACAATCGCTTCCTTTATACCTGTGAACTTTGTGAGAACTGAAGTTATCCATTACTACACAAGCACCTGGCCAAAGATTAGGAACCAAAACCTGAGTAACATAAGTTTCAAACGCTGATGCATTAGTACCGCCAGTAAACGTGATGGCGGCGATAATTCCTTCTGTTGACATTACTCCAATCATCGTCACATTTTTTCCTCTCCCGTCAGGACGTGAACCATAAGCACGGCTACCTCGAGGCGAACGAGCGAAGCGTCTAGTCATAGCGATGTTAACTCCGGCCTCATCGATAAATACTAAGTCTGCTAAGTTGACTTCTCCAATGATTGTCCAATACTCTGCCCTTAGTTTTTGCACCCGTTCTGTATATTTTTCGCTCACGTGCAATGTTTTTTTTTACGGGTCAAATTCAGCTTTTGTGTAATTCTGCCCATTGTAGCTCGGCTAACTTTGACACCTGTTCGCTCCTCCAATCGTGAGCATAACTCCACCAAAATTGCATCATTATCTTCTTCCACCAAAGTCACTATCAATGCGATCTGTTCGCTGTTGAGTTTAGGCGTATTACCGCCACCATGTGCCTTTGGCTCAACTGTCTTGCTCATTTGATATCGCTTTACAAGCTTCTGGATGAACGTTAAACTCACACTAAATCTTTTTGCCAGGTGTCTTTGAGAACCTTCTTGATTTTTATAGGCATCAATCACTTTTTGGCGAAGTTCAGTGGAGTATGCTTTCATTCCAGATACACTTTGCTACAACATTCATCATCTTCCCACCTTGTGTATTTCACTCAAGCGAGAACCGCTATAGATTAGGACAACCACCCAGTAGTACGCCACTGCAATGTGTTGAGCGACGAAGCGATCAATCCGGTAGCGATCGCCACCCATTGATTCCATAATTAACAAATGATGTAATTCGTTCCAGGTTTCGGCGAAATGAATTTTCAACAAGTCAGCTTTGCGCCAGTAACTCAACGTCTCGTAAAGATGCAGCACCGAGAGATAGGAAAAATAAGGAACGCGAGCGATCATTTCAAGGACATAAAACCGAGGCTAAGAACGATTTCCGTAGACGAAATCGACAATAAATACAAAAAAACTGACGATCGCTTGAATCAAAACTTTCATGGTGAATTCCTCTAGAATCAGAACAAATCCCTGATTTGACGATTTCGAGATATTACTTCCGCCAGTAATTATTAGCAGCCGCGATCGTGGCAAACTCTGTTGCAACCGTCTGTCCAACTGCAATCAGCATCATGGCATCATTGCCATAAACATCTCGCAGTTGGTTGCGTTTTTCTTCGTCCGGCTGAGTCAATTTAATAATTAACCGTGACATTTTGACTGCCAGTTGTCGTCCTTCTTCTGGTGTCTCAGTCAATAATGAGTTATTAGGAACCAATGTAACTTCGGGTGGCCTTACAGCAGGTGAATTGGTAGAGGCTATTACATTATCCATGTCAAAATTTCCTAAATTAATGTTTACTTGAGAACAATTTCGATTCCACGGCAACAATTAAGGCAAAAGCTTAAAGTTTATGAATCTAACTTTTGCATTACCACCAACAAAGATATTCACAGCCCATTCTTAATGAATTGCTTGAGCTTTATTGACTACGAGTACTTCAGATTTAAGAGGAACTGGAGTATAAACAACATGCACGGAACAAGGAGCATGGTGAAAAACATAATTACTCACGCTGCCTAAAATCAACTCATTCAAACCAGAATGTCCTCGACGACCGATCACAATTAAGTCAGCGCCCCAAGTTCGAGCAAGTTCACAGATATTCCGGCTGGGATTGCCAGAATTTTGGGTGAATTCAGTACTCACCCCGGCATTGGTTGCTGACTCTGTATACGATCGCAATAATTTGAAACCCTCTTCTTCGTAACTTTGCCACTGCTTCCAATAATCCTCTAGAAGTTCTCCATTCAATGGGTGGTATTCGAGAGTAAGCAGTGTAGGTGTTTGGGGGCTATCCTTTTCTTCACTAGATAAGATATGCAACAACATCAGGCTTCCTTTAGTTGCCTTTGCTAGAGTAAGCGCTTCATCAAAAACAGCATTACCATTTGGGGAACGGTCAATTGCAGCTAGAATCTTGCTTAACATAAAATCTCCTGAATCAAACAAATCAAAGAATTTTTCAACCATATTGAGCAATCTTCATCTTTAATTTCTTCTAAATAAAAAACTTCAACAAAGATCATTCATTAATGGCAGTAAGAACGCAGATAAGTAAGTCGGTGCAACAAAACCAAACTATGTAAACAAAAGTAAATAAGGCTCAAACTGCTTCTCCCCCTGCCCCCTGCCTTATTGCAACAATAATGATCTACGCCGACCTACTTACTCTTTCGGACTTGTGTTTAGCGTCTAGTAGAAAAAAAATCTAGCGTTTTGTCAATCGTCGAGAAACGAGACGTTTTTCTCAAGGGACTCACGGCTTATATGCAGATGATTAGCGGGAAAATCAGGATCGGAATAGCCAACGGCTAAACCACAAATGATTAATAATTCCGATGAGATGTTCAATTCGTTGCGGATAATTTCGGGATAAGCCGCTAGCGAAACCTCTACGCAGGTGCCAATGCCACGAGCGGTTAGGCTTAACACCAGCGTTTGTAAATACATCCCCACACTTAAAGCATCGGCAACGCCCAAATCTTGGTGCATACAGACAATACCAACCACTGGTGCGCCAAAAAATTCGTAATTACGCAGAAGGGCTAGCTGTCTATTCGCTTTATCGTCACGAGCAATCCCCATAGCCCCATAGACTTGCGCGCCCAGTTGCTGGCGGTAATGCTGGAAGGACTCCGGCAGCCCAAAGCTGTAGGGCGGCTGCTGCTTGGCAAGGTTTAGCAAAGCCTCTTGCAGGCGATCGCGGCATCCGCCTTGGGCAAACACCAATCGCCACGGCTGGATGTTTGAATTCGATGGTGCAAGCTGCGCTAGAGCCAGGGCTTCATCGAGCAAAGCCCGTGGCACTGGTTGAGATAAAAATTTGCGTGTTGAGTATCGGTCTTTAATAGTTTGGTCGAGATCAAACATATCTTATCAACCTCTATGAGAAATAAATGTGATCGCTTCGGTGCGGGCGCTACGCGCCATCGCTCAACTGGGGTTAAAATGATCGAAAAAATTCATATAACCTTTTCTGGTTCCTTAATTGTTTTCAATGCCCAGATGCCAATCCAAGAGCCGAATCCATCCACAATTAATGTCAGGATGGCTGTGATTTGGAATAGCATTCCCCAACCTGCAAAGGAAACTTGAGACACATGATCCGAACTAATCACGATCAAATGATTGTAGATTCCAAAAAGAACTGATGCTGCCATTGAAAAGAGCAAGAGCCAGCTACCAATGCGGTAAAACTGTGTCCAAAGTAAAACGACTGCAATGATGGGAATTGCATAAATCACAATACCCACAAATAAACTTTGAAGTATTGAGAGGGGAATAGGGATTTCCACATGCGCTAAACCATGTAGTCCGTGTACGATCGCATGGATGACCACGATCGCTGTTCCATATTGAGCAATTTTCATCTCTCTTCTCCCTTAAATTTTTAACTGGCATGAGCCACGGCGGTGTTAACCATCCATTCCAAAGGTCGGGGCTGAAAATTTAATTCGCGTTTTGCTTTAGCATTCGATGCGCCTCGCATCTGAATACCATAATAAACAGCATCCGCACCACTAAGAAGCAGAGCATCCTCAACGGATATCTGCGGAGGTGGTGGAGCATTGAGCCATTGGGCATAAGCAGAAAGCCACTGGCGCACCGCTAAGGGTCGATCGTCCGTAATCAGGTAAATGCCAGGATTGCCTCGTTCTGATGCTGCAACTGTGGCGATGGCTGCATCTTCAATATGAATCCACGACCATACGCCTTCCCCATTCCCAACGATTGGGAACTGTTGCTGTAGCACCTGTTGGGCAACATCGCCATCGGGGGCAAACCAGGTACCGGGCCCGTAAAGGAAGCCATAACGCAGAGCAATCCCTTCTAGGTTGGACGCTTCGAGTAAGTGACGTTCGATTTCAGTGACTATGTGAGCATCTGCTGCTACCGCAGGCGAGGCATCAAAAGCTAATGGTGTTTCTTCGTCTGCCAAACCTGCACCGGGAATCGCCCAGAATGCGATCGACTGCCTCAGATAACGGCGCACACCAGCCGCTTGCGCTGCTGCCAGCACATTAGAACCTCCTTCTCGACGGATGCGAGTATTCAGGGCTGATGCTGCATTCATCGACTCGGCAGTATAGGTTTTGGGCAGGGAAGTGAGTTGTTCAATTACCACTTCTGGCTGGACGCGGGTGATGGCAGCTTTAACAGCATCTGCATCGAACACATCTGCGATCGCCAATTCCACGCCTTGTTCAGCTAAAGTTTGTGCTTTTTCTAAAGAACGTGTCAACGCAACTACTTCATGTCCTTGCACTAGCAGTTGCGCGATTAAGGGACGACCGATCGCTCCCGTTGCGCCTGCAACAAAAATCTTCATTTGTGAACCTCCTGTTGAAACCTGTGAAATATTTGAGAATCGTTAGCGAATTGCGAATTGTTTTAAAATTTCTAGCTTGTGTGTTGGCGTAGCTTCTAGTCGAGAATCGCTGCGAGTAATCTCTCTGTATCCCAGGCGTCTCGATAGCGAACTCCGTTAATAAATAAAGCTGGCGTATTACTGACACCGCTTTGTATACCGCCTTGAATGTTCTGAGCGACCCGCTCGGCATGAACATGGCCTGTCATTTCCTGAAGGAATCGATTGATATCAAGCTGTATCTCATTGGCATACTCTAGAAGATGTCCATTATTAAGAGCATATTGATTCTCAAATAAGAGATTATGCATCTGCCAAAACTTATTTTGCGCGGCGGCGGCTTCTGCCGCTTCTGCTGCCTTTTGTGCTTGAAAATGAATGTGTATGCGCGGGAAATGGCGGAATACAAAGCATAATTGGATCTGTTGCTGAATCTCTCGAATCATCCTATGAACCTCACCACAGGAGAGACATTGATAGTCACCGTATTTAACTAAAATGGTTTGTGCATCTATTGTTCCTTGGATGTTATCGTGTTCTGAAATTGGTATGAGCAGCCTGTCACCATCGCTTGTCTGGCTCATCGTTTTTTCATGCGGTCTATAGATAGTATCGTTGCGATGAAAACGCTTAAAATAAGAGTAGTAAATTGAATGTTGTTTCTCTATTCTCAAAATATGTGAATTTCTCCCCATTTGTCGCATCCCCTGCGAGGAGTCTTTGCACTAACCCTAAGAATAGCGATTGGCTTACTTTTAGGGCTAAGAACAACCTATCCTAAAGAGCAGGTGATATCATGTCCGGTAAAAGACTTATCATTAAGACCGCAAGGGGCAGGAGACAGGGGGAAAGAGAGTTTTAAGATTTTTGCATAAATGCCCGGAATAATCACTAATTAAGCGGACATGATATGATGCTCTCAACAAATGAATCTATTGCTTTAGCTATAATTCTTAAAGTGTAATGATACCGCGCTTTAGAGCAACAATCATTGCTTGAGTGCGATCGCCCACTCCCAACTTACTCAGAATATTTTTGACATGGAATTTGACTGTTCCCTCAGCAATTGAGAAAGCAGTGCTTATCTCTAAGTTACTCTTGCCCCTTGCCATCAGGCGTAGCACCTGCAACTCACGATCGCTCAGTTCTGGGTTATTTATCCGCTCTGCCAGCTTTGCACCTACGGCAGGGGGAATATACTTTTGACCGTTGTGAACTGCCCGAATCGCTGTCAGTAGTTCATCAGGTTCTGCATCTTTTAAGACATAGCCCTTTGCGCCCGCTTGCAGTCCCCGATAGATGTCTTCGTCCCCGTCGTAGGTCGTCAGGACAATGATCCGAGCGTCGGCAAACTCAGCGCAAATGGAAATGATCGCTTCAACCCCACTTAGCTCAGGCATCCGCAAATCCATCAGCGTTACATCGGGTTGATGCTGGCGGAACAATTCTACTGCTTCGCGCCCGTTGCAGGCTTGTCCAACAACGGTCATATCAGGTTTATAGTCAATTACGGCTGCTAAACCTTCTCGCATAAACGGATGATCGTCGCTAATCAAGACGCGGATCACAGAGGAGCTTGGTGTAGATAATGAGAGGTGCGGGTGCGTCATGGCATTTGTAACCTCACTACGATTTCTGTTCCTTGTCCAAGCTGGCTGTAAATCGTCAATTCTGCCCTAATCCGTTCAGCGCGTTCGGTGATTCCAAGTAACCCAAAGCCCCGACCGACTGGCAAACTACTGCTTTCAAAACCTTGCCCATTGTCTTTTATTTGCAAGATAAACTGCGATGGCTCATAGCGCAACTCAAGGCGGATTTCGCTGGCATTTGCGTACTTAAAAGCATTGGTTAACGCTTCTTGTCCGATGCGAAGCAGATTCATTTCCACCTCTTTCGGCAAAGTATATGGTTCACCGATCGCTTCACAGCCAACCTGCACTGAGGTATGAGAAAACATCTGAGCCGCGAGGCGATTGAGTGCGCTATGCAAATCGCCTTCTTCTAATATTTGCGGACGGAGTGCTTCCACCGAGCGACGGGCATCTGCCAGCCCGGAACGCGCTAAAGTTCGCCCCGTCTTTAAGTGTGATTGGGCAGCATCTGGATCGAGCGTGATTCTCTGGGAGGCGGCATCTAAGTGAACGATGATACTAGTAAAAGCTTGCGCTAGTGTATCATGTATTTCTCGTGCCATACGGTTGCGTTCTTCTAAAATAGATGCCTCTTCAGCGAGTTTGCGTTCAAGCAGTGCAGCATTTCGCTGTTCGCTAATATCTGTAATCAGACCATAATATCCTCTCACCTGAGCATTGAGATCGAAATCGGGGATGGAGGTGACAGCAAGATACTTTTTGCCCAACGGGAAAGAGACTTCTGCCTCATAGGTTGTAATCTCCCCTGCTAGCGCTCGATTCATGTACGGTTCAATAATTTCATAACTTGCCTCGCTCATGACTTCACGAACCTGCTTACCTAAAATTTCATCTCGACTACGGTTAAACCAGACCTCATAAGTTCGGTTGACAAATCGATAGCGCCGATCTGTGTCTATATAACAGATACAAGCGGGGAGAGCGTCGGTAATCAATCTTAGTTCCTGTTCTCGCTCGCGCAGTTCTGCCTCGCTTTTCTGTAAAGCGGCTGTTCGTTGGGCTACTTGTTGCTCTAAGGTACAATTATAATTTGCTAGCAATTGCTCTGCTTGTTTGCGTTCGGTGATGTCTTGAAAAGCTGCGATCGCATAAATTACATTGCCCTGTTCGTCAAATACTGGAGTTCCCCACCCTTCGACTGGAACGATCGCATTGTTATGGCGAATTTCTAAATCGTCAATTCTGGTGCGATCGCCTTTCAACGCCCGTATCACTGGCAACTTCTCAATGGGATATGGTTGCTCTGTTCCCGCTAGATAAAGTTGATAAATTTCTGCAAGTTGCTCTGGTGTCGCACCAGGAATAATCCCTTTGCCTAATAGTTGAATTGCCTGTTGATTGGCGTAGTAAGGGCGACCGAGTGTATCTACGACTCCAATTGCTACCGGCACTGCTTCCAGGAATTGAGCCATCTGACTTTCGCTCTTCCGTAGTTTAGAGTAGAGTTTGGCATTTTCAATTGCAATGGCTGCTTGGGTTGATAACAGATGCAAAACTTGCGTTCGCTCCGGTGTAAATACCCCAGCTGCTAATTGATTTTCCAAATACAACGCTCCGACGAGCTTACTTTGATTCAGCAGTGGTAAACACAGAAGTGATTGAGTTTGGTTATGTTGAATGTATAGCTCATTAATAAAATTACCCTCACGAGTTGCATCATTTAAGATCACAGGTTCATGAGTCCGAATTACATAATTAATAATTGATTCAGGCAGGTAATTTGCCGTTGAGATAGATTGCAGTACTTGTGTAGAATAAATATTTTTGCCAGCCACATCATTTAGTTGACTAGAAGCTTCAATTACCCATTCTCCTGAGTTTTCCAAAAGTAAAAATCCGGTTTGTGCGCCAGCATTCTCGATTAATATCTTCATCAAGGAACTAAGCAACTGCTCCAGTTCAATTTCACTAGAAATAGCAAGGGAAGCTTTCATCACTGCCGCTAAATCGAAAGCGATGTCTGAGGTATTAGAGGTGGTGACAGAAGTTTTTGGTATTTGCGTATGAGCCATGCTCGATGATGGAGAAAATAGCTGCGGATACCGAGTTTCTATATCCTTGACCTTCGCCGTCGCTCCCCAACGTTCATAGCAGTAGTGAGCTTCTTTCATATAGGTTCGGGCAATCTTTTCTCTCCCACGAGATAGGTAGAATTTTGCTGCTAATTCATAGGCTAATGCTTCTTCTTGTACATATTCATTTTCTTTAGCCCCTTCAATGGCTTGCTCGTAGAACTCTTCTGCTTCAAGCAACTGACCCAAAACTCGTGCTTTCTCTGCCTCGACTAAGTGGTATTTATGCAAATGATTCATGGGCGCATAATGTGCCCATAGCTGCATTGTTTCCTGGTTAACTGCAACTTCTTTAAGAATTTCTGACTGCACTTGAGCGTTGCTTTCAAGATAGGTTGCGAGTTTTGCCAGAGAGCTATAGAAATAGTACAGAGGAACAGGAGGTGACGATGCTACGTAGCTCACATACTCTGCCGCTATAATTGAGTTTTCGACTGCCTGGAAATACTCATAAAATAAATAGCACAGGAAAAGTTGGTAGAAATGTACGAAAAAGATTGAGGTTCCATTATTTTCTGTTTCATTTTGTCGCAGTCTATTCTCCTCATTGTAGGCTTCGCCAACTAGACAGATAGGATTGACCGAGCGTTCCATCAAATTTAAGACAACCTGATGATGCATCTGAGTCCAAGTCAGTGCTGCTTGCTGTTTGAGTTGACGGATTACTTGGCTGTACACTCTTATCTCGCGTTCAAGCTCCACGAGTTCCTTACCTACAAAAACACATTGCAAGCAGTAAACTTCAGCACAGTAAGCAGCAAACTCTGAATCTCCTGTTTCCAATCCACTTTGATAGCCTTCTAGTAATGGCTGCAATGTTTCTCTAAAATGCTTTTTCCAGTGAATGATAAAAATATTCACGCTCAACAATGTTTTGGCTTTGAGTGCTTGGGTATCAGGTCGTGACAACTGGCTTAAAGCTAACTGCCCAAACTCATAGCCAGACTCTATGTCTCCCACCGTCCTACAAAGAATGAATCCATACAAGGCATACGTAAAGGGAGACACCAACGCATTGCTATATTGGATTGACAAACTGACCTGTTTTGATGCAAACAATGGCAGCATATCCGGGGCAGCAAGATGGGCAGCAATCATGATACTTGATAAGATTCGCATCGCCGCCAACTTGCCCGGTTCAGCTATTTTCGGCGAATGAACCAAATCCTCGCTCCGCTTTTCCTTAAGGAGTGATGTGATCGTGTCAAGTTCAAGCTGAATATCTGACTGGTTATGCGTTTTCGGAAAACTGATCCCCAGTTGCAGTAAGACTTGCAATCCAGTATCGATCGCTTCCAATAGCTGCTCCTGCGCGATATAGGTCTGAATTTTGACTTCGTAAACCTTTACTCTGTCAAGAACCGTTTTAGCTGATTGTAAAACGATCGCCATCCAGGATTCTACATCTGCAAAATCGCCACATAGGAATGAAACTTCTGTAGTTTCTGAATGTAGTTCTAAAGTAAAATCATAGTTTGTTTGCCAGCTTGAAGCTGCCAGCCATGCTCGCCCTGTCGCTAAATATTTTTTTGCTACACTATAAGCGATCGCTGCTTTTGCTTTCTGAGCTGTAATTAAATTTAATCGAGCAATTTCATTTCTTTCTGGTTGATCTGTGACAAGCTCAATTCCATGATTCAAATGATCGACAATTTCAAACAGCCGCTCTGATAGCCGTTCTGACAAAGTTTTTTCTAGTAAATTGTAACCAATTTGTAAATGAACAGCTTGTTTTTTTGACTCATCAATTAGCGTATAAGCTGCTTGCTGCACGCGATCGTGCAAAAACTTATACTCCTGAATTAACAACTTCTCATTTAATTCAGAGATGGGTTGAATTAATCCAACTTGCATTACTGCTTGTAAATCGTAGAAAACGGTTTCAGGTGGTTTTTCACAAACAATCGACAACGTATCTAAATTAAATTCAGCACCAATGCAAGCAGCTAACTGAAGAATTTGCTGTGTGTTCTCTGGTAGTTTCTTCAACTTGTGAAGCATCAACTCCACAACATTATCGGTGATATTTTGAGCTTGAATCTGAGCAATGTTCCACTGCCAGCTTAAGTGTTGTACATCAAATTTCAAAAGATTTTCGCTATAGAGCGTGTTTAAAAATTCGCTGACAAAAAATGGATTACCCTCAGTTTTACGCAACACTAACTTAGCCAAGGGAAGAACAATGTCTGCATTTTGATGTAGCGTCTCCACAATCAACTGACTCAACGGTTCAAGCGTTAATGGTGTCAGGATCATCTCCTGAAGCACTGCCCCTTTTTTTCGTAGTCTTTCTAGCATTAATGCTAATGGATGTGTTGGATTTACTTCATTATCTCGATAGGCTCCAATTAAAAATAGGGATTGGGTTTGCTCATCCAACAGCAACAGTTCGATTAACTTAATCGTTGCTGAATCTATCCACTGCAAATCATCTAAAAAAATAGCAAGGGGATGTGACTCTGAACAAAACACGCGCACAAACTGCCCAAAGATGCGATGAAAGCGATTTTGAGCTTCAGTTGCTCCAACTTCTGATACAGGCGGCTGCTTGCCGATAATTAATTCAACTTCCGGGATGATATCAATGATGATTTGTCCGTTGCTTCCTAAAGCTGTTAACAGTTGCGATCGCCACTGTTGCACCTGCTTATCTGGCTCACTGAGCAATTGCTGCACCAATTTTTGCAGGGCATTTGCGATCGCACTGTAGGGAATATTACGCCCGAATTGCTCAAATTTACCAGAGACAAAATAACCGCGCTTTGCAGTAATGGGTTTGTAGAGTTCCTGCACTAATGCTGATTTGCCAACCCCAGCGTAACCTGATACCAACATCATCTCGACTTGGAATTGAGAATTTTCTTGATTCTTCAGTCTTAATTGTTCATTCCCCGTTCCTGCTACTCTATCAAACGCCGCTAATAATGCTTCAATCTCTGCTTCGCGCCCATACAATTTTTGGGGGATTTGAAACCGATCCGAAACATCTTGAAGACCCAGTTGAATACCATCGATTTTATCGGTTTGTGTGAACTGGTGAAGACCAATTTCTAAATCTGCTTTGATGCCCCAAGTACTCTGATAACGATCCTCTGCATTTTTCGCCATCAGTTTGAGAATGATATCTGAAATGGCTTTAGGGATCGCTGCATTCAGTTCGTGAGGTGGAACAGGCACTTTAGCAATATGACAATGGACTAGTTCTAGAATATCCGTTGTTGGAAACGGCAGGTGTCCGGTTAGAAGTTCGTAGAATGTCACACCAAGGGAGTAAAAATCGGTGCGGTAATCGAGCAAACGGTTCATGCGTCCTGTTTGCTCTGGAGATAAATATGCGAGTGTCCCTTCTAAAACATGAGGACTTTTGAAAGTCGGATTCGTGCGATTAAATTGGGTGGCAATCCCAAAATCAATAATTTTGACAACGCCAGTATCCAGATTGAGAACGATGTTTCCAGGGTTAATATCTTTATGAATGACATTGGCTGCATGGATTTTGCCTAGAATATCGCTTATAGCGATCGCAAGGCCAAGAAAAGTCGATAAAGGCATGGGGCAGAAGATGTTTGGGCGCTTGTGCATCCATTGCTCTAAGGACTCTCCCCCAAAATCTTCTAAGATAATCATCAGAGTACGTTGATAGTCTTGCTGGCTGTATGCTTTGATAACTCCTTCTAATTTTAGGGAGCGGGTAATTTTATATTCCTGTCTGTAGCGAGTCAGTTCTTGGGGAGAAGGATAATCAAGCTTTAGCATTTTTACGACGATCCCTACTCCATCGTCTCTGATGCCCCGATAAACTAGAGAGTTAGAACTTTCATATATCTTGTTTTGAATGGCAATACCAGGTAGAGCAATCATAGAGCAACTCTTAAGAGGATAATCTGGCATAACTCAAACTATACAGCAATCCAGCTATCTACATTTTTCATCTTCTGAAATCCTATTTGGTTTTGTTCATTTCTAGCCAGTTGTAGAGCCTTAACTGAACTCTGTTGAGCGCTGTATCAATTATGTAGAGCGATTCTACAGCACTCGTTTGACAACTGGCGTAGCACGGGGCACCAAAAGCGGAAAGTTTTGCCCTATCTCTCGTACAACTTGTTGACTGTCCCGTTGTGTTGATATCTTCATTGAAACTGCAACCCAAAGACATTGGATGCCAAATTGCCAAAATTGCTTAGGGCATTATCTCACCCCCGTATTCAGACTCCAGTACATTCAACAATTTTTTTTCCACAGCAGTAAGATAGGGACGGTTCACCTTCCCCAACGACTGCAATAGATTTTTAACTGTTTCTTCCAAAGAATCGGAATATATTTGAGCAAGGCCATCGCAAATCACCTGAGCGCTAAGGGTGATTGTTACTAACCAATCAAGCAAGCTTTTTCCTCATAAATACGCTGTTTGGGTCATCAATGTATTCTGCAAAGGGGCCTCGGTACTCAAACCCATACCGTGTATATAAGGCTCGTGCTGGAGCGAATTCTGGAATTGCCCCTGTTTCTAAATCAGGGCGGCCGCATCATGTCAATAAGCAAATATATTCTCAATAAAGTTTAAAATAATGTCATTAACTCTTGCTTATTGCGAAAGTTTTAGGCGATCACTTTGGGGCTTAAAAAATAATCAAACGCGAAAGGAAAGATTTTTTCGTTGGTTCCTAACCTTCGTTGTGATTAAGAGTAATTTAGATGCGTTTGCCCTGGTTTCTAAATTCAAGTAATCGTAACCACGCCTTTGGGCTTCTTTAATAATGTGTTCCAGAATTTTTGAGGCGACACCCTGACGACGGTAAGCCAAGGCTTACCGCATTGATTTGATTTCACCACTTGTTGAAGAGAGTTCTTTCAATGCCCCGCATCCAAGCAGTTCTTCGCCATCCCAAGCCGTCCAAAAAGTAATATCAGGCGAACACAATGCCTCTATATCAAGAGCATGAACGCTTTCGGGTGGGGTAATCTCATGCATATTTTCGAGATGTTCCCTCAGAAGGTTAGCTATCTTTTTACCTGTCAAATCATCTTCACGAATTTGCAATCGGCTCATCTCCTTAATTAACCCCATATTCCTGCTCAATCACACTCAACAACTTCTCCTCCACCTCCGTCAAATACGGTCGCTTCAGTTCCCCCAAGTGCTTCAGCACAGCATGGGCAGCTTCTTCTAGATTCTCATTGTCCCGTAGTCGATTAATGCGATCGTTAATCAACTGGATCTGCTGACATTCCGCAGGCAGATAGTTCAGTGGCTTGAGGTGGGCGATTCTTACAGTATATTCTCCATCCCAGGTTGTCACTGTGCAACTGAATTCTCCAACGTGGTTGACAATGCCCCAACACCCGCCCTTACCTCTGAGTTCTGGGTTGTCTTTTGCAAGAATTTGACAGACTTCGCCTAACTGGTAGGTGTTTGGTACTCTGGTTCGCTCAATAATGCGCTGCACCACATTCTTCACAATCCTGCCACTTGGAACTTTACCACCCGCTTCCTCTACTGCCTTCTGCCAAGCTTCTCTTTGTACTTCTGGCTCTAAAGAAACCAAAGGGCGTACTTGACGTTCATTATTTGGCAGAATTTGTAAACCATTGGTTAACATTTTTGGAGTCTGTAATTCATCCGTAGCTATTTCCTCTTTTTGTAAACCATTGGTTAACAAATTGTCCATGACTGTCGCTGCGGCAATTTTATAACTAGCCGCTATCCGCGTGTAGCCAAACCTATCTTTGCAATATTCTTCAAAGGTTTTGTGAGTTGAACGGTACAATTTGCGGTCGCGTAATTCCGCCAGCGCCTTCCCCGCTTCAAAAAACGCCCGTTCTACCTTCCGTTCAAGATGCAAGCGATCGCTAATTTCCTGCTCGGTTAATTCGGGAATTTCAACAGCAGTAACGGTAATTGTTGCTGTAGCTGTGTCTTCTTCTTGAGCAAGATTATCTGGTGATGTGCTGTCAGTGGATGAAGGGATGGTGGATTTTTTGGGCTTTGAGGATGGTTTAGCCATGATTTCACCCTTCTTAAGGGTATTTGCTCAGACTGGCTCACTCTCATTATGGCTGTAGTCAGGGCTACAAACGCTTAAGAGCGGCTAATTTCAGCTTCTACCGCCAGAACCTCAACTGAACCCCTAAGCGATCGCTTCTGTAGAGTCACTGAAAATAGCGCGGAAGTTAATGGCTTGAGGTCAAGCATCCTTTAACTCTCCATTATTCCTGGCACGCTCCAACTCTTCTTCACAAAGGACTTCTATTAAATTTGACAGAGAACGCTTCCTAATCTTAGCTAGTCGTTCTAAGTCAGACTTTAATGCTTCGTCCAAATAAAGCGATATTCGCTTTTTATCGGCAATTACTTCAGTCTGATTTAGCTGTGGATTAAACCATTCTATTAATGCAATTTCAACTTCAGGTAACAAATCAGGCTCAATAAACAAGTAAGCAATTCTTATATCTTCTGATTGCGCTAACTGCTTATAGCGGTGATGTTTTAACCATCTTGCCTGAAGATTGACAGTCCTACCAATGTACTGAACCACACCTTGAGAGTCGATTGCGAAATAAATGCAAGGCTGGCTAGGTAACTGCGATCGCTCATTAAGAGCCATAGAGGGTAGGGTCAAAGGATTAATGGTTTGAGGATTAATCATCTTCGCTTTTCTCCTCTGCTGGAAACCACTCTAGTATCTCTCCTGGTTGAATCCTGTAAGTTTCACAAAGAGCTTCCAGAATTTTAGAGGAGGGGATGTAAGTGGGATCTGCTGCTAATTTGTACCCTGTCGTATCAGAAATTTTTGCATCTTGAATCATTCGATAAGCTGACAGCCCTCGACTCTCTAAAAATTGCTTGATTTTGTTTCGCATAGGCATAACCTCTATACTACTACGACTATTATACTGCAAAAATATATAGTGCAAATATTGCATTAGTACAAAAATTTTGATAGTATTAAATTGTAGAGAAAGCGCCCCTGACTACCAATCCGAAGCGCTTCTCTACTCCTAAATTCAAGGAGTTTACTTACTGGAGTTTAGACTAAATTCTTTTTTTAAGGCTACAACCCTTGTGTGGTAAGCATTTTAGACTTCGGAATTCTATCAAGCCTATAAATTATCAAAGCCTGTCTGGATAAGGGTTTGGCAGTTTGATGGGTAAAATTAGTCTAAACTCCAGTACTTATCATGACACACCAAATCTACAGCCATCAACAGCTGCAACTGAAATCTATTGCCCGACTCAAGCAAATCTACAGCGAGATCGCCTGTACAGTCGAAGTAAGCGACAAACGCTGTAAGGATTCTTGGATTACTGCGTTCGCCCTTGGCGTTGGCGCAGCCATCGCTGATTACCAAGCCAGCAAGATTCAGAAGCTCACCCCTGCTGCCCCCGACAACCAAGCCCTCGCCCAAGCCGAACTCGACCACTTCATCGCAACCCAAGCCCAAGTTGTAGCTCCCGAACCCCTCAGAATAGTCGAAATCTCGTTTGGTGATCACGAATATTACGCTGATGACAAACTGGTAGCCAGTATCAGCCATGACGATGACCACTTAACGCAACGCTGGGTAGTCATGGTCAACGACAAAGAAGTATTTCGTGCCAGCACTCTAATGCGTTGCGATCGCTTCATCTGCACCCATTATAAAGATGGCACACTGGCAGTACAGGTACAACTTGCAACACCATGCACCACTGATAACGAAGTAATGGCGCAGATTTTCAACGAATGCGAGAAATACGGTTACGAAATCCTCAACGACGGCATTTACCAGAATGACGTGAAATTAGGCGAAGTCGGACAGACTGACGCTGACTGGTGGTTCACACGCGCAGCAGACGAAACCCAGCGCATACCCTGTGATTCTGCAATGGAAGTAGTCTGGCATCTGCCGATGGTGGACGTGTCTACTGATGGTAAATCCATTTTTGATGGATATTTTTTAGATCAGCCGTTAGAACAGCTAACTGGCGATAAATTGCAACGGCTGCTGGAGAGAGCGGAGTTAGTCACGGCGTAAGTCTTGGGCTTCGCCTGGGAAAAGGTTAAAGGGGAAGGGTTAAAGGTAAATTTCTTCATTCCCTTTCCCTTTACCCTTTCCCCCTTTCCCTAATTATTTATTCACCAATCCCCATTAAATCAATGCAACCAACAATTTCAATCCCCCAACACTGGGACTACCCTCGCTTTGCTTTGGAACAACGTACTAAAGACGGCATCATTTTAGGGCTTCAATACTACCCGAATGGTACTGAATTAGCTGAACAATTTGGTCGTGGTTGACGCTATGCGCTAATGCCTAATAAAAACTCTGACGAACTATTCCACTTTCAGGAAAATCAAATCCAACCGCTCTCCCCAGAAGAATTATTCTTAGAAATTACCGCAGAGATTGAGTTTTACCAACAACAGATAAATATTCTCAACCGACAGTTAGCCGCATTAACTGGAGGTTTCACAAATGCCTAAGACGGTTGACAACAGCTTTGAGTGTAGAGCTAATCATCTGCTGCGTTCAATTCGGCTTTGTGGCGGTTGTGTTCCTTTGCATCGTCTGCAATTCCAATTCTCCGCCAAGGTGATTCAAACTCTGCTGGATAAAGAACTGGTGCAAGTGCAGAACACAGGATGCGGCTTTTTGTTGGAGATTGCTGAGGATTTTTAACTGTTAATTGAAGAGGAACCAATTATGAAACTTTATGCTAAGACGATTCCACAAACAATACCAGCTTGGGCAACCACTGTTACAAAGTGTGCAGATTTGATTGAAGTCGAAATCAACGATGAACACCCAGATTTTCAATCTCTACTTGAAGAGTTGGAAACGGAGATTGAGCCAGGAATAACAGGAGTGAAAGCAGAAGATTTATGTTCTAGGCTGGGCATTGAAATGTCTAACCCAAATCTGTACTACTTAGTTGAACAAGCCCAAACTCTGGTATCTAAAATTGCTACGCACCCAGACGACAAAAAACTGTTGGACGAAGGATATAGCCCAGATTTAAATATTGCTGATGCTCAAACTGCGCTGACTTATTTGCAATGGGAGTTAGACCGGAATCGAGAACTTCTAAGTTAGTACAAAAGCGTTCATTTAAAGGAATGCCACTACTTTAGATGAACGCACGGAACTTTTTCTTCCGCTACAGAATTTCCATTATTGCACACAGAACAACAATCAATAAAACTTTAACCGAGGTGAAACATGACTGCTGAAATCAAATTAGGTTTATGCAACCCTCCTAAACCAATTTATCTCTATGTCAACCAGGGAGAAGTAGATGGCGAATCTTACGTTTGGTACAAGTTCAACATCAGCCAAGATAAGAAAATACCTGTTACCCAAAGAGCATTAACTGGGTACTTGTCAGAACTGCGCCTAACGACTAAATAATTCAAAGGCAAGGACAACTTAAAGCTGGATATTGTTGTGAATGCCGATGAACTTTATGTCATCAGAACTGGTGTTGAAACCAATTTTGCTAAAAGCTTTCTTCTAGCTGCCTCGTTAGTTCAGGATTTTGATAAGCCACTGATTATCGTTGCTAATGCTGGTGACGAAAACACGGTTTTCTGTAATCTTTACGATGCTGCAACCAAAACCAAGATTTATAGGGAATGGAGTAGAGATTTGGATTGGGCAACAATCATTCGTGACATCCAATCTCTTTTAGGTAGTGCTTCCTCAACTATTTCATCTACACCAAAACTTAGCGTAGTTCCTCAACCAGTATACACACTTGATTTACAAGTAAGAAATATTCGCACTTTGCTTGATTATCCACTTGATTTAGTCAAAGAGTGGTTGCAATTTCAGGATGTTGATCGCCCAAGTTTACTTGATATTAACCAGATTAATGAACTAATCAAAACCATGTGTTTAGCTTGGGCAGCGAATAAGTGTGACCATCCCAATCATGCTGAGTCTTTGTATCAAAATCTTGTTACTAATTCTGTTGCTAATGGTGCGGATGAATTAACGGCAATGGGGTTTGTTGTTCTCGTGCGCTCAATGTACATCTAGTACAGGCAATGATGGGTTTCCCGCAAGGTTGGACGAATGTTTACTTACCCACACAGGAATTACAGATTGGCTTGCCGCTGCCACAGTCCCCAGCTTCAGTCGGCTTAGTCGTAGAGAAATTGCAGCGCTTACGCCGGATTGCCAAAAGGAATATCGCCAGCTGTGGGCAGAATACCAAGCCATCAGAAGACAACATAAGCAACAGTTGATCGCTCTGGGTAATGCCATTGTCCCTCAATGCGCTGCACCTATCTTTGACCGATTGAAACAAATTTTGTCAACCAAGAATTCAGCCTTCATTAGCCAGGAAAACACATGATTGACCACGTTAACGCGCTCAAAACGAGTTGGTATATCTCCCCTCCTTGGGGTCAAACAATTCCATCTCTTGAGGTGAATTTACTGGAGAGAGTATACCTCAGAACTACCAGAACATTCGGCTATTGCTGCGGTATGCGATGGAAACACGAATGCTGGCTTTATTCCGTTGATTGCCGTAATGAAATACTCCATGCAACACAGCATCAAATTATTGTAACAGGTCAGTTAGAAACCCTCAATGTGCAAAAACCTGCTTTTGTTTTGGGCGAAAGAGTGATCCTCTGTTCTCACGACAAAGGAACAAAACATCGTCTCATTTTGGGGATTGCTCTGGTGAATAATTCTTGGTTTTATCTCGTTGAATTGATGTCGCCAATGTTAACTCAATCATTGAGTATATCTAATCGTTTATCACTAGTCGGTGAAAAAAGTTTACTGCGGGTAAATGTTTAATTCTCTCTAATCACACAACAAAAAATTATCACCCAACTAAAGTTATGTCACAAATTGAAATCGCCGAAATCATCGAACAGATAAAACAAGAGATTGAAGTTGACGCTAATGGTCAAGCGAAAGCCAGTGTTAGAGCAACTGCAAGACTTGCTGGGGTTAGTGATAAAGCTATCGGTAAAGCATTAGAGAGTGCGAACCTGGAACCTTCCAAACTGGCTCAAATGCTTATGCAACAAAGCTTTGATGCCGCGAACCTAACTGACTGGAGAACCAGTGGTATCCCAGACACAGCGATCGCAATTATCTTAGAGTACTACGCTTACGAAGCTGGTAGATACTGCACTCTTCAAGCCAGATTGGTATGCCGTTCATTTAACACCATCGGGGTTAGAGCGTGGATTCAAGATAAATTGGGCTGGACTAAACCCGCCTCTAATAGCGAAACTGCGATGACCCAAATACAGTTACTCGCTGCGATTGCCCAACAGATGGCAGAGCAAGAACAGCATTTATTCCAACAACAACAGCAACAGACTGAAATTTTGCATCGGCTAAAAGCTGTTGAAGTTGAACAGGACAGGGTGAACACACCATGCGGTCACAAATACAGTGTTGTTGGATTCGCCAATCTTCAAGGTTTAGAAATATCTGCGAAAGTTGCCGGTACTAAAGGTCGAAAGGCAAGTGCATTGTGCCGAAAACAAGGAATAGAAATAGAACGGATTCATGACCCACGTTTTGGAAAAGTTGGTTTGTATCCAGAAAGTATTTTGGTTGAGGTTTTTAAAGCCGAGCAGAACTAATAGCAGTTTCTTTCTTTGAGATAACACCATGCAAAAACTCAATTTATTTGCTGAATCAGCCCCAGTTTTACCAGTCACTTACTACCCCGATTTCTTAAGTCTTGAACAAGCTAACTCGCTCTACCAGCACTGTTTAAAACTGGAGTGGCAGCAGAACCAAATCAGAATCGCGGGTAAAACAATGCCCGTTCCTCGTCTCGAATGTATTTACGGGGACAACGGGTGCAACTACCTTTACTCGAATAGCGTATTTTTGAAACCACTATGTTGGACAGAAGCTCTCTCTAGCTTACGCGATCGCATCACTGCACTAACTGGCTACAAGTTCCGTATCGTCATCGGAAATCAGTACTGCACTGGACAGGACAGCATCGGTTGGCACGCAGATAATGAACCATCGATGGGATTTAACCCTGCGATTGCATCACTCAGCCTGGGGTCATGTCGCAAATTCCAAATCAAGCCCATCGGCGGCAGACCAACGGACTTCTGGCTGGAACACGGCAGCTTACTTGTGATGCACCCCGGTTGTCAGTCTACACATCTGCATCAAGTTCCGAAAACAAACAAAGTGGTTAGTACCCGTATTAATCTCACATTTCGACCGCACACCGGAGGCGGTAGATGAGAAGGGTAAGGGGGAAAGGGCAAAGGGGAAAAGAATTGTTCTCACTCCTTTAACCTTTACCCAGCCCAAAGGCAATGCTGGCGTGTTGACGACTTCATAGCCAGCAAAAGTATTGCAAAAAATTGAACCGGCGGCATGACCCATAATGCCGCTTCTATGTTCATGCGTCAAAAAAAGAGAGGAAATACGGTCATGCTTGGTATAAATTAAACCGATTCTCAAGCAAAACACTTACAGGAATGGCGGGGCAGTGGGATTGACGAAGAAATTTTTCACCTGAATGGGCGATCGCTCCACGGCACAACACCCTACGAATATCTGCTCTACAGTCCCAAAATCTCCCGTCGCAATGATGGGCGGCTCAGAGACAGGGACTGCTTAGTCAACATCACCATACACGACTAATAAAAAATAATATCAAGAAGAATCTTCGCCTGTAACTCTATCAACCCGTACAAGCAGTACACTTGTTAAAAATTTGTTACTTTTGCAGATAGCACGCTTCAAAATATAGCGGTTCTCAGTTGGGTGAAATATAGTAACAGCAGTGGGTGAACCATCC
>NZ_CAXTNP010000092.1:0-26363 GCF_964245575.1 uncultured Nostoc sp. | reverse complement strand
TACTCTTTATTTGCCTTCTACGGGTTTATTCGGTCAGGTGCAAGATGTGAGTTAAGGTCGCCTTTGGCTTTTGTATTAGTGATAATTTTAGCGATTTCTTCAGCTTTCTCTTCCCTTACTTGATTCGTTCCTTCAGTCGTCCATAGGCGGGTATCTACAGAACAGTAGAGGGTTAAACGATTACACATTCCAAGGATCGCCTTTGCCTTCCTCTTCTTGCCAAGCAATACGCCCACTACGCAGGGTGAATAGGCTACTTGAGTGTTGATTTTTGCTATTTTTCTTAATTTGTTGATCTTCTAGGAAGCGTTGAAACCAGTGAAGGTGGCGAGAATCACAATACACTTGAAAACTATGCTTACTCAAACATTTGAATTTTACACAGATGCGCCCAAACTGGTTTTTAAACCAAGTCATGTCTTCGCTGGTTTCGTAAGCTACCGGGAAAGGTACTTTGCTAGATTGTCTTAAAAGGCTGTCTTGCCAAAATTTTGCCTCGGCTTCATTTGTTGGAACGTTATGAGTGGCAACAACAATAGTTTCTAACCATTTGGTATCGGTTAAATCTCGACCTTTGGGAATTCGTGTTTCTAGCTGTTCTCTGAGGCGTTCAATCTGAATTTCAAGTTTACGACGGCGTTGAGCAAATTTTTTAGCGTCTTCCTCTTTATCGTTGATTTTGCAACCATTTTTGAGCAAATAGCTGATAGCACAACGAGTCAAGTTATCTTCTGTCTTGCGATAGGACTCAAATAAGTTCTTTGATAAACTGTTGCTATCTGAATTTTGAGATTTTTTGCGCTTTTTAGCTTTTTTCCCATTTGTTGATTGAGTTTCAGCAGTATTGAGGAGAGTAAGTTGAACCAAAATTTCAGCAGCTTTGGTGCGAAGAGTATCTAAGCTGACACCACTACTTTCTACCAATTCAACATCACTTTTGAGCATTTCCAACCAGCGAATTTTGCCTTCTAGTTGGAACTGCGATCGCTTCATCAGGGCAAACCATGATTTATATATGTAGTTCACTAATGCGATCGCACTCGTATAAAACCGTCCAGGCTGACCAATAAAGCGAGGGTCAGTTTTCAAAGGTTCGCAGAGTTCTTTAACAATACTAGTGGGGTGTTTGCCCTTTTGTCGCCAAGTCTCAAACTCTGGGTGTTGACTTACCTGACGTAGTAGTTCATTAATCAGTGGCGTATTTAACTCCGCCATCAACTTCCATAGTTGGTGGCGTGATGATTCTGAGGCTACAAGACGACACTGAATAGTGATTTGGCTCATCGCTTTAAAACAATATTGTCTAATACTAACATAATTGTATTAAACAAGTCTTCTGTAAAATAAATTGTATGCAGGAGACATTTTTTACAAGCAAAGAAGCTGCTGAAATCACAGGCTGTACCCTTCGTCAGCTACAGTATTGGCGAGAGAGGGGGGTGATTGTTCCTGTAATCAGTGATACTGGTACAGGGCGTAGTATTTATTACTCAAAGTCCAATTTGCTGGAACTGGCTGCAATGTCATATTGGCTATCTGTGGGGTTAAGTTTTGACATAGCCAGCACCACGTTGAAAAAGCTGAAAGATCAAGAGCCGGAGTTATTTATTTCAGGTAAAGGTAAGCGGTTTATGTTGTTGTCCCAAGTACAGGAGCGTTCGCTTGAACTTGTGGAGTTTGACAGAAAAAAGGCGATCGCATCTTTGGATGCAGGTAAGCCTGTAATTCCGGTGTGGTTGGACGAAATTTATCAAAAGTTGGCGCTAAAGTTGGGAAAAAGTTAAAACTTCTGGGATAAAGCGGAAAAAGCACTGACGCTGAGGGCTTCGTGCTAACTTTGGTAAGACAGGAGTGATTTGATGAGCGACTTTAGCAAAGAGACAGACGCACGTATTAATATTGATGACCTTCTCCGCCAAGCAGGATGGAACCCGGCTGATAAATCTCAGGTAATGACTGAAGTTTCGGCTCAAATGGCAGATGGAAGAAGAGGGAGAGCTGATTATCTACTACTTGACCAAAGAGGTCGTCCGTTGGCTGTAATTGAAGCTAAGAAGCGTGCTATTGAGCCTTATGTTGCTAAAAATCAACCACTTCCCTATGCTCGGAAGTTGGAAGCACCGTTTATTTTCCTCAGTAATGGCGAACTGATTTATTTCTGGGACTATCAAAACGATGATGCCCGGATTGTCAATTCTTTTTTCTCACGGCGGGATTTAGAGCGATTGCTTGAAATGCGCTCAACCCGTCAACCTCTAGCTACTATTGAAATTCCTGAATATTACACTCGACAGGGTGAAACTCGCTTAGTCCGTCCCTATCAAAGGGAAACTATGCAAGCTATTGACCATGCAGTTGAATTGCGTAAACGGCGATTTTTACTCGAACTGCCAACTGGGACAGGTAAAACTGATTTAATTTGCCTGCAATTAAAACGCCTGATTCAATCGGGATATGCCGAAAAAATCCTGTTTTTAGTAGATAGAGAACAATTAGCAAAACAGGCATTAGAAGCAATTCAAGATGTTTTAAATCAGTATGGTAGCTACTGGCTCAAACCAAGTGTGATCCGGCAAGAGCAGCAAATTACAGTTTGCTTACTCCAAACAATGATTAGCCGATATCGGGAGTTTACTAGCGGCTATTTTGATGTTGTTGTAGCTGATGAATGTCACCGTTCGATTTATGGTGTTTGGCAGACTGCACTTACTCATTTTGATGCGTTTCATATTGGTTTAACTGCTACGCCAGCAGCTTACATTGAACGTAATACTTTTGATTTCTACAACTGCCGAAATGAGCAGCCAGATTTTACTTACTCTATTCAAACGGCATTTGAACAAAAGTATCTTATTCCCTATCGGTTCGCTACTGGCATAACTGAAATTATTGCTGAAGGTGCTGAAGTTGATGAGGTTTCTTATGACCCAGCAGACTTTGAACGCAAGTGGACTAATGAGGCCAGTAACCGCCTAATGATGCAGGAGTTTGATAGGCTGGCTTGGGAGAATTATCAAGAATTAGCCCCAGGACAAAAGATTGGGCCTGGTAAGTCAATAGTATTTGCTTTGACAAAAAATCATGCGGCAAGGTTAACCAGATATCTGAACGAGTTACATCCAGAATGTAAGGGGCGTTACGCTGAAGTAATTACAAGTGATGTTGCTAATGCAGATGATTTAATTCGTCAGTTCAAATATGAGGATTACCCACAAGTTGCAGTCAGTGTGGATATGCTCAATACTGGCTTTGATTGCCGGGAAATTTTGCATTTAGTTATGTGTCGTACAGTGCGGAGTCCAATTCTTTATCAGCAAATTCGTGGACGGGGGACAAGGACTGCGCCACATATTGATAAACGCAAGTTTGTTATTTATGATTTTTTCAGAAATCACGAATATTTCAATGATAGCGATACTGATATTTATGCCGAAACTGGTCGAGGTCATGTATCAACTAGAAGCAATCAGCAACTATCCCGTTCTCGGTCAGAATTAATTGAATTAGGACTTAGGGATAGATGGCAGCAATATGTCAGTTATGTAGAAGTAGGTACAGAAGGGGAACGGGTTGATAAACGGGATTATCTCACTAACTGGGAGCAAACTATCCAATCTGCTGTTAATAATGATCCAACACTCCAGAAAATTCGGGATGGAGAATTGTTGACGGAAACCGAAGAAACGGAACTGGTGCGGCGTTTGAATACGCCCCGGTACTATTTTAATGAAGAAAACCTGCGGCGAGCTTACCGCAATTATAATGGTAGCCTGATTGATTTTATTCGGGCTGCATTGGGAACATTAAAGATTAAAAGTCACGAAGAATCATTAGAAGAAAACTTTAGAGCTTGGTTGGTTTCTCACTCTTTCGCACCAGCCCAAGCTCAGTATCTTTCTTTGTTGAAAAATCGGGGTATTGCCAAAGGTCAGCTAACCATAGATGATTTATTCTTGCCACCCCTTTCAGTTCTGAATGCTGCTGGTTTAGGTATAGAACTGTTTGGTGAGCAGGGATTGCGGGATATTTTTGATGAACTAAACCGCTCTGTGTTCGCGGTGGATGCTACAGGTACAGAGGGTTAAGAGAAAAATATGGATTCAGAAATTCGTCGCAAACTCAAGCATATTACTGATACTTTATGGGCTGGTGGGGTAACAAATCCTGTCACCTATATTGAGCAGATTTCTTACCTGATATACCTGAAGCTGCTGGATGAAGAAGAAGCAAATCGGGAGTTACGCGATCGCCTCATGGGTAATAATGGTAATGCTAAATTACTATTTCCCCAGCAAGCAGAACGTTATCGCTGGTCAAAATGGCGTTTCAAGAGTGGTACTGAACTGCGCGACTTTCTGCGGGATGAAGTTTTCCCCTACATGGCGAATTCTTTGCTGAAAGATGAGCCAAAAGTGGCAGAGTATTTCCGGGATGCGGTTTTAGAAATTAATGACCCGAATGTTCTCAAGTTGGTAGTTGATGAACTCGATAACTTGGATTTCCTCAAAATGGGTCAGGATGTCAAAGGTGATATTTTTGAGTATCTACTAACCCATTTAGGTCAATCTGCACTTAATGGTCAATTCCGTACTCCCCGACAGATACGGGCGTTTATGGTGGAGATGGTTGACCCTGATTTGGGGGATACTATCTGTGATTTGGCTTGTGGAACAGCAGGATTTTTGATTGATAGTATTGAGTATATTTTGGCTAAGTACAGCGAAAATCCCATAGAAGTGCCGATTTACGGTGAGGATTGGCTGGAAAAACGGGGACTGACTTTGGCTCAAGCAAAACAGCAAATCCCCAATCTCCAGATTTATCGCAAAGGAAATGGGGATAGATTACCTGACTGGAAACTGTTGGAAGAGTCGATTTATGGCTTTGATGTCTCCCGCCAGATGATGCGAATTTCGATGATGAACTTGGTGCTGCATGGAATTCGCAACGCCAAGCTGAAAGTAGCAAATGTCTTGTCAGATATGGGGGGACTGACAGAAGATGATTTGCGCCGTCGCTATAAGGTGATGTTTGATAATCCCCCTTTTGCGGGAACGTTACCCAAAGATTCTATCCGTGCGGATTTACCGACAAATTCCAAAAAAAGTGAATTGCTGTTTTTGGCTGCAATCATGAAGTCTTTGGTAGCGGGTGGAAAGTGTGCGGTGGTTGTACCAGAAGGGTTACTGTTTGGTTCTACAGGCGCTCATGTGGATTTGCGTAAAAAACTGGTGACAGAATTTGATTTATTGGCGGTGGTTTCTTTACCTGCGGGGGTGTTTAAGCCATATACGGGGGTGAAGACGGCGGTGCTGGTAGTTCGCAATCCAATGGAATCTGCGGTGCGTCAGGTGAATCAAGTTTGGTTCTATGAAGTTAAAAATGATGGTTACGATCCTGATAAGATTTCCGGCGGGGGTAGACCGGAAACGCCAGAACTTAATGATATTCCGAATTTATTAAAGCAGTGGAAGGTTTATCGGGAGTCGGGTTTTGTGCAACCTCCAGGTTTTGAAAAGGGGGAGTTGCTGAAGCCGGGAAGTGATGAACCCCGATGCTGGTGGGCATCTTTGGAGACTATTGCCGAAAATGATTACAATTTAGCTGCTGGGCGTTATAAGCCACAGGTAACTGAGACTGTTTCTGATGATGATCCAGTTGAGTTGATTCGAGAAGTTTTGGAAATTGAGAAATGTATTGCATCTGGTTTGGAAAAGCTGCTTCATGATCTGGAGGCAGTTTCATGAAGTGGCCTATTGTACCTCTTTCTATTGCAGCAAATATTAACCCTCGAAATCGAGAATGGACTAGCTTACCTGATGAAACAGAAGTAACTTTTGTGTCGATGTCTGCTGTTTCAGAGAAAACAGCTTCAATAGTTTTTCCAGAAATTCGTACTTTAAGTAAAGTTAGACGTGGATATACGCCTTTTCAAGAAAATGACATCCTCTTTGCCAAAATTACTCCTTGTATGGAAAATGGCAAGGCAGCTTTAGCGAAAAATTTAGTTAATAGTTTGGGATTTGGTTCAACTGAGTTTCATGTTCTAAGACCTAATAAATCAGTCCTGCCTGAATATATCTATTACTTTATAAGACAGCAAAGTTTTCGCAATTTAGCTAAACAAAGTATGCGTGGCGGTGTGGGACAGCAAAGAGTTCCAGAGGATTTTCTTAAAACTTATTACCTACCCCTCCCTCCTCCCTCTGAACAACGCCGTATAGTTGAGATTCTAGATCAAGCTGATGCACTGCGAAAAATGCGGGCTGATGCTGATGCTAAAGCCGATCGCATTTTGCCTGCGCTATTCATAAAAATGTTTGGTGAGCCGTCAACTTGGACAGATATAAATACTGAAACTCTAGGGAGTTTAGTAAATATTCAGAGTGGGGGAACACCGTCGAAAAAAAATCCAGATTATTGGGATGGAGATATTCCTTGGGTATCTCCCAAAGATATGAAGCAAGATATAATTTTTGATTCTATTGAGCATATATCTCAAAAAGCAATAGCAGAAACGAATATAAAATATGTAGAGTCAGGTGCAATCTTAATTGTAGTTAGGGGAATGATTCTAGCGCATACCATTCCTATTGCATTAGCAGCTAATCGATTAACAATTAATCAAGATATGAAAGCACTTTATCCTAACTGCAATGATATTGATTCAACATATCTACACGCTGCATTAAAAGCATCTAGCCGTAAAATATTGTCCCAAGTGGGTACAGCAGGACATGGGACAAGAAAATTTGATACTGATGAACTACTCAATCTGCCAATTTTAATTCCCTCTCAGGAACAGTTGAAGAAATTCCAGATAGCAGTTACAGAGTGTAGAGTAAGTTTGGCTGGTATTAGTAAAACGAAAGAAAAACTAGAAAAATTATTTGATGTTCTCCTTTATCGTGCTTTTTCTGGAGAACTCACAGCAAAATGGCGAGAAGCACACATGAAAGAACTGCTTGCAGAAATGGAGGAACAAGCAAAAGCTCTAAATTTGAGGGATAACGCAGATTTTCAGCAGCTTTCCCTATTGTGATAATACTGGCTCATTAATATTTATATGCCTAAAAAAATTCTCTTAGTAACAGTTGGAAAATCTCCCGCACCTATTGTTAAAGCAATTCAGCATATACAACCGGATCAGATTGTATTTTTATGTAGCGAAAACTTCAAGTCCCAAATCATAGGCGAAGGGCTTCCTTGTGAAATTATTCACGGAAATCTTGTTAAAAGATACCCAAACATTCCTAAGCTAGTGGAGTTAGGCGATCGCTTTCAGCCAGAGCGCGATCTAAAGATTATTCAAAACCCGGATGACTTAACTGAATGCTATGAAGTGGCAGTAGCAAGCATTATTAGGTTAAAACAGTTACAACCAGACAATAACCTTTACGCAGACTACACGGGTGGAACTAAAACGATGTCTTTAGGTTTAGCTTTAGCATCACTAGAGCATAGCGTTTCCTTGCAAGTCAATAGCCCTGTGTCTCTCAAGACAGTAACTCATGCCCGTCTAGAACTGGTTGCTAATTCTTTTACTACAAAATTACCAAAAAGAAAATTATTAACATCCAATGCCTTAACCGCTTTACGAATCGGTAACTTCAAAGCTTTCGCTGATCAACAATACATCCCGCTTCGTCCCCTCACCTTGATTTTTGGAGCTAACAGTTCAGGAAAATCCAGCATCATTCACAGCCTTTTGTTAGCACATCACGCTATTAAAAATAGAGAATTGGACATCTACCGTACAGAAGCCGGGGGTGATTCTGTTGATTTGGGAGGTTTTGGGCAATATGTTCATAAACGCGATCGCCGTAGTCAGGTAGAGTGGTCAGTAGATATTGACCCTAAACAGCTAAGTACACTAGATCAGGGTTTAGTTGACCTTTTACAACCAATTAAAAAGCTGACTGTAGGTGTTGGGATTGGTACTCGTTTAGGAAAAGGAAGGGTAAGAGTACGGTCTTTCTTTATCGAAGCCGATGACAGACGAGTTTTAAGCATGAGTTCTCGCCCTCAAGGAAAGCTTCAGTTAGATCACCTCGATTACCAACACCCAATTCTCAGTAACTTAATTCAAGCAATTTTAGAGGCGAATACATTTACCCTGAAAGTAACTCCAGAGGATCGGGAGAAAATTGAGAAAGCGATCGATGAACTTGTCCCAGAGATTACAGCACAAGTTTCTCGCTTACTACCAACAAAAATTCAAGTTGGAGATGACGGGGACATCTTAATTCCCAAACTTAATCCCAAGCCAGGACAACAAGAGGATTTAGCTGATACTCTGCGTCTGATTCTACCTTACAGACTCAGCGAATTGATTGGAGCAATTACCGAGACTGTAGAACGAGATATTGGAAAACTAAGATATTTAGGGCCATTTCGCACCTATCCACCCCGGCATTTTGCGTTTTCTCGGCAACAAGATGCTAACTGGTATGCTGGCGGTGGTTATGCTTGGGACATCCTCCTAAATAACGCTGAAGTTCGCCAAAAGGTGAATGCTTGGCTGGGAGATAGCAACAGGATGAAGTCCCCTTATGAGCTAGTAGTGCGTAGTCTTTTGCCAGATTCTCAACTTGCTGCTGAACTTTATCCCCGAATTGCCAAAAGTTTACACGATTTAACCACTAAGCTGATTGTCCATGCTGCTGGATTTGGGAGTGATATTCAAGAAGAGATTGAACGGCTAAGAGGTGATGTTGAAGCTGCGGCTATTGACCTGAATTCTGATAGTGTTCTACCCGAAGTTGAAGAACTGGTTTCCATGCTCACTGATACTGATAGCTTATCAGAAACCTGGGTACAGGAGATGACTTCAGGAGGCGATCGCATTTCAGATTTAGTCCTGATTGACAAGAGAACTAAAACAGCAGTCAGTCACCGGGACGTAGGCATTGGCATTAGTCAAGTTATTCCGATTCTAGTATCTTGTTATGGTCTATCGGATGCGTTGGTTGCCATTGAACAGCCAGAAATTCATCTACATCCTAGACTCCAGGCTGAACTAGGTTCTGTATTTGCAGAAAGTATTAAACCTCCATATAACAACAGATTTCTTCTAGAAACTCACAGTGAGCATCTCATGCTCAGGCTACAAAAACTGATTCGTGAAGGACAGTTAAAACCAGAAGACGTTTCAGTGATTTATGTTGATTCCAACTCAGAAGGCTCACAATGCTTAGAATTAAGGCTAGACGAAGAAGGCGACTTCATTGATGAGTGGCCAGACGGATTTTTTGAAGACGATTTTAAAGAAATATTTTCTTGATATGCTTTTTAGAACTATTGTTTCTCCCTCTGTATTCAATGGATTACCTGACGATGTGTCAGCACAAAAATCATTTTGTAGCACCAATATTCAATTGCTGTATGATTTGACAGAAAATTGTGTTGTTCTGTTAGATAGTGATAAATATATATCGAATGCAATCATTGAAGCCATAGAAAAATGGCCAGTTGAATTTAGAAAACCTGCTAAAGAATTAATAAAGCAACTGAGAATAAAAAATCGTTTTGTTATATCACCCAAAGAGTATACATTATGTTCACAGTGTAATATTGATTATTGTAAGCAGTGTATTGGTATTGCCTTAACTTGTTCCCCCAATGCTATTTTCACAACAGAAGATTGCTGTCAATGTGTAAAAAATCAAAGTTTACCAATTCGACCAATTGATACTGCCGAATACTCAATATCAAGATTTTTTCAACATAGACGGCAGATTTCGCCACTCACACTCAATGATAGAGAGTGGAATCAAGAAAAATTTGAAGAGCAAATATTAATACCATTATTCAGAGATGCTAAACATATTAAAATCTATGACCGGATGATTGGACGAGCGACGAAGAACTTCATTCCAGAACACTATAAAACTACGCTGGAATGGGTTTTTGATATTTTTTTACAAGAATCATCATCTCGAACTGGACGAATTTTTGAGGTGTATAGCGGTCTAGATACTAGATATTTATCTGATCAGGAAATAATTGATATAAAAAACTTGCTACGCCAGTTTGAGGCTGAGATGAAACGAAGATATAGCTTTGATTTTACACTAAAACTCAAAGAAGAGTCTGGACGTGGGCAAGAGATGCCTCATGCTAGATACTTGATTACAGATCAGATAGGAGTCTTGATCGAACGTGGATTTGATCTACTGTGGACTGATCAACAGATGAGAGACAATGGACTTAACCCCAGTAGCGATGATCGTCCTATTCGGGATGTAACTATTTCTAGAATTTTAGAGCCTAATAAAATCGAGTCTGTAGTGCGGAGATTGCCAGATTTGTAATAATTAGGATATCAATGTCACTTTACCATTTCCGTGAACGGCAGAAAGCGCCTTTGACAGCAATCATTCGCCTGCAACACCGGAATTTTGAATCTAGCGCCACAGTTTGGACATTCTGACAGCAAACTTAATTTGTGGCGATCGCATCTTTATAAGAACCATCAAACACTTGTTTACTGTTTGGTAGGTTTTATAGTAGAGACTACCAGTAAGCATCTCATGTATTGCTGTAACCTGATTGGTTCAGCAGGGATTAGGATTCATGGAGCGATCGCTTGATGGTGTAGAGTTTGGCTTGGAAAGTGCGATTACATCCTTAAAAACAAGTCAAGTTAAAATTCCAGTGTCTTATAAAGTTATACTACGCTGACTCTCATTGCCGGATTATCAATCAAACTCTTCCTCGTAGTCGCTCTTGCTCTCTATCACTTCTCTGATTAATCTGGAGTCTCATCCGATTATATAGATTAACTTGCGGATCGGAATGACTAATGGAAGCTACTAAAGCATAACGTTGCATTTCTATTTCATCTGGATTTGCCCATTTACGGTTACAACTCACAATTAAGATCATGTTTCCTTTATCATATTTAGTGGATTGAGGAAAGATTTTTACTTGTCCCCTTTGTACCGTTCCTTTTTTCCGAAGGTTAGAACCAGGAGATAAATCGACCAAGATGCCAGAACCATTGTTTTTCTTCAAATTTTCCATTGATATTTCTGCAAATTTATCAGGGGCATCTGTTTTGCTAGCATTTACATAAGCATTCACGATACTTTCGCGGTCAATCCCTTTAAAAAGATTGAATTCCATCGTGACTCCTAAATATGAGTCTCCACGAGTAGGACGAGTTGGTGGATCAAATACTAAGGTGATTGATAATATACGAGTACCTTTTACTTCAAAAAATTCAGGCGGCAATTGAGGAATTTCATAAATATGAAACTTGCCTACTGGAATCAAGATATTGTCTTCTGATAAAACAACGTAATTCTCAGCAGAATACATTGCACGTTCCAAATCACTCTGTCCATAGCCATAAATTGCTAGTTGGTTCTCAATTTGCTTTGTGTTTTGACTCTGGGATTGGTTACTGTTACATTGAAATTCGGGTGGAATTTCTTTAGGAAGAACCGCAGAGTTAACAATAAGGGCCCGAATTAGATTAGAACTAGCATCTGGATATTTTGTAAAAAGTTGAGCAGCAAGGTTAGCAACACGAGGCGCAGCAAAGCTCGTACCACTACAGATATGAAATAAAGAACTGTTGAAATTTTTGGATAGAGTTAGAATAGAAACACTAGCTATACTATCTGGCAATACATTGACTTTAGGTAGACCTAGACTTTCTCGATAACTGAGGTCTAACACTAAATCTCCACCAAAGTCCACAACATCAGGTTTAATCATCCCATCTACGCCAAAGCCAGTTCTGGTAAATGGAGAAGGGTACCCTGATAAATTTGCGATCGCCTGACGACGAACATCAGAAGGTTCTGTAATACTACCGCGACCAAATGATAAAGAACCTACGGTCAATGCAATTGCTGAAGTTGCTGGATCAATAATTCGAGCGCTCTTGTTCAGTAGATAATTCGGGTAATCAGTTAGTAATTGCTCATTTGACTCTGCTTCTTCATAGAAAGCATTTCCAGCTGAAATTACAAACACAATGTTTTTATGCTGGTATTGATACGCAATTTCATCTATCTTGGCAGCTAGCCGAAACTGCTTCAGACCATCTCGGTAAATTTGTTCATCATTACCTAGCGAGATATTTATGACTTTGCAATTAGGATACTGTTCAATAAAAGCATGAATGGCTTCATCAAGTTGAGTTTCTAAGAGAAGATCCTCATCATATTTGTTATTCTCATCTGTTACACGAGCAGAAAATAACCAAGCTGTTGGATCGAATGAACGTTGTTTAATGCAGTTCTCAACATTTCCATAAATAGCAATTCCAGCGACACTTGTACCATGTCCATGTACATCGTCAGGGCCACCTTGTATAACTTTCCGTTTTGCATCTGGGAATACTTCAGCCTCACCCAGTACCGGAGCAATCAAAGGATGACCACGCGGTACGCCAGAGTCGATAACAAGAATCCCACAATTATCTTCAGGTGGGGGAACAACTTCGGGAAAATTGGAAATTGGCAGATTATAGTCAGCAGTTGTCTCAAAAGCAGGTTGGGGAGGGCGATCAATTTCTTTAACAATTTCCTCTAGCAGCAAAAGATTTAAAATTTCGTCAGTAACTTTAATCCGAGCAATACAGAGATAGTCACCTATGTAGCTATCACTCATTCTCATAGGAGCAGTATCGCTGGTTAAACTTTCTAGGACATCGGCAATATCATCTAAATACTTTCGCATTTCTTTGCGATCGCCTGTGTGCCAGAGTTCTAAATCTAAAGCAGCAAGCTCACCAGGTTCTACAGGCTTTAGTTCTAACAGACGACCAATTCGATCTTCAGCTTCGAGGGGAACTAGCTCATCGATTGCCCCCAAGTACTCATATTTGAGGCCTTCTTCAATTTGGCTGTAATTCTCTAACCGCTTCTTGAATTCAGTTAGCTCATTGTCAGATGAAAACACAACAATAGCTTTATTAGGTTCACGTGCTAGGACATTAAGTCCTGTTTGAGTTACCAAGTTGTCTGACAAAGAATAATTTTTAGCAATTTTGATTTTAAAAATCAATTTTGGGTCAAGACGGAAAGGACTGGTCTTTTGCTTAACAGGATCAATTAGGGTAGAAATTTGATCTAATAGCTGCTTACCGTGTTCACTAACATTAGTACGTTTTGTACCCCCAAAACCACCAGTAGATCGCCGAGGTAATTCAATATTTATTATTCTCGGTAATTTCAGGTGTTCAAACTGACTACCCATTGTGGTTCGACGTAAATAATTCTCTTGAGTTTGCTATTATACTTTGTCTTTCTAAATAACGCCCTATCGCTACCTCTAAATCATCAGCAGTCAAGGTACGTTCACCCCGTAGAATCACGGCTTTAATCGCATCAGAGCAAATACGCTCTATATCTGCCCCAGTAGCGTTCTCAAGTCGAGCAGCAAAGGCAGACAGATTAATAGCAGTATAACGGATAGCAGATAAGTAACGACTTAAAAGAGCCGTCCGCATTTCAAGCGATGGGTTATCAAAGAAAATAACTTCATCAAATCGTCGCCAAACGGCACTGTCTAGCAGTTTCTCATGATTGGTGGCTGCGACAAATATGCTTTGATTAGTCGCATTATCGATAAGTTGTAGCAAGCTATTCACTAAGCGTTTGACTTCACCATGTTCATTTAAGTTATCGCGATCACGGGCGATCGCATCAAACTCATCAAACAAAACAAGCCATTCTCCCTTTTCAATGTAGGAAAAAATTTTCTGAAGATTGGTTGCAGTTTCACCTAAGTAAGACGAGAATACTGCCGTTAGGTTCACATAAACGAGTGGCAGCCCTAGTGCGCTGGAGAGGACTTTTGCAGTTTGAGTTTTGCCACAGCCAGGTGGGCCACAGAATAGCAATTTGTTTTTGGGCTTGAGGTTATAGGCTGCGAGTATGTCTTGCTTACGGTTTTCGAGAACGATTTCTTGCAGCGTATCAAAAATTTTCTCACTCAGGACGATGTGATCCCATGTAAGATCGAATTGTTTTACCTCAAGTAAGGCAAGCCCAGTATCTTTATCTTTAGGAGGTTCAGAAAACTGGTTGCTCTTAGGCAGGTTAGAAGCTAGGGGTTTGGTGTATCCATTGCCATTTTGGAGCAGCTTTTCTAAATCTCTAGCAAGTAGAATGTGGTTTTTATTCTTTTCTTCCTCAATAAGTTCCATAGCCGCAGCCAAAAACTCTTCTCTCTCATTGCGAGAGAAGCTTCTGAAGAGTTTTCTGAGAATTTCGCCACGTGCCATACTTTAGAACCGAGATTGGATACTTTATGTACCCTAATTGATTATAGTATTTTTGTACTATACAGAGTTTAAAGACCTAAAAGACCATCTACCTTAGCACTGAAATATTACACTTGACAGGAATCATTCCTCAAGTTCTCTAACTGAGGCAGCCTTTTCTACTGGATTGCCTAGTTGCTTTTGCTCCATCTTCTTTTTCCCAGAATGTGGGTTCATAGCAAAGACAACTAAATATGTCTGGCGACAAGCCGCTACGCATCTACGCCTCATTTCCCTTTTTCCTGATTCGGTGGAATTATCCCTTCTGCCTGCGCTTGTTTAACGGCTCGTTTGAGAATTAACACTGCCATTTGCGACAAAGAACGCTCCTCTGCATCCGCAAGTTGTTGCAGAGCTTCTTTGTCTTCTTCTTCCATGTAAATACTGACTACAACTTTCCCCATGTGACTATCATCAACTTATCTATGTGTTTCTATATTAAATCAATAAAAACACATAAATAAAACTAAATAAACATTAAAATTATGTATAATTACTGATAAGTCAAAAGCCAGCGCTCAACTTTTGCAGGGAAGACGCTGACTTTTGGCCCCCTCTATACAGGAGACATATTCCATGTTAAAGCCTGTTTGCGACAAAACAGATGAACATAGAAGTTATCTACAAGCTTTAGATGACTTCGGTATTGCTCAACTATTGGCGAAACTCAGCGATTACTGTGAACAGCAAGAACAAGAAACTTTAGCGGTGGTACTGATTGCTCAACTAACCCAGAGCATTGACGCTGAACTGATTGCTAATTACTTGAGTGCGTTGGCTTTGAGCGATGCCAAAGGCATCGCTCAAAATCACCAAGATTTATTTCCAGAGTTCATTAACCAGAAACTTTTTGTTGATTTACCCGGCGATTTTCCTGATACAGCGAAAACACCCCGCTTTTTGTACGGCGATAGATTACGCTGGCTTGGTTCTAATACCGACTGGGGAATAGTGATCGGCAGATTTTACAGTTTTGCTCCCCATCTTTGCTGCTGGACATGGTGTTACCTAATTTGGTTAAGCAAAAACAGCCCCAGTGCAGCTTGGACATCTGCCGATTTTGCTTGGGAAGAGGATCTAGAACCACTGGAATCGGAGTCAGTGTTATGACTAATCCCCGTCCTTTGCAAGAACGTGAGCAAAACCTGATTGACCTTTACAGCCATTGTCAACTAGGAATGACACCCAATAAATTTTATGCCAAATGGGATGTTAATCATGAGGCGATCGCCCGAATTTGCTCCCGTTCAGTTTCAACTGTCCGGCGCTGGTTCTCTAAAGGGCGCAACTATCGCCGTCCCATGCCTTCCGATTTACGCCATCTTGCTCTGATGGATTTTCTACTAGAAGGCTTTGAGGGTATTCCTGAAGAACTCTTAAAAAAGGTCTGTTTCCCTAATCGGCATAAATAGGAATTGAAAAGTTAGCAAATTTCAATATCAACCTGACATTTCTTTACCAGCCACCCTCACACTAGGGTGGCTTTTGTCTAGGAAATTTTTGAACCAGAATTTGAGTTTTATTCAACCTAAATTAGCCAGCTAAATCACAAGTATTGTCAAGAGAATATTATGACCTACGTGGAAAAATTAAATCCTTGGTGTGTAGTCCGCCATTTTCCCACTATGCAACACCAAATTGTTGCCCGTTTTCGTCGCCGGAGTTACGCTGAGGCTCATTTACAAGCTCTGCGCCGACTCGTACCAAGCGTGACTTTCACAATTATTTTTAATCTGGAAGTGGAGCAGTCAGACCAAGTTGCCCCATAAATATCACATTCAGAAAGTAAACTGAATTTGTGGCGAACCTCTTTCAGAGGAGCTAACGCTCTTAAGCACACTACCGCTAACGCATTGTAATCAAATATTCTTTTGCAGGTCAACGTCGTTTCATAATATAGGATTATCATTCAATAATGCTTCTAACACTTTGCCATATCGACAAACGGCGTAAAACACCTCTGACACCACGCATCCATCCATAGTGCTGGAACCTTAAACCTAGCCCCACAGTTGGGACATTCTGAAAGCAAGCTTAACTTGTGGCGATCGCATTCCTGCGTTACCTTTAACTGCCACTCAATCTTGTGACAAGGCGACTCAGCATAACAAGCAGCACATAAACGAATCGGCTCCATTTTCATCCCTACCCCAGCAGATGGCAACATCTGCGCTAACCTGTCAGCATCAACTCCTACCACAGTAGCTAAAGCTTCCAACTGCTGGTGAGACGGTGGGGGATTAAACCGAAACTTTTCCCATTTTGCGATCGCACCTCCCAGTCCTGCTGCTTTACCTAATCCAGTAGGGGTTAAATCATTTGCCCGTCGAAAACGTCCCAAAAAATGACTCAGGCTTTCTCCTTGATATGGTTGAACTCTAAACAGCCAAGGCTTAATATTTTCTACTTCCATCACTTGTATTCAGTAGCTACTTCCTTCAAAGTTTCCAAATCAACTTTTTGCAGTCCCTTTTTTAAAGCCCGGATTGCAGTCTCTCGCAAAATCATATCCATCAAACCGATATAACCTCCAGTTGCTTCCCCCAACGTCTTCAACATCGTCTTACTCGAAAGGTTGGAAGCAACTGGCAATCTGAGTATTTGCTTCTCCCAAATATCCACGGTTCGCTTAAAGTCTTCCCCTGACATCTTCCCAAAACGGTGACAAGACCGAAAACGGTTGTAAACCTGCTCATCCCGCTTAATTACTGCATCTAAGCGGTCAGTTCCCACCAAAATCACTGCTATTTCCAACCTGTCAAAAATATCACGCACTTCCGCAAAAGTTTTCGGCTTAAAACGGTCAGCTTCATCAATAATCAACATCTCCACCCCGCAACCTTTAAGAACCCGCAGTGTTCTATCTCGAATTTCTGCTACTGTTCCTTTAGTTACTTGATATTTCAAATGCTCCATAATTACCCCAAATAATTCTTTAGCACCGCACTCCTGGGGAATTTGGATATAAGCCACAGGTACAGTTGGGGGCTTTCCTGCAACTTGAGAGGGTTTATTCCTAAGCCTATAGGCATCACAACCCATAGTTTTACCTGTTCTTGATTCACCTACCACACGACCAGACTGCCGTGATTGGCGCTTCCCTTCCAGCCAGTCATGAAGAATTTGTACTTGTTCCAGTGGAACATAACCTTTACGATTTAATCGCTGAATTTCCTCTTGCAATTTCTCGCTATTAACGGGAATATTGCCCAATTGTTTGGCGATCACTTGAGCTTCTTGTAAAGTCATTTTTACCACCCGTAATCTTCACGCATTTGTTCGTAATCAAATACTTCTGGCATCTCTGACTCAGTTTCGCTGTCAATAGATACCACCTCTACTACTTCCTCTAGCTCAACAGGTATAAGTTGTTTAGCTTTTTTGACCTCAGCCTGTTCTACTTTTTGGCGCTCTTTTTTGGTTTTCTTTTGAGTTTGGAATGTTTCGCGTTCCCTAACTTCTGCCAAAATTGACCGATTACTCACAGCCTTACCCGCTTCCCGCACTTTACGGCTGCTAGCTTTTGCTTCATCTAGAGATAGTTCTTCTGTCTCCAAATCTTGAGCATAAGCACGAGCAATAAATACCTCTTTATCCCCTTCTGTGCAATAAACCAAAATCGTTGTGATATCTCTGGGGTCATATCGCAACACAACACTTTCGCCTGCGTAACCCGCTAAAAGTTCACCTCGATACATCAAGTTTTCAAATTGCAGATATCCCCCGCGTTGAATTTGTCGCCGTGTTTGCTTCATTAGGCAAATATCCAAATCCCTCTCGGAAAGTAAATCAGGGGAAGCAATTAAACCAGATTCCCAACGTTGAAATCTTGTCTGGTCGCCCATTCGAGCGTCAAGTCGCTGGTTATAGTTATCAACGATGTAACGTACCAACGTTTGCTCTAACTGCCGCAACGTTAAGCAAGCTTCTTTCTCCGCTTCCTCTGGTCGCTCTTGAACGTTTGAACCTGTGTATCCTTGTAAAGTTGAGAATAATTCTGTGTTTAGAGTTTTAAATGGACGTTCAACACTACCACCTTCACTAGGGCGATCGCGCAAATGACAAACAAACCCTAACTGCACTCCTATTTGCTGTAAATGGTTAGAACGAAAATCTATACCCCCATCCGTATAAAAGTGTTGCGGCAAACCAGAAGTACCCCATTCTTCGTGAAGTCCATATTCTGAACCATATTGCTTAGGCAAAATTGCATGACGTAGCGCCAAAGCTAGAACCTGAGAACTTGGTGCATCGTAACCCAAGTTAATCCCCATAATGCAGCGCGAATAACTATCAATAACCGTTGTTAACCAAGGACGACTAAGAATTTTGCCATGCTGATCTACTAATAAAACATCAACACGGGTATGGTCGCATTGCCAAACTTGGTTACTATGTTCTATCTGTAAATCTTTTCCATCACGGGTTTTAACTGATAAGCGCGAACCACGCCAACCCGGACTGCGAATACTTTTAGCTTGTTCAATTTTATCTATTAACGGTTGTAAAATTCGGTAAACCGTCATGTGGGAAGGAGGTTTAACTCCCAGTTCATCAGCCTTTGCCTTAACTTTGATAAATACCTGTTGGCGAGTCATCCTTTTACTTCCCTTATTACCCTCCTTATAGGTATTCAAAATAAACTCTTGCCAGTTTTCATCAACTCGGTGCTTCCCTTTATCCAGGCGTTGATTTTGCGCCAGTCCAGCCAAACCCTCCTGTTCCCATTTCTCTACTAGCCGTCGTACTGTACGTACTGACTTACCAAGCTTTTCTGCCGCTTCCTTGAGCTTTTGAGTATATGTAGTGTGATCGCTATTTTCTAAAAGACTTTGAATCACCTCTATTTTCAGCAAAGTTTCATCCGAAAGTTTAGAAACAATAACGTTTGCTTCAGCAAGATCGTTATTAACATCTGCGGAGCTTGCCCAAGTTGTAGAAGTTGTAGAAGATTCTGTATTCTGCATACTATGTTTTATCAAAACATAGTTGTATTATACTAGTAAATTGACAAATAATTTGTTAATTTATGCAAAACCACTATTTTCCAGGTTTCTGGGAAGTGACAATTAAAATGCGAAATTTCAGCTATTTGACATCTAATTTGTTAATACTGAGTTGGAGGGGTATTACTGTCTTCAATAGCAAAACCCCTGATATAATCCTTGCTATATCAGGGGTTTAGGTATTTTGAATTTTATGACAATATTTTGTTAAATTGACAAATAATTAGTTAATGTACATTTGGACACCTAAGTAAACCTCAAAAAATAAATTCTATTAAATCTAAAATACATTGTTTGAGGTGGTTGTCGTGTGGTCACGAGAATATCCCTGTGTGATTACAATCGGATTATCTGAGATTATTTCTATTTATGAGCTTTGTTTAGTCGCATTATCGATAAGTTGTAGCAAGCTATTCACTAAGCGTTTGACTTCATCATGTTCATTTAAGTTATCGCGATCGCCCGCGATCGCATCAAACTCATCAAACAAAACAAGCCATTCTCCCTTTTCAATGTAAGTAAAAATCTTCTGAAGATTGGTTGCAGTTTCACCTAAGTAAGAAGAGAATACTGCCGTTAGGTTCACATAAACGAGCGGCAGCCCTAGTGCGCTGGAGAGGACTTTTGCAGTTTGAGTTTTGCCACAGCCAGGTGGGCCACAGAATAGCAATTTGTTTTTGGGCTTAAGGTTATAGGCTGCGAGTATGTCTTGCTTACGGTTTTCGAGGACGATTTCTTGCAGCGGATCAAAAATTTTTTCACTCAGAACGATGTGATCCCATGTAAGATCGAATTGTTTTACCTCAAGCAAGGCAAGCCCAGTATCTTTATCTTTAGGAGTTTGCTCCCCATCTTTGCTGCTGGAGTTGGTGCTACCTAATTTGGTTAAGCAAAGACAGCCTCAGTGCCGCTTGGACATCTGCCGATATTGCTTGGGAGAAGGATTTAGAACTACTGGAAGAAGAGCCAGTATATGACTAATCCCCGCCCTCTACAAGAACGTGAGCAAAACCTGATTGACCTTTATAGCCATTGTCAACATAAAACACCTTTGACAACAACCATCTACCCACAGTGCTGGAACCTTAAATCTTGCCCCACAGTTGGGACATTCTGAAAGCAAGCTTAAGTTGTGGCGATGTCTGCGATGGGCTTCTTTACGAGACGCTACACGAACGCCTACGCATCCCAGTGTCACTTTCAACTGCCATTCAATTTTGTGGCAAGGCGAGTCAGCATAACAAGCAGCACATAACCGAATCGGCTCTATTTTCATCCCCACCCTAGCAGGCGGTAACATCTGCGCTAACCTATCGGTATCAACCCCCACAACCTTAGCCAAAGCCTGCAACTGCTGGCGAGATGGTAGGGGATTAAAGCGAAACTTTTCCCATCGAGCGATCGCACCTCCAAGCCCTGCTGCCTTACCTAAGCCAGTTGGGATTAAATCATTTGCCCGTTGAAAGCGTCCCAAAAAATGACTTAGGCTTTCTCCATGATATGGTTGAACTCTAAACAGTCAAGACTTAATATTTTCCACTTCCATCACTTGTACTCAGCAGCTACTTCCTTGAAAGTTTCCAAATCAATTTTTTGCAGTCCCTTTTTTAAAGCCCGGATTGCAGTCTCTCGCAGAATCATATCCATCAAACCGATATAACCTCCAGTTGCTTCCCCTAACGTCTTCAACATCATGTAAGTCAAAAGTTGAAAGGGCGATAGGCAAATATGGTTTTCCAGTACACTAACGCATTTGTCACCTATGGTTTTCCAGTACACTAACGCATTTGTCACCATAGCATCGGTTAATTACGAAAATTTAGTGAATTTCTATACCAAATTGCTGGAGCAAAAGCCAATTCTTTTGATTCCGAATGTCTATGCTGAGTTTAATTTAGTTAGTATGCGTTTAGGTATTTTTAAACCCAAGAACACAAATGAATCGGAATTTGAAGGGATTGCCAAAAGTAAGATAAGTTTGTGTTTAGAGGTGAGTCACTTAGAAGATGCGATCGCTCACCTAACTGCTTTGGGCTATCCCCCGTCAGGAGACATTTCCATTGCTGACCACGGCAGAGAAATTTATGCCTATGACCCTGATGGCAATCGTCTGATTTTACATCAAGCCATAGTGAATGATAATTGATAAGTAATAATAATTTATTTGGTAATTGACTATGGCCATAACTCAAAACTATAGATTAAACCTGATTCAATGGTATCCAGGTCACATTGCGAAAGCTGAAAAGAAGCTCAAAGAACAGCTGAAGCGCGTAGATGTAGTGTTTGAGGTACGAGACGCCCGGATTCCCTTAGCGACTCACCATCCCCAAATAGGGGAGTGGGTAGAGGGTAAGACACGGGTGTTGATACTTAACCGAGTAGATATGATTACGCCGCAAATGCGATCGCTGTGGATAGATTGGTTTAAACGTCAAGGAGAAATCCCTTATTTTACCAACGCTCAACATGGTAAAGGTATAGCAGAAGTGGCGCGGGCAGCGCAAGCTGCTGGAGTAGAACTCAATCAAAGAAGAAGCGATCGCGGCATGTTACCCCGTCCAGTCCGGGCTGTGGTGATTGGTTTTCCCAATGTCGGTAAATCAGCTTTGATTAACCGCCTGTTGGGACGGCGAGTAGTCGAAAGTGCAGCTCGTCCTGGGGTAACTCGCCAACTACGTTGGGTGCGAATTTCCGAACATTTGGAATTGCTAGATGCACCTGGTGTCATCCCTCTAAGGTTGGAAGACCAAGAGGCAGCATTGAAATTAGCCATTTGTGATGATATCGGTGAAGCATCTTATGATAACCAATTAGTAGCAGCAGCCCTAGTGGATTTACTCAACTACTTGGAAGCTGTAGCCACAGATTTGTTACCAAAGAAACCATTACAGTCCCGTTACCAGATCGATTCGACATCAGACACCGGTGATATCTATTTGCACGCCTTGGCGGAGCATCGTTACAAAGGTGATATAGAGCGAGCTGCAAGGCAACTTTTAACAGATTTTCGTAAGGGGTTGTTGGGTGAAATTAGTTTGGAATTACCACCCAATTAAATAAACGTGACACAAAAGGAAAAATTGTTAATTTCTCATTTTTAATTGAGCAGCCCGCACTCTCAAAATCAACATAGTTCCTCCTGTAAATAACATACCCAGTAATAGGGTTTTTAGGCTGAGGTTTTTACCGCTCTCACTTACTAAAATACCTTCCAATATTAGAGAAGGTATTAATATCCCCCCAGGAATCAATAACTTAGAAAGTATCAATCTTCTTTTGGCTAGAAGAGTTAATATCGTTAAGTAAAATCCTAGAGGAACAAAAGTTAGTGCATAGTAAAAAATTCTCTGATTTTTAGGCATCAACTCCAATAAATTCAAAGAATAAAAGTTCTGTAATTTGTCTACATATACTTGAATAGTTGCTCTGGAATAAGTGATGATTATGTGGTGAGGATTAGTGTCTGTAAAAATATTAGGTATATTCAGTGTTAAATCTGCTCCATTTTCTCCAGTCATTGGCGTTCTTAATCGAAAATCTAAGTTATTCCCCTGCTGTCCCAGCGTCAAATTGCGACGTAGTGAATTGCCGGAAATTGAAATAATGCGGGCAGGGCCAAACTGCTCTGAGTTGGCAGTAGTAAGGGTAGTGCTGAGTGTAAATTCAGATGTTTTACTAATTCTTTTGTTGAGAGTTGTGACAGGAGTAGCTGTTTGTAGCCAATGATTAGAACTCAAAACAACACCTTTACCTTCCTGTGTATCCAAGGGTTGTCCTTGCCACAATAGTTCTGGCAATTGTCCAGTCTGTTCTTTATAGCAACATTTTCCCTTTAATTGATAATTAGCTAGTAGAGAATTACCAAGATTATTAAAGTAACTTGAATCAGCTAATCCTTGTGCTACCTCATTTGTTGAGATGGCTCGATCAGCAATATAAATTTCAGACATGTATCCTTGCCAAGGTCTATCCCTCGTCTGTTCGTTACCAATCAGCAGGGGATAATTTGCATCCCAATTACTCAAATTTATTGTATTCTGCCACAACAGCGAAATCATGAATGTCAAAAATATATATCCAATGCAAAATACTACTATCTGTTTAATTGAGCGGCTAGCTCTACTGTTTTCTATCTGTGCAACAGTTTTTTTAAAGCTTTGACTATTCCATAGATAAAAGCAAATAAAACCAAGAAATCCACCAATACTATTGTTCAGAATATCTGATGGAGTAGGCATTCTTGAAGGTAGAAATACTTGCAAGACTTCAACTGTCAACGATAAGCCAGCACTCACCAAGGTAACCATGCAAACTTCCACTCTTGTTTTTATCCTTCTTTTCTGCAAGAGTCTAGTGAAGCCGAAACCTAAAGGCATAAACAGCAAAAAATTATTTACCTGGTCTTGAAAATTACTAGCATTGTTAAAACTGGCAAAAATTTCTGGCAGGGAAAAACTATCTGGGATGGAAAAATTAAATGGATAAAGTGTAGCCAATAGTATTAATAAAATGCTGCCAAGGACAATTAGCAAATTAGATAATTGAAGAAAAATCGGGCGTTGATTCATTTGGGTTTGTGTTACTCTACTGAATAGTAATGGATAGCACTAAAGGTAATTATTTCCAATAAATCAATTATTCTTGAGAGTAAGCAGCTAAAGTTTTTTATTAATTGTTCGTGCTAAGGATGAATTAATAATTACCAAGAATATAGCAATCCGATTTGATTCGGTGAATTACTCGTAGAGACTGGGGACACAACGAGTGCGCTCAGTGCATCGCTCAATACTAGGAAGAAGGAATAAAGGTGTACTGAGTTTTTTTCACGCAATCAAATATGAGTCCTATAGATGCTTAAAGCTACTTTTTAACTGCACGCAATATCAACGCTGCTTTTATATTATTTACTAGTAGATAATTATGATCACTAAATTATGAAGAATTCATCAAGCTATTATGAAAACTACATATAGTTGGGTTTGGGCTTAAGTTGACACTAATCGGAGATGTACGTTACTCTTGAGAGTTTTATCAAGACAGGAGTGAGGCGGTGCGGTTTGAGGAAACTTCTAGACGCTCGTTTTGGCCTACAGCCCTTCTCCTAAAAAAGACGCTACGAGTACCTTGCTTCCACGTTGGCGTAGTCGTCCCGCTCTTAAGTGGTACAGGCATCCTACGGCGGGCGTCTCCCCTTGACAACGGGATTCAAACCCACTCTGAACTGAATCTCTAGCAAAATTGCCTCCTTCAATCAATGTAATATGTGTCACATACAGTTGTCGGAATGCAATTAACAGTGTCATAAAGAAAAGGTGAAGGTTAACCTGTAGGGTATAACTTACTTTAGAGTTGCTTGCACCTCTAGCTTCGATGGATCACACTCATGACTGAACTCACGCTACGCCTACAAGAGGGAGATACCGAGACAACGATCGCAGTTGATCAAGATATATTCACAATTGGCCGTTTGCCGGAATGTAACCTGTACTTACCTTTTGCTGGAGTATCTCGCAACCATGCCCGCTTGCTGAAAACAGCTGACGGTGTGTGGACTATTGAGGATCTGGGTAGCAAAAACGGGACGCAAGTAAATAAATATCTTGTTAACTTTCCCCAAGAGTTACATCATGGCGATATCATTTGGCTGGGCAATGTTAGCCTGCTAGTGCTGCTCACAAGCCCTGTTTCCCAACAGACACTTGGGTATTCTGGAACTTCGGACATTAATGAACAAAGAACAATCCTTCACAATGTCGAACAATTACAACAGCAATGGATCGCAGCTGATAGCAAAGATGGCAACATCAACAATAAAGACAAAACCATTGCCCGTCTCAAAGACTTAGTGGACATAGCTAAAAATCTTTGTGCCGCGGCGTCTATAGAAGAGATTTTTTCTCAAGTGCAGCAAGTGGTTTTTCGTTACCTTGATAGTATTGATCGCTTGGCATTATTAATTGATGTTAATGGTTGCGGTCAATTAGAATTAGTCAATGCTGCTACTAGAAATATTTCCCAACAAAAACATCTCCCCTCTGATGGAAGTTGGATTAGTCGTAGTATCTGTCAAAAGGTATTTGACGAAAAAGTTGTCATTCAAACCGCCGATACCCAGCAGGATGAACGGTTTGCTAGTGAACAGAGTATTTTGGTCAAAGGCATTCGCAGCGCGATGGCAGTGCCTTTATGGGATGAAAATAAAGTTGTGGGCGTACTGTATGCCGATGCCAATTTTTCTTCTTACCATTGGGCAAATGAAGGCGAAGAAGAACTCAGCTTTTTTTCAGCTTTAGCAAACATTGTGGCTTCTAGCGTCCAGCGTTGGCTACTGGTAGAGAAACTCAAAACTGAAGAAATGATTCGTCATCGACTAGAACGCTATCATTCTCCAGCAGTTGTGCAGCAGTTGATCTCTGTAGGTGCATTACCGGATGGTCGTTTAGCTCCCACCGAGAGCGAAATCAGTATTTTGTTTGCAGATTTGGTTGGCTTTACGGCAATTTCTGAGCAGTTAACGCCAACTGCGATCGCCCAACTATTAAATAATTTATTTGAAGAAATGCTAAAAGAAATCTTTACTTGGGGCGGCACTTTAGATAAATATATTGGCGATTGTATTATGGCATTTTTTGGCGCTCCAGAACCGCAACCAGATCACGCCGATCGCGCTGTTGCTGCTGCACAGGGAATGCTTACTCGTCTCGAACATCTTAATGCCAACGGTTTTTGGCACGAACCGCTTCAATTACGTATTGCTATTAATAGCGGTAAGGCTGTTGTGGGAGATGTCGGTAGTTCCCAAAGGGTAGATTATACGGCATTAGGCGCGACGATTAATCTTGCTGCTCGCATGGAAGCAGTTTGTCCCCCTAGTGAATGCGTGATTAGTCAAGCCACTCATAAAATGCTTTCATTACCTTCAGACTTTGAGGAAATGGGAGATTATCGTTTCAAAGGTATTGAGCGATTAGTTAAGGTTTACCAGACAAAATTGCAGCCAATGCCAACAATTATTAATCCATTTATTAATCTTTAGGTATTGGGTATTGGGGATTGGGGACTGGGGACTGGGG